>NZ_JAYFUM010000007.1:0-306011 GCF_034929435.1 Arcicella rigui
GTGTCATAGAACAGGAAATCGGTACCGAAGTACTTCGATACCGATTTACAGATTAAGAATAGCCATTTACAATATCCTATGGATAAGCTTTGCCCAAAATTCGGGATGACTCATGTTTAGCTATTTTGCTTTAGGCAGTAAGCCATAGGCAATAGGCAAAAATGTTTATTTCTTACGATAAAGGGATTTTTACGATTTGCTTAAAGCCTATAGCCTAAAGCAATACTCCTCACTCTGTTTTCAAGCTCTTCACAGGATTTTCTAAAGCCGTTTTAAAGGTTTGCAAGAATACAAAAAGGCTAATGATAATGCTGAATCCGAAAGCGACAGTGGCAAACATTTGCCAACTTAAATCAATACGATAAGCATAAGCTGAGAGCCAATTGTTCATACTCATGACACCAAGTGGAAAGGAAATGACTATGGCAATGGCTATTAAAACCACAAATTCTTTCAGAAAAAGCATGACGATACTGATACTCGAAGCACCCAATACTTTGCGAATCCCCAGTTCTTTGGTTCTGCGAGCAATACTCATCGAAACCATTCCTAAAATTCCCAATAGCACAATAATTCCAGATAAAACCGTGGCGATTTGCGAGGCTTTTTTGAGTTGAATTTCAGATTGATACAACTTTTGTAAGGTATCGTCAATAAAAGTATATTCAAAAGCTGAACCGGGCATTAATATTTTCCATTTTTGCTCGATACTTGATAAAGACTGAGCAAGATTATTCGGCTGAATTTTGAAAGATAAGTACCTGAAAAAAGGGAAATCTCTTACATTCATAAACACCAAAGGCGAAATGGCTTTGTGCATTGAAGCAATGTGAAAATCTTTTGTAACGCCAACAATCGTAAATGGCTGAGGATAATAATGAATTCTGATTTGCTGACCGACGGCTTCTTCGGGCTTTTTAAATCCTAATGTTTTTACAGCCGTTTCGTTTACAACAATTTTTCCAGTTTGAAAGCTCTCTTGTTTTCGCTGAAAATATAAGCCCGAAACTAAAGGAATTTGATAAGTATCTGCATATTTTTCATCGGTTGTAATGGTCTGAATATACACCGCTTGGGTAGAATCTTGTCCCATTTTATAGAAAGCATTGTTGTTGCCACCATGCCCTGCTGGAATATCATACGACAAACTTACTTGGCTTACTTCTTTGAGTTTTGCCATTTCGTCTCGGATGCGTTCCATTTTATCAACGCCTTGTGGCGACCAATCACGGGGAACACTTAATATAACAACGGCTTCTTTCTGATAGCCCAAATCTTTGTTAAAAAAGTAATTGACCTGTTTATTAATCACACTTGCCCCAACACAAACAAACAAAGCAATCGAAAACTGCGAAACGATAAGGACTCTTCTTAGGAAAATATTCTCTTTGATAGATTTCAATTTACCTTTTAAAGAATCTATGGAAGGCAAATTAGACAAAATAAAAGCTGGATAAACACCCGAAATCAAGCCAATCAGCACAGAAAAAAGTACTGAAAAAAGATAAAAATAAGGTGAAACCGCCAATAAAGAAGGTATTTTCTTGTGAAGCATTTGTCCGAAAAATGGCTGAAATACTTCATAAAGAATCAGTGAAATCAATAAACTGAACAAAGAAATCAAGATGGATTCTGCCAAAAATTGAAGCATTAATTGCTTTTTCTGGCTACCAAGCATTTTTCTAACACCGATTTCTTTGAGTCTTGTAACTGCATTGCCGATAGACATATTGATAAAATTAACAATTGCCATCAGCAGAATAAACAAAGCCACGAAAAAGAGCGTAAGAATGGTCTTTTTTACGATACCGTTGTTGGCTTCAAGATAAACCTCTTTCATTGGAACAAGGTAAGCTTGAAGGTTGGCACTGATATTTTCGGGTGCATTGGCTTTGATGAGTTTCGCCATTACTTGTGTAACCGTTGCTGGATTTACGCCTTTTTTCAGCTCAACATAGCCAACATTATAAGGATTGTTCCAAGCGAAGTACTTCTCAATTCCCCAGAATTTACTACTTTCAAAAGACATGAAAATCGGAATTCTGGTATCAGAAAGTAAGTTCATTACCGAATTGGTATTTACTTTTCCTAAAACCCCCGAAATCATAAAACTCTTTTTGCTTCCAGCATTTGATTCTACCGTCAGGCTTTTGCCAACGCAGTCCAATTTACCAAAGTACTTAATGGCTTGTTCCGACGAAATTACCATTGAATAAGGTTGGTCTAAAGCCGTTTGGCGGTCGCCATAAAGCAACTCAAAACCATACATTTTCAATAAAGTAGCATCGCCAATTTGAATATCTTCTCTGAAAGCCTTGTCGCCGTTTGAAATCGTAGAAGTATAACCTTCAAAACCATAATAATTTTCTACCAAATGGGGGTAATTCACCTTCAACGTTTTTGCCAACGGAGCAAGCGTCGTGATTTCTAAACCAATATCGGGCTTCTTCCATTTGCTTTGAATCAAGTACTGATTTTCAACATTTTTCAAATCAGCATTTACCTGTAATTCTCCCCAGATATAAGTAACAATCAGTAGCGAAAACGAAATACCCACCGACAAACCCAAGATAGAAACGAAAGAATAAAACTTCCGTTTTAATAAGTTTCTCCAAGCTATTTTAAAGTAGAGTTTCAACATGATTTCTTCATTTTTTTAGTTTAAAGTGAAGATAATCAAGCCTTAATACTTATCACAGCGTTTCAATAGAGCTTAACTTTTTTTAACATTTTGGAAGAAATTACTCCGTTCGTAAACTCTTCACAGGGTTTGCCAAAGCAGATTTTAAGGCTTGATAACTAATGGTTAGAATGGTTATCAAAACCAAAAGCACGAATACCGTAGCGAACATCCAAGTACTTATTTGAATACGATATGGATAGCTTTCTAAGAATTTATTGGCAGCCCACCAAGCTAATGGAAAAGCAAAAACTACCGAAGCCAATACTAATTTCAAGAAATCTTTCGTCAGCATCGACACGATGGCTATGGCACTTGCTCCTAATACTTTTCTGATGCCGATTTCTTTAGTACGTTTTTCTGCTGAAAGTGTAGCTAAACCAAAAAGCCCTATACACGAAATAAAGATGATAAGTATGGCCGAGAAACTGATAATTTGCTTCCATTTAGCCTCTTTTTCATATTGTTTTTGGTTACTTTGGTCTTTAAAATCATAGATATAAGGCTGTGTTGGGCGTAGTTTCTTGAAGGTTTTTTCAATGAATTTTAAAGTACTTGGAATATCCGTCGGTTTAATTTTGATACTCAATTGAGCAAAAGAAGATCTTTTGGGGTCACAAGTAAATAGTTGGGGTTTAATATTTTCATGTAAAGTACTGAAATGATAATCTTTCACCACGCCAACTACCTGATACGTTTTATTACTTGAAAAGAAGTTTACCGTTTGTCCAATTGGGTTTTTCCAACCTGCTTCTTTTACAAAAGTTTCGTTTACTAAAATGGACTGAGCAGTATCTGAAGGGAAATCTTTAGAGAAATTTCTACCTTGAACCATCGGGATTTTTAGCGTAGGAAGATAGTCTTCATCTACCACATCAAAGGCAAAAATAATTTCCTGTTTGCCATTTACTTTGGCAATCGTATTCCAAGAACCGCTTTGTCGTGGGGCAACTTTTTCAATCGACGGATTTCGTAATAGCTCTTGTTTGAAAGTATGGGTTTCATCCAAAGTCATTCTGCCCGTTGATACATCTACCATATTTTTATCGTCATAACCCAAATCTTGCTTAACCATAAAATCAAATTGAGTATGCAGTACAAGCGTCGCCATCATCATAAAAGCCGCCAATGAAAACTGAAAAACCACTAAACTTTTTTGCAAGAAACTTCCTTTTGAAAACTTAAATCGACCATAAAGTGTATCAACAGGACTGAAACTTGAAAGTACCAATGATGGATAAAGCCCTGCTAAAAATCCTGTAAAAAGGAAGAGTGAGAAATACGAAGCAATTAGTTGAAAATCAAAAAGATACTTCAAAGAAAGTGCTTTGTTGGCTAAAGTATTAAAAATTGGTAAAGTGAGTTCTACCAGAAAAATTGCTAATAAAAAAGCAATCAAACTCAACACAAAAGACTCGCCCATAAACTGAAAAATCAACTGTTTGCGGTCGCCACCAACTACTTTTCGGATACCAATTTCTTTCCCTCTTTTCACAGAACGGGCTACCGTGAGATTGACAAAATTGATACAAGCAATTACCAACAAAAATATAGCAAGCCCCATCAAAACATAAGAGTACATCGGGTCACTATCATCTTTTAAGCCATTGGCCGCTCTAAATTCAGTTGAAAGATGAACGTCCACAAAAGGCTGTAACCCGTATTGAATAGTATTTTGAAAATTCCAATTTTCTTTGGCTTCAACTAACTGTCCTTTGGCTTCTTTGGCGTAAATACTGGCAAATTTTGCTTCTAAAGCTTTTGGGTTTGCGAATGGTTTTAGTGTTACAATCGTGTTTAAATAGAAATTAATCCATTGGTCATCATGTTTTTTTTCACGATGAAAAGGCATTAATAAATCTATTTTGATGGATGAATTTTGAGGTGACTTTTTGGTTACTCCAGCCACCGTAAAAGGCTGAAATTTATCTTCATAGTTGATTGATAAAGTTTTGCCCAAAGCTGACACTTTCCCAAAGTATTTTTCGGCTACTTCTTCCGAAATCACAACTGATTGTGGGTCTTTCAAAGCCGTTTTGGGTGAACCTTCTACAAAATCAAAAGTAAAAATGGAAAAGAACGAGCTATCAACTTTCAAGGCATCTTGTACTAAAATTTCGTTGCCTTTTTTGATGTTGTATGATTCACCTTGCAGACGAACGAAATTTTCAATTTCTGGTAATTGTGCTTTAAAAGTTGGCCCGGGCATCATTCCCGTAATGCCGTATTTATCTACTTTACCATCTGGAGATATTTCGGTAGAAGTAATTCTGTATATCTGGTTGACATTTTTATGGAAACGGTCGTAACTGATTTCGTCTTTGGTATAAAGTACAATCAACATACAGCAAGCCAAACCAATACTCAGCCCAGCAATGTTGATAAACGAAAACACCTTGTTGTGCAAGAGGTTTCGGATGGCGATTTTTAGATAGTTTTGTAGCATGACATTTTAAATTTTGTATATTCGTATAAAAAATAATTCAATGAAAACTCCCGTGTTAGACTTTATTGAAGAGTATCATTCAGAAGATATTATGTCAATTAATCATTCTAAAATTATTCATCGTTTAAGTGTCGCTTTGAGTCAATTTGAAGATGAATATGATATTTTACCAGAGCTTGAACTTGAACTTTCTTCGGTAAAATGCAAGCCTGATGTATGTGTTTTTCCGAAAATGCAAGACGACTGGGAGAATGACATTATTTTTTACAATAAACCTCCCCTCATTGCTATTGAAATACAATCTCCCAAGCAAGCCACCACCGACCTTACGGATAAAATGAATTATATTTATTTTCCATCAGGCGTAAAATCTGTTTGGATTATCGTTCCTTCATTACAGTTAATTACGATTAGAACTTCTGACGGTATAAAATTGACTTATACGGAAGGTACTATCAAAGACCCTGTTACAGGAATTGAAATAGCCTTTTCCACTATTTTCAGATAATCATTCCGTTCGTAAACTCGTCACAGGATTGGCTAATGCCGCTTTGATGGCTTGGTAACTTATCGTCAGCAAAGCGATAAAAAGGGCTAAAATGCCAGCCAGTACAAAAATCCAAGCACTGATTTCAATGCGATAAGCAAAGTCTTGTAGCCATTTATTCATTAGCCAATAGCCAATCGGAAAAGCAAAACCGCAGGCAATCATTACTAATTTTAAAAATTCTTTAGAAAGTAAAGTAACGATTTGGCTCACCGAAGCTCCCAATACTTTGCGAACACCAATTTCTTTCGTGCGTTGTTCTGCCGTAAAAGTTGCCAAACCAAACAAACCCAAACAAGCTACAAAAATGGTAAGTCCAGAAAAAATGCTTAGAATCACACTAATTTTCTGTTCGCTTTGGTACGTTTTTTCAAATAATTCATCCATAAAAGCGTAAGAAAAAGGCTCTTCTACATTAAACTTTTGCCATTTATTTTTCAAGGAAGCCAACAAACCTTCCACATCTTTTCCTTTTACTTTGATGGTTAAACCATAAGTTTTTTCAGAAACCATCAACAAAGGCGTGATACTTTCATGAAGCGATTTGAAATGAAAATCCTTCACAACGCCAATGATTCTGTAAGTAAACTTCAATCCATCGTTATTTTTTAAGCGAGTAATCGTATGTCCAACGGCATTTTTACCCCATCCGAAAGCTTTTGCAGCCGTTTCGTTGATAATCATGGCGGTAGAATCCGTGGCAAAATCTTTAGCGAAATTTCGTCCAGCAATGATTTTCATGCCCATCGTTGGAATATACTGCTCGTCGATTTTGTACTCCAACGTTCGCATGATTTGCGAATCGTCGCCGTCGGGATAGCCCAAAGAATTATTTGAATCGCTCGGACCAGCAGGCAAATAGCCCGCACTGCTTACGCTTAATACTCTTGGGTCTTGTAAAATTTGCTGACGAAATACTTCTTCATTTTTTCCCAGCGACCAAGTATTTCGCATGATGAGTAATTGGTCTTTGGCATAACCCAAATCTTTGCTTTGAATAAACTTAATTTGCTGATACACCACCGTTGTACCGATGATTAAAGCAATAGAGATAGAAAATTGAAAAACCACCAAACCACTTCTCAAACTGATACTTTTTCCTGCCAATTTGAATTTACCTTTCAGTACTTCCACAGGATTGAACGATGAAAGGAAAAAAGCGGGATAACTGCCTGCCAAAACGCCAACTAACAAGCCAAAAACTAAGAATGCAATGAGTAGGAGAGGATTTCGGAGGAAATCTAATTGTAAATCTTTCTCGGCTAAATCGTTGAAAAGGGGTAAAGACAATTGTACCAACATCAACGAAAGTAGCAATGCAACGACGCTTAGAAGGATGGATTCAAACAAAAATTGGTTAATTAAATCTTGTTTTACAGAACCCAACACTTTACGAACGCCCACTTCTTTGGCACGTTTTGACGCTCCTGCCGTTGAAAGATTCATAAAATTGATACAAGCGATGAGCAACATAAACACGGCAATTGCCCCGAAAATATACACATACTGAATGTTGCCGCTTGGCTCAAGTGTACCAGTGTAGCCTTCGTCGAAGTGAATGCTGGTTAGTGGTTGCAAGAAAAGTCCAAGCTGATTGCCTTTCTGTAAAAACTGCGATAGGCTCATGCCCATTGCCGTTTGTATTTGCGGTCCCATGTACTTTTTAATGACTTGTGGCAATTTGGCTTCTAATACTTTGTAGTCGAAACCTTCGGGCAAAACCAAATAAGTAAAATAGCCCGACGACATCCAAGAGGCTGCTTGGGCATCTTTTACGCCAGCCAATGAGCCAAAAATATCAAAATGAAAATGGGAATTGTGTGGTACTTTGTCGATAAGTCCTGTTACTTTATAGCTTTCGTTCCAACTTTTGATAAACAATACTTTGCCGATTGGGTCTTCGTCGCCAAAGTATTTTTTGGCAAAATCTTGTGTAATAACGGCAGTGTTGGGTTCACGCAAAGCCGTTTTAGCATCGCCTTTCAACAATGGCAACGTAAAAATATCAAAGAAATTGGCATCTACCGAAGCAAAAGAATGTTCTTTGAATTTCTTGTTTTGGTAAACAATTTCAGGCGAACCGCTGGTTCGCAAACGAGTAGCGGCTAACACTTCTGGATAATCGTTTTTCAAAACCTGAGCCGTTGGTGGCATCACGTTGGCTTCGTTGATTTTTCCATCATTGATAGAAGCTTTAAATACTACTCTGAAAATTCTATCTGCTTTTTCGTTGAATCTATCGTAGCTTAATTCATCATATACAAAAAGCATAATGACAACGCAAGTGGCTATTCCCAAAGCCAGACCAACGATATTAATTGCCGAGAACACCTTGTTTCTGAGCAAATTACGAATGGCGATTTTTAAATAATTTTGTATCATGATTTTACTTTTTGAGTATATTTGAAATAAACAAAAGTGATTATGGAACTATTAGCCGAAAACATAGCCGAAACCCAACTTTCAGACTACGAAATAGAAAGGAATAAACCTATGCCAACACTTTTACATGGTGCAATTCAAGCCAATTTGATTTTTGAAATCAAATTCAATTACAGAGATAAATTTAGAGTAGCCAGCGAAGTTTCCTTAGCTACTACTCCCAACTCATTTACTCCTGATGTGGTATTATATCCTTTTGAAAATTTAGATTTCCAAAACGACCCTTCTCGTCGCCAAGATGCCCCTTTGTTGTCTATTGAAATACAGTCAGCATCACAAAGTAGTAAAGACATGACTTCAAAACTTGAGCCTTACTTCAATTTTGGTATCAAATCTTGCTGGATTGTTGTACCAGATTTTCAAGGCGTTTTTGTTTACGATAGTCCAAGCCATTACGAATTTTTCCATGAAGACCAAATCGTACAAGATAGAGTAATGAATATTGAGATACCTATTTCAAAAATCTTTGCTTGATTCTTATCTTCATTTTTGGATTTCGGCAAAAAATATTCCGCACTCCGCACTCAAAACTCCCAAATCGAATCATTCCGTTCTCAAACTCTTCACTGGATTCATCAAGGCTGATTTTGTGGCTTGGAAACCAACGGTAAGTAAAGCAATTGCCAAAGCCAAAATGCCTGCAAAAGCAAAATACCACCATTCAATATTGATTCTGCTCGCAAAATCTTGTAGCCATTGCTGCATAAAATAATAAGCAATTGGGCAAGCGATGAGGATGGCAATACTTACCAAAATCAAAAAGTCTTTTGATAATAATTGTACAATACTGAATACAGATGCACCCAAAATTTTACGAATCCCAATTTCTTTGGTGCGAGATTCTACCGTGAAAGTAGCCAAACCAAAAAGTCCCATACAAGCGATAAAAATTGCCCAAACCGAAGCCATTGTAAACAAAGTACTGTACTGACTTTCGGTTTCGTATTGCTTATTGAAATTTTCGCTCATAAAGAAAAACTCAAATGGATTGCCTGAAAAATGCTTTTTGAATACATTTTCCAAAGTTGCCACTTTGCTATTCATATTTTCGCCAGCAAGCTTTACTGTTAAGTACGAAGAACTATTGAAAGGATAAAAAATCATCGGGTCGATGGCGGTTTGTAAGCCTTTGTGATGATAATCTTTCACTACGCCAATTACATCCAAATAGCGTTCGTCCCATTTGATTTTGGTATTTACAGCTTCGTTGGCTGATTTAAAACCGAGTTGCTCAAGAGCTTTTTCGTTCAAGAGTACTTTGCTGTTGTTGTTCCATTCCACGTCACATTCTTGTTCGGTAAAACTTCTTCCTGCCTTCAATGGAATATCATAGGTTTTTAGAAATTTATGTCCAATCGTTACGAAAGAGTAAGGTTTTTGTTCGTCGCCAGTTTTTGATTTGGCAGAAGTAAAACCAACCGTCGTAAAATTATACCAATTGCTCGGCACGCTTCCGCTGGTACAGTAATCATTCACGAAATTGAGGTTGGCAATATCGTTTTCAAAAGCATTTACTCGGTTTTTGAAAGTACTGTCTTTCCCAATTTCTGGTCCTTTTATCACCAACAATTGTTTGATATTCATGCCCAAATCTTGGTTTTGCATGTGTTTCAATTGACTGAAAATAACCAGCGTAACGATAATCAATACAATTGAAATACTGAATTGGGTAACTACAAGCGATTTACGCAAGAAAATCCCTTTAGCTGATTTGTGTAATTTACCTTTTAGGGTTTCTATTAATTTAAAATTCGCCAAGCCCCAAGCAGTATAAATGCCCGAAGCGACAGAACCAATAATCAACAAACCCAAGCCAATTATCCACAAAGAGGAGGAAAGTAAAGTAGTAAGTGAAAGATTTTTCTGAATGATTTCATTGAAAAATGGTTGTAAAAGTGTCACCAGAAAAATAGCTCCGACAAAGGCAAAAAGGTTTACCAAGATTGATTCTCCCAAAAACTGCATCACCAAATTGTTGCGTGTAGCACCGATTACTTTTCTTACACCTACTTCATTGGCTCTTTTTAGGGCGTTGGCGGTACTTAGGTTGATATAATTAAACCATGCAATCAGCAAAATCAAAAAGGCGATACCACTTAGAATAAACACATATTTGATATTGCCATTGTGTGGATAAGTATCTGAAAAACTGCTTGCTAAATGGATTTCCGAAAAAGGTTGTAAGCGAAAAGTAACATCATCATTTTCTTTGCTAAGTTCTTTGCGAAGGACATTGAGTTTACCTTCAAGTGCCAGATAATCAGTGTTTTGATTTAACTGAAAATAGGTATCAATGTACTGAGAATCCAGATTAGTAAGATTTGCCCAAGCGTTATCATTGAGGTTGGCTGGGTTTTTTAGGGTTTCTAATGAAAAAACAAAGTCGAGTTGAATGTCGGAAAGGTCGCCCATATTGGCAAAAACACCTTCTACTAAATAATCTTTTTTCCCAAATTGGTTATATAAAGTAAGCGTTTTACCGATAGGATTTTCTTGGTTGAAGTACTTTTTCGCCACGGATTCGGCTACAAAAACAACATCAGGTTTTTGTAGTGCGGAAGCCGACCCTTTGATGAGTGGGAAACTAAAAAATGAAAAGAAATTGCTTTCTGAATAGGCTACATTTTTTTCACGGAAAGAAATATTTTTTGCTTCATATTTCACTACGCCTTGCCCAACGCTCTCGGCTACACGACAGTAACTTTTGATTTCGGGAAAACGTTCTTGTGCTTTCGTAGCCCAGCCCGGTTCTACTTGAGCCCACGATTCTCCTTTAGGGTTTTGGTTCAAAAGTCGGAACATCGTAGGCAAATTGGCGTGAAATTGGTTCACGCTTTTTTCCAAACTTACATATTCCAAAATCAACAAAAAGGCAGCAATCCCCAAAGCCAAGCCTGCAATGTTGATAAATGAGTAAACCTTGTTTCTGAGCAAGATTCTCAAAGCGATTTTTAAATGATTTTTGAACATTTTCTTGACTTTAGGATTGATGACTAAAGGACTAAAGGACTAAAGGACTAAAGGATTTTGGATTTTGGATTTGAGATTTCGGATTTCGGTGATTTTTTTAAATCCCAAATCCGAAATCCAAAATCCCAAATCGAATTATTCTGTTCTTAAACTCTTCACTGGATTTATCAAAGCGGCTTTTACTGATTGATAACTCACAGAAATCAAGGCAATGATGATAGAGGCAATGCCACCCAAAGCGAAAATCCACCAACTAATATTAATGCGATAAGCGAAATCTTGTAACCATTGATTCATCGCCCAATACGCAATAGGCGTAGCAATGAAGATTCCTAAAATGACTAATTTCAAAAAGTCTTTCGACAGCAATTGCATGATTTGCATTACCGAAGCTCCTAATACTTTGCGGATGCCAATTTCTTTGGTGCGTTGTTGGGTTGTAAAAGCCACCAAGCCAAATAAACCCATGCAAGAAATCAAGATAGCAACGCCCGTAGCCGTATTGAGAATTTTGGCAAAGCGTTCTTCTTTTTCATAGAATTTGGCAATACTTTCATCAAAAAACTGCGGACTAAATTCTTCATAACTATTAGGATAAATTTCCTTGTAAGCTTTTTCAATTTTGGCTAAAACACCTTTGAAATCAGCCGAAGATTGACCTTTGCTATGAATTTTTACATTGATGGCTGTTTCATATTTAGTTTCCGACATCATATACAAAGGCTGAATGGCTTTGTGTAATGACTGTAAATGAAAGTCTGCTACTACGCCAACGATGGGCAATTTGAAATCTCCTTTTCCGCCCGAATACACTAAAAAATGTCCAACCGCTTGTTCAGGTTTTTTGAAGCCCAATGCTTTTGCGTAAGTTTCGTTAATGATAAATTCTTTGGCAGTGTCGCTATTGGTAATATTTTTTCCTGCCAAAATCTTGATACCAAACATCGGTAGATAATTTTCATCAATCGTTCTTCTATGAACGTCTGTTTTAATTTCTTTGCCACCTTCCTTATAAGTTACCCTGTTGGTAGAATAGCCACTTCTTGCAGGAGTTTCTCCAAGACTAACGATTTCTATTTCAGGCATTTGCTTGAGTTTTTGAATCAAAACATTCTTCTTGTTGGTGTTTACTTCGTTCCAATCTGTGTAAAAATGTACGATGGCATCTTTCTTAAAACCGAGGTCTTTATTAAGCATATACTTCGACTGTGTAGCCACGATGATTGTTCCCAAAATAAATACTTGCGAAGCCGTAAATTGGAAAGTAATCAAAGCTTTACGGAGTAGAGCGGTACGAGTTTGTCCGCCAGAGGATACTTGGTTTTTCAAAGACGAAACGGGCTGATAAGCCGAAATTATCCAAGCAGGGTACAAGCCAGACAGTACACAAGTACCAAGCGTGATGATGCCTAAAAAGCCTAAAATATTTGGACTTAAAATAGTAAAAGATAATTCTTTCGGAATAAATTCTTTGAAAACCCAAAGAATAGGTTCTACTAAAAGAACAGAAAAAAAGACGGCTAAAGTGGTGATAATAAATGTTTCACATAAAAACTGGATTATTAATGTTTTTCTATTACTTCCCAATACTTTACGAACACCGATTTCTTTCACACGAGTAATAGATTGGGCGGTTGATAAATTAACATAATTGATGGCGGCAATTAATAGCAAAAATCCAGCGATTCCCAATAATGTGTAAAGCGTTGGTAAATGTACTTGTCTTGAGAAATTGTCTTGTAATATATCACTAAAATGAATGTCTGATAAAGGCTGTAATGAAAGTGTTCTGCCAATATTCCACTCATCTTTTTGGTCGAGATGTTTTTTTAGAAAAGCAGGAAATTGTGCATTTACAGTACTTTCTTTGGTGTTTTGAGTAAGTTTTATAAAAGCCATTGAACTCGAATTGGTATTTGTCCATTGGTCTAATTGAAATTCTTTACGCCAATTTTGGGTTTCAATACTTTTGAAAGAAATAAAGTTTTTAAACTTAAAATCAGAATTAACAGGGAAGTCTTTCACAACGCCCGTTACGGTTGTCGCCAAAGAATCATTAAAATATAATTGTTTGCCCAATACTTGTGCTAAAGGAATTTTGCCAAAATATTTTTCTGCTTCGCTTTGGCTTAAAACTACTTCATTTGGCGTAGTGAGGGCTGTTTTTGGGCTGCCTGCCAGCCATTCGTAATTGAAAATTTTAAAATATGCTGGCTGACAAACCAATACTTCTGAATTGTCGTTTTTCCAGATTTTAGGTGGATTTTTACCGTATTTTTTGTCGTTTGGTAAAGATGTTTTTGCACTCCAAACATGGCAAGCTGCCAAATACTCTATACCCGAAATTTCTTGTGCAAGAGAAGCAGGCATCGGTGACGATAGTCCTGCATTATAAAAATGTTCTCCTTCTTGGTTTTTGAAACCAGAAGTTACTCTATAAATCCGTTCACGGTCGGGTTGAAAATCCTCAAAACTTAGTTCAAAGCTGACCAGTAAATAAATTACTAAGCAGGCACTTACGCCAATTGCCAAACCAAGTATATTAACGAAAGAGTAAATCTTGTTTCTGAGCAAAATTCTCAAAGCGATTTTTAAATGATTTTTGAACATGGGTTTGGACTTTAGGATTGATGACTAAAGGACTAAAGGACTAAAGGACTAAAGGACTAAAGGACTAAAGGATTTGAGATTTCGGATTTCGGTGATTTTTTTAAATCCCAAATCCGAAATCCCCAATCCCAAATCGAATCATTCTGTTCTTAAACTCTTCACTGGATTAGCCGAAGCAGCTTTTACGGCTTGATAGCTTACGGTTAGTAAAGTAATAATCAACGCACCTAAGCCTGATATTCCGAAAATCCACCATGAAATTTCTGAGCGATATTCGTAGTTTTTCAACCAGCCATTCATAAAGTAATAGGCAATTGGCGTGGCTATTAAGAATGAAATCATTACTAAAACCACAAAATCTTTAGAAAGTAATTGCCATAAATTGAATACCGATGCACCCAGTACTTTTCGTACTCCAATTTCTTTCGTGCGTTGTTCAGCCGTGAAAGATGCCAAACCAAAAATGCCCAAACAAGAAATAAAAATCGCCAAGCAAGCAAAGAATGTAGCCAATTTACCGATACGTTCTTCGCCACTGAATTTTAGAGCGTATTGCTCGTCGGCAAATTTATAGTCGAACGGACTGCCCGGATTGTATCTTCTAAATACTTCGCCTACTTTTTCCAAAGAAGCGGAGGCACTCATGGCAGGATTCAACTTAACATTGATAATATTTGCCCAACCATAATTGATAAAAAATATTGTTGGTTTAATGGGTTCGTAGGGCGATTCCATCACCATATTTTTAATGACGCCGACGATGCGGTAATTTTTATCGTTCCAATTGATATTTTTCCCAACAGGATTTTTCATCCCGATAAACTTGGCAGCGGCTTCGTTTAATACCATTCCAGAAGTATCGGTTGAAAAGCTTCTTGAAAAATCTCTTCCTTCTACAAAATTCCAACCTACCGATTTGCCATAATCATGCGTCACGGCAATTACGCCAAACAATGCTTGTAGATTCGGGTCTTTGCCTTCCCAATTAAAACCGATTTGATTTGAATACACACCAGTAGTCGGGCTTGACGATTGCGACATTTCATAGACTGCTCCAGTTTTTAATAAATCACTTCTAAGGGCATCGTAATGACCAACCAATTCGGGAGTATTGATGGTGATAGCAATCAATCCATCACGACTATAACCGATGGGTCTGTCTTTAGCGTGTTGAATTTGGCGGTAAACGATAATCGTTCCGATGATTAAAGTAACCGAAACTGTAAACTGAATTACTACCAATACTTTACGTGGAACGGCGGCAAATCTTCCTACACGAAAAGTACCTTTGAGTACTCTGATTGGGTCGAAAGAGGACAAGTAAAATGCAGGATAACTTCCAGAAATTAAACCTGTAATCAATGAAAATGAAATACTGAGTATCCAGAAATAGGGATTTGTCCAAAGAATGGACATTTTTTTATCTGATAATTCATTGAACCACGGCAAAGTAAGCGTTACCAACAAAAGCGTAAGTACAAAAGCAAACACTACAATGAGTAAAGATTCGCTTAAAAACTGAGTAATTAATTGAGAACGAACCGAGCCGATGGCTTTACGAACACCTACTTCCTTCGCACGTTTTTCAGAGCGAGCGGTACTCAAATTCATAAAGTTGATGCAAGCCAACAGCAAAACGAATACGCCAATAATGCCAAATAACCATACAAACTGAATACGTCCGCCAGAGATTTTACCATCTTTGAATTCAGAATATAAATGCCATTTACTCATCGGATGCAAGAAAACCATTGGTTTAGCAGCATCTTGTTTGTCGTGATTAAACTTTACTAATTTGATTTTTGCGGATACTTTATCAAAATCTGCATTTGGATTTAGTTCTGCAAAAGTTTGAAATGAGTTATTATTCCACTGGTCTTGCGAGTTTTTTACCCAACTTTCGGTAGCCAAATACATTTCCCAAGACAATACAAAAGTTACTTCATTGAGGGTAGTATTATGTGGTAAATCTTCATAAACGCCTGTTACTTTTACGTTGGTTTTGTTATCTACTTTTACGATTTTATTAATCGGGTCAGTATCACCAAACAAAGCCGTTGCAACCGATTCTGAAATAAGAATAGAGTAGGGATCTTTCAAGCCTTTTTGCGAACCCTTCAACATTTTGAAGGTAAACATTTCTGGGAATTTAGGTTCTACATAATTACCAGTTTTGGTAAATTTTCTGTCGCCCACAGCCAAAATATGTTCAAAAGTCCAAGAAGACAATACTACATTTTTGAAATCTCCCGAATATTTAGCTCTTAATTCGGGTGCTAAAGGCAAGGGCATCGCCGTTTGCGAACCCGTAACGCCATTCCAAGTTTGGTTTTGCATTACTTGTGCCAGACGGTCGTATTTTTGATGATACTTATCAAAAGAAATTTCATCAAAAATCCAAAGCCCAATAAGCATCGCAACGGCCATTCCCACCGAAAGACCAACAATATTAATTGCCGAGAAAGCTTTGTTTCTCAACAAGGTTCTAAGAGCAATTTTAAAATAATTCTTTAACATGTTTTTTAGGTTTTAGTTGTCAGCTGTGAGCAATGAGCTGTGAGCTAAAAGCTCATTGCTCGCTGCTCACAGCTTAAGGCTTTTACTCTGTTCTTAAACTTTTCACTGGATTTGCCAACGCTGCTTTGATGGATTGATAACCAACCGTAAATGAAGCAATGAGTATAGTAATAGAAATCGACAAAGCGAATATGCCAACGCCAATGCTGATTCTGTACTCGTAGTTTTGTAACCAAGCGTTCATAATCCACCAAGCAGCAGGTGCAGCAATCACAAAAGCAATGATGATAAGTTGTGCAAACTCTTTTCCGAACATCACTAAAATATTTCCAATACTTGCTCCTAATACTTTTCTGATACCGATTTCTTTGGTTTTTTGTGCTGCCATGAACGACACCAAACCGTAAAGTCCCAAACAGCCAATCAAAATGGCAACCAAAGCGAAGAAGTTGATAAGTTTGCCCATGGTTTCTTCTTCTTCATAGGCTCTTTGAATGGCTTCATCCACAAATTGATGATTGAAGTAACTTTCTGGATATACTTGATTAAAGCTTTTTTCTAAAGTTTTGATTACTTTTTGAAAATTAGCCGAACGTAATTTAACATTAACAAAATAGTAATTGGTCGCTAAGGTTGTCATGTATAAAGGTTCAATCGTTTGGGCGAGCGACTGTTGGTGAAAGTCTTTTACTACGCCTACGATTTCTACATTTCTGCCTCTTGCATCCATCTTTCTACCGATAATTTTTGCGGGGTCTTTGAAGTTAAGCTTTTTTGCAAAAGCTTCATTAACAACTACTTCTCTGATAGAATCAGAAGGAAAGAGATTTCTACCTGCTACCAATTTGATACCATATAAATCTAAATAATTGGCATCAATACTTTTGGCTTGAGTACTCCATTTTTCGTCTTCTGCACGATTATCAAATCTTAAACTTGTGCTATTTACCCAACCAGATTGTGGAGGCCCCGACATTGAAAAACTGATTTTTTCTACATCAGGAACAGCCGAAGCCAAATTCTTGAAGGTATTCATTTTTACAACATCTTGCTTCGGCATAAAAGGAAGACTAATGGTTAAGATAGATTCTTTTTTGAAACCTAAATCTTTATTTTGGAAATACGATAATTGGCTTGTCACTACTGCCATGCCAATAATTAGCATTTGCGAAATGGCAAACTGAACTACTACCAAACTTCTTCTTACAGAAAAACCACCCACTTGTTGTGTTGAAATTTTGCCTTTCAATGCCATTACAGGCTGAAAACCTGCTAATACCAAAGCTGGGTACGCTCCAGAAAGTACGATAACAGCAAGAATAATAAGCGTAACATACAAGATAACAGAGGCATCGAAATAGAAAGTAAATTTGAAAGCTCCGTTCAAGTACTCACGAGCGATTTTCTCACCAAATTGAAATAATACAATTGAAATCAACAAAGAAGCTATCGTAATCATGGCTGTTTCTGCCATAAATTGCCAAAACAATTGTGCTTTTGAACTTCCCAAAACTTTGCGAACACCTACTTCTTTAGAGCGTTTCAAAGCCTGAGCCGTTGCTAAATTGACGAAGTTGATACTTGCTGTAATAATTAAGAAAATACCAATCGCAAAGAGTGATAAAATAAGGTTTTTGTTGATGCCGCCATAGTCTTCTGAAAAGTGAACTTCTTTCAACGGCTGCATGACATAGTGAATATATTTCGCTTCATCTGGACGATATTTTTTTACAAAAGCTGGCATTAGTTTGTCCCAATTAGCTTTGGTAAATTTTTCGTTTAATGAAACTACACAACGAGTACTGCTATTGGTACTCCCGAAATTATCGTTGATAGAACCATAATATTCTTTCAAACTGGAGTATGAAGGCATTACTTCGTAGCCAAAGTCGGTATTGTCTTTGTAATCTTTGAAAACGCCAACGATTTTAAGGCTCAAACGACCATTGTGTTTGATGATTTTACCGATAACATCCGTTGAGCCGAAGTATTTCAAAGCATTTTTTTCGCTGATAACAACTGTATTAGGGTTTTTTAATTCCTCAAAACCACCTTGAACCCATTCATAATCAAAAATTTTAAAGAAAGAAGGTTCAACGAACGCACCTTCTAATGTTTCTTTAAATTTTTTGTCTTCGCCATTTGCCGAAGGAATAGCCTCGAAATAATCTTCTGCCAATTCAGTCATCGAAAGATTTTCGATAGTAGGATAATCCGTCAAAACAGCTTTTCCCAAAGGATAAGGAACACCCGGAGAATGAAAATTTTCACCACCTTCTCTTGAAACAAATTCACTTACAATTCTATAAGTATTTTCATATTTGCTATGATGTTTATCAATACTGAAATGGTAGCGAACTAAAGCAAAAATCAACATGGCACAAGTAAGCCCCAAAGACAAACCTGCAATGTTAATGATTGCATAACTTTTGTTTCTCAAAAGATTACGAAAAGCGATTTTTATATAATTGGTTAGCATGGTTTTAAAGGTTTTGATAGCTGTTTAGCTGTGAGCGATGAGCTTTGAGCCGTGAGCAATGAGCTTTTAGCTTCTTTGCTTTTTATATATTTTCTTTATTCTTAGATATTTGCAGTCTGCTTTTCATAAAGCTCAGGGCTCATAGCTCACAGCTTTTATCCTAAAATATTTTCCATCACCACTTTTCCATCCAAAAGGCGGATGATTCTGTGGGCGAAGCGTGCGTCGTGTTCAGAGTGCGTTACCATTACTACGGTAGTGCCAGCTTCGTTGAGTTCGGTTAATAATTGCATTACTTCGTTACCGTTGGTAGAGTCCAAATTACCTGTTGGCTCATCGGCTAAGATTAATTTTGGATTATTCACAACCGCACGAGCTACCGCACAACGTTGTTGCTGACCACCCGATAATTGTTGTGGAAAGTGGTTTCTACGGTGCATGATTTGTACTTTTTCCAAAACTGCTTCTACTCTTTGTTTACGTTCGGTAGCATCTACGCCCAAGTACAACAATGGTAATTCTACATTTTCATATACTGTTAGCTCGTCAATCAAGTTGAATGATTGGAAAACGAAACCAATATTGCGTTTGCGGAGGTCGGCACGGCGGCGTTCGTTGAAATGGATAATCTCTTCACCATTGAACATAAAGCTACCTTTTTCAGCATCATCCAACATTCCGATGATATTTAATAAAGTAGATTTACCACAACCCGAAGGCCCCATAATGGCAACAAACTCGCCAGTTTTTACTTCTAATGAAAGCTTATTCAATGCAACCGTTTCGATGTCTTCAGTACGGTAAATTTTTTCTAAGTCTGTTATTTTAAGCATGTTTTTAGGATTTATTAGCTTTGAGCTTTGAGCCGTGAGCTATGATTTTTTAGTTTTGAGCTATGAGTTTTTAGTTTTGAGCTATGAGCCTTGAGCTTTGAGTTTTTAGCTTTTGTTTTTTTGTAATATCTTTTTAGTGTTTAGCAATGAGCTTTGAGTTTTTTATAGTTTTTTTCAGCTTTTGATTTAGGTTTTTGAGTAAATTGTTGTTATCTTTTATTCTTGAGTAATGAGCTTTGAGCTATCAGCTTTTTTATAACTCAAAGCTCATTGCTCACAGCTCAAGGCTCGTAGCTCAACGCTAAAATATACTACAATGAGAGATTTTAAGAAACTACAAGTTTGGCAAAAAAGCCATTTACTCACTTTAGAAATTTATAAAACTACTTCCCTGTTTCCGAAAGATGAACTCTATGGACTTGTAAGCCAGATGCGACGTTCTTCTTCTTCTATTCCAACCAATATTGCCGAAGGCTGTGGTCGAGAAAGTAATATTGACTTCAACCGTTTTCTTACTATTGCTAAAGGCTCAGCTTCCGAATTAGAATATCAATTGCTTTTAGCGAAAGACTTAAACTATATTGATTCAGTAGTTTTTTTATCTTTAAATAAAAAAATTAACGAAATCAGAAAAATGATTTATGGATATGGAGCGAAGCTTTTGTAGCTTTTTAGCTGTGAGCTATAAGCTATCAGCTTTGAGCTACGAGCCGTGAGCAATGAGCTTTTTTTATTTATACTAAGTAAGTAATTTCAAAGTTCTTAACTAAAATCTCACAACTCATAGCTCGTAGCTTTGAGCTATCAGCCTTGAGCAATGAGCTTTTTTTATTTACACTAAGTAAGTAATTTCAAAGCTCTTAACTAAAATCTCACAACTCATAGCTCGTAGCTTTGAGCTATCAGCTTTGAGCAATGAGCTTTTTTAATTTCCACTAAGTAATTTCAAAGCTCTTAACTAAAATCTCACAGCTCATAGCTCGTAGCTTTGAGCTATCAGCTTTGAGCAATGAACTTTTTTTATTTACACTAAGTAATTTCAAAGCTCTTAACTAAAATCTCACAGCTCATAGCTCATAGCTCACAGCTCAAGGCTCTCAGCTAAAAAAGCTCACAGCTAAAAAGCTACTTCTGCTTCTTAATCACCAATTCCTGCATATCTCCGTAGTTTTCATAGCTTGATGTCACTACTTTGTCGCCCGGTTTTAAGCCTTCTAATACTTCATAAAACTCAGGGTTTTGGCGACCTAACTGAATATCTACTTTATAAGCTTTCTGTCCGTTTTCGCCTACTTTGAAAATCCAGTTTCCGCCAGTTTGTTGATAAAAACCACCTTTTGCTAATAAAACTGCTTGCGTTTGGTCGCTTAATGAAAGACGAACTTGAAGCGTTTGTCCACGGCGAATATCACTTGGAGGCGTTCCCACAAATTCCATATCTACTTGGAATCTACCGTTGGTTACTTGTGAATACACTTTTTTCACACGGAGTTTATAAGTTTTATCGGAGATAGTAAAGTCACCCGTCAAACCGATGAATACTCTTGAAATATAATGTTCGTCAATATCAGCACGAACTTTAAAACCGCTGAGTACATCAATTTGTCCTAATCTTACACCACGTACTTTGTTTTCACCGATTTCAGCATTTCTTGAAGTAAGCTGACCTGCAACGGGTGCTTTTACCACCAAATCAGAAGCCTTTTTACGCATCAATTTCAAGGTTTCTTGCGTGCGAGCTACGGTTTCTTTCATTTGTGTTAATTGTGTTGCCGTCGTGATTGAATCTTGTTTTAAGGTTTTTTCAATCAATGATTTACGGCGGAGGTTATAATTATATAGGTTTAGAGATGAGCGATAATCTTGTTCTGAAATCACTTTCTCTTTGTGCAAACGATTATTCAATTCATATACTCGTTTGGCTTCTGCAAGGGCATTATCAATATCCGCTAAATTGGCTTGCTGACGAATGGTGTTTTCACGAGCCAAGTTTTGGGTATATTGCATTTGGGTAATTAATTGAAAAACAGAGGTTTCACGGTTGGCTAAATCCAGTTCGAGGTCGGTATTTGATAATTTAATTAATGGCTGGTCTTTTTTCACGATAGCTCCGTCTTCAACAAAAAGCTCTTCAACTCTACCGCCTTCAAGGGCATCTAAGTAAATGGTTTGGATAGGCATTACAATTCCGTTTACGGGAATAAATTCCTGAAAGCTTCCTTTGCTTACTTCCGAAATCATGATTTTATCTTCTTCCACATTCAGCTTGCTTTTGCCTGTGGTGCTGAAATAACTTGCAGCAATGAGTCCAATTACTGCTACGCCACCCACCCACGGGAGAATGCGTTTCATTGACCATTTCTTTTTTTCGATTACTCTATCCATTGTATTGAAATTAATAAGATTAGATGTGTTTCATTAAGTATCTATTCTGTTTGGTTATTTTTATTAACAAGATAATGCCAAAAAGTTAAGTATTTGATAATGAAGTGTTTGTGTTGTGTCTTGTGCTGAAAAGTGTACGATAACGATACACTTTTTGTTCGGAAATGGACAAGAAGGTTTTTTGGGGTAGATGATTTTTACAAGGGTAATTAATTTTTCCTCAGAGGCAGTTTCATTATGTACAATGCAGAAATAATCTTCCGCAATGGCAATTTAATTTCCACAATTCATAAATATTTTTCCTCAGAGGCGGTTTCATTATGTACAATGCAGAAATAGTCTTCCGCAATGGTGATTTAATTTCCACAATTCATAAATATTTTTCCTCAGAGGCGGTTTCATATTGAACATTGCAGAAATAAACTTCCGCAATGGCGATTTAATTTCCACAATTCATAAATATTTTTCCTCAGAGACAATTACATTTTACACAATGCAGAAACAATCTTCTGCAATGGTGATTTAATTTCCACAATATGAAATTAGGTTTACTTCTGAGTCGCTGCGGCTAATAATCTTTCCTTAGCTAAAGGAATTAGCTGGCTTTTGGGGTAATCAACAATGAAGTTTTCGAGAGCGGTTTTGTAGGTTTGAAGGTCTTTGGTCTTGGCTAAAAGTACGGCTTTCAAGAAAATAAATTTATCTTCAATTTGGCTGTTGGGGTAGTCTTTCAAGGCTGTTTCTACAAAACTGTAAGCGTCTTCGTAGTCGTTCTGACTAAAATAATTGTAGGCTTCGGCGTACATTTTTTGGGCTTCTGATTCTTTATCGGTACTTAAACTTGCGTTTTGACTTCTGATAAGCAAACGAGCAAAATATGATTCTGGGAATTTCTCTAAAAGCTGATTTTTGTACTGCGTATAAATAGAAGGATTGTTTTCGTGCAATAAACACAACAAGTAATACACTTCTGCTTGATGGGTAGAATTAGGGAAATCTCTGAGGAATTTCTCAAAAGTAATGATAGCGTTTTGTGGTTCATTAAGATTGAGTTTGTAGATTCTCCCCAATACAAAAGTAGCTTCCTCTTGTCTTCTTTTTGAGGCTAAAAGTGCTTCGGGTGCAAAAGGAATTTTGGCTTTTAGGGCTGCTATGGCTGTTTTTCTATTTTCAACCAATGGGTTCTGATTACCTTTTGTGTCACCTCCACCTTCGCTTACATTACTGTTTAGACTTTTGTTGGCAGGGTTAGTTTGGCTATCAAAAGACAGCATATTTTCTTTGCTACTTCTACGCCAGTTATCTTCTAATACTCGATTTCCCCAGCGAGTTACGAAGGCAATTTTGCCTTGCGATACCGCCAAAGGATTAGTAAAATACCAAGTAGGTTTGTTGGGGTCGGTAAAAGTAGCCACAGGACGTTTGTTGTCCAATTGTCCGCCTCGGTTGGCAGTTTCTTTTATTCTTTGTTGTTCAACTTTTTCTTTTTGCAGAATGTCATAGGCTTTCTCCAGTACTTTCTCTAATTGCTCAGGACTCATTTTTGCTAATCGCTGTAAAGAATCTTCGGTTTTGATGATTTTGGTTTGTTGAACAAAATCTGCCAAAGAGCTTTTTTTTTCGGCAACACGCTTATACTGTGGGTCTTGTTGCGAAAGCGTACTGGCGGTACTATCGTAATAATAGTAAGCCATTTCATAATCGCCTACGTTGTTGTAATAAACATCAGCCAAGCGAAGGTAAGTAAAGGGTAATTGCTGAGGGTTTTGGTTTGTCCGAACAGCCGCTTTTAGGCGTTCTAAACCCAATTTGAAATTCTCTTTTTTGATTTCCGCCATTGCCATCGACACATAGATTTTATCTTGTAAATCATTGTTTTTTGGGTCTTTGAGCATTTTTTGGAAATTATTACTTTGCCCAATCATGGCATATTGATTGAGTCGGGCATGAAAACCTAAATCATAATTAGGGCGATTTTTGTTCACAGCCTTGTAATTGGAAGCGGCAAGAGTTTTGTTATTGAGTAGCTCATACATTTGTCCAACTACAAAAAATAACCTTGCTTTTTCTTCATTTTTGGGCATCAACGGCAAGGTTTCTTCCAGAATGGCAACAGAAGTTTTGTACTCTTTTTTTAATTGATGCAAGTAAGCTTTTGTCAAATAAAACTGAATGGTATTTTCTTGATTGAGTGGTTCTTCACGTAAAATTTCGGCTACTCTTAGAGCCGTTTGAAACTCTTTTTTTTCAGTATAAGCACGCATGAGTCCAATCAAAGCCGCATCTTTTGCATCGTTATTTTCAGCATTTGTATTTACAAACTTGAAGGTTTCGATAGCGTTTTTGTAGTCTTCATTCATTAGACGAGCCTTGCCGATAAGTACGTAGGCATCATCAATCCATTTAGAATTTTGATGTCTTTCTACTACTAAAGAAGCTTTTTTAATAACAGAATTGAGTTGTTCGCCAACCGCTTGAGCAGAAGAAGAGTCGATAGGAATCAGAATAGAGAGTAATTCATCAAAATTATCTTGGCGATTATTAAATAAAGTTTGTTGAGCTTCTTTGAATTTGATATTTGCTTGGAAAAGAGCATTGAATTTAGCGTTCACATTATGGAAGCCAACACTCAAAGGAGCATTGCTATATTGCGAGCAAGCCCACAAGCCTCCACTGATACAAGCGACACAAAAAAAAATAAATAGTTTATTCATAAGAAATGTTAATGCTCAACTGCTAAAAGAAACGCAACTTTACGTAAAATTAGTATCAATTTTGTGTTGTAGGCATATTTTTGTAATTATTGTTAGCTGTTAGCTTTGAGCTATGAGCTGTAAGCCTTGAGCTTTGAGCTTATATTATTAACTAAGGCTATAATCCAAAGCTCAAAGCTAACAGCTCATAGCTCAAAGCTAACAACTCACAGCTAAAAAACCATTTAAGCCATGAAACAAGATTCACCCAATGACAATAAGTATATGCGTTATATGGGAGCAGGTACGCAGATGCTCGTAACGATAGCCAGTGGCGTTTTTTTAGGACGATGGCTCGACGAAAAAGTAGGTACTCAAACACCTTGGTTTGCGGTAGGTTGCTCTTTGGTTTTTATTTTTGCAGGAATGTATTTGTTCATCAAAAGTATTCCCAAAGAATGAATTATCAGAATATTACAACTGATTGAATACTTTCTTTGATAATTTCCCGAAAAATAACAAATTTTGTACATTATCTGTAACGCACGAAAGGCGAACCCAAAATTGACCAAGTAATTTCATTGAAAATACTCGGTCAATCGTTTTTTCAAGCGGTTTCAATCAAAATGAATGTACTTAGGCAAGAGCTTAATAAAATATTTTATCACTCGTGGACGAGCTTAGAAGACGATTTATCCAAGGATTTTTTATATTAATAGCATTAGTTTATATATGCAGACTGTTCTATTTACAAGTAATAGACGAAACTTATAAATTAGATGCTGAGAATAATGCCATCCGAAAAATTATCCAAGTACCTTTTAGGGGCTTGGTATATGACAGAAACAAAAAACTTATTGTAAGCAATACCGTAGTTTACGATTTGTACATTACGCCCAAAAAGGCAAAAGTGGCAGATACACTTCGTTTCTGTAATATTTTCGGAATTACTCGCCAAACTTTTGATAGCCTTACGCATTTAGCGAAAGTATTTTCGCCTGTGCGTCCTTCACTTTTTCTCCGACAACTTTCTCGTGAAGATTTTGCCAGAGTACAAGATGCTATGGTCGATTACCCCGGTTTTGAATTTCAAGTAAGTGCTTTGCGTACTTATGATTCAAAAGCGATGGCAAATGCTTTGGGTTATGTGGGCGAAATCAGTCCAGAACGTTTGGCAAAACAAGAAGAAACAGGAGACGACTATTACCGACAAGGCGACTACATAGGCGTAACGGGCTTGGAACGCTATTATGAAGAAGACCTTCGGGGCGAACGTGGCATCAAATACATGATGGTAAACAGTCGTGGTGTAGAAAAAGGGCCATTTAAAGGCGGAGCTTTTGATAAAAATCCGATTTCGGGAAAAAACCTTATTAGTTCTGTGGACATCAATTTGCAGGCTTATGCGGATAGTTTGATGCAACACAAAGTAGGCAGTATAGTAGCCATTGAGCCAAGTAGCGGTGAAGTATTAGCAATGGTTTCAGCACCTACTTATGACCCCAGTTTATTGTCGGGAAGAACTTTTTCAAAGTACTTTCAAACGCTGAATCTCAATCCACTTCATCCACTATTGAACCGTCCGCCAAGTGCTTATTATCGTCCGGGTTCTACTTTCAAAATTATTCAAGCTTTGGTGGCTTTACAAATGGGCGTAATTAGTCCGGGAACGGGCTTCGGACACGGCGGTTCGCCGATTCGTTGTAGCCACAATCACCCCGTAGCCAGCGATGTTCAGAAGGCGATTCAGTACTCTTGTAACCCATATTTTTATCAGACTTATAAACGAATGATTTATAATAACACTGAAAAAAATATCTTCAAAAAATCAGCTTTGGGTTTACAACGCTGGGATGATATGGTGGCGAAGTTTGGTATCGGGCAATCTTTAGGAATTGATTTACCAAACGAGAAAAAAGGAAAGTTACCCAATGTAGAGTATTATAATAATATGTACCACGGCGAGCTTACTTGGAAGTTTTCAAACATTGCCAGTAACAGTATTGGTGAAGGAGAAATCATCGTAAATCCGCTGAAAATGGCAAATGTTGCCGCTATTATTGCCAACAGAGGTTGGTATATTCGTCCACATTTGGTAAAAGGCATTGATAAAATTGGAGAAATTGATCCAAAATATAAAGAGAAAATTTCGGTAGGTATCGACCGCCGTCATTTTGCAACAGTAATAGATGGGATGGTTGCAGCCGTAAATAATGGTACAGTATCGGGCGACGGACGTATGAGTGATATTCAGATGTGTGGAAAAACAGGAACATCACAAAACAGACATGGAGAAAACCACTCTATTTTTATCGCTTTTGCTCCGAAAGAAAATCCTAAAATAGCCATTGCCGTTTTTGTAGAAAATGCAGGTTCGGGTGGGGCTCATGCTGCACCAATCGCTTCTTTGTGTATTGAAAAGTACATCAAAGGTCATGTGGATAGAAAGGCTATCGAAACTAAATGGATGAATAAAAGCTATCCAAACTTGTTGACCATCAGAAAAGCGAATGCTGCGGCAAAACCTAAAACTGTTTCAAAACCTGATACAGCACAAAAAGTAGATGAAGAGCTTTTCTTGACAACACCAACTGTAACCTTACCGTTGGGCGTTTCGGCTCAGAAAAATACAGTAAAAATACCAATGAGTCCGAAAAAACCTGTTAATCAAAAAGTGACAACGCCTAAAAAAGGCACACATTAAATAATTATACATTAATGTCATTCATTGTTGAATGAATGACCTAATTCAGCAAATTCAACTTGGCAAGGCAAGAAAAAATATCAAAAAATTTAGATTGGATAACAGTTTTACTGTTTATCGTATGTGTGGCAGTAGGGTGGATGAATATTTACGCCGCAATCTATAATCCAGAAAATCCTCTTTGGATTGGCGACCCCGGCTTTTTCGATACCAATGCAGGCAAACAATTAATTTGGATTGGTACAACTGTACTGCTTATCATAGCCATTTTGGTGATTGACTATCGTTTTTACGATACTTTCGCCTTTATTATTTATGGCTTTTTTATGTTTTTACTTGTGGCGGTTTTGTTGGTCGGAACAGAAGTAAAAGGTTCGCATTCATGGTTTAGAGTGGGGGGGTTTCAGTTGCAACCAGCCGAATTTGCCAAAATGGCAACGGCTTTGGCTTTGGCAAAGTACATCAGTACGCCCATGGTAAATTTGTCTCGTTTCAAAGACCAATTCAATGTAGCACTTATTATTTTAGTACCACCTATTTTGATTTTGGCTTCGCACGAAACAGGGGTAGCCTTGGTATTTGCTTCGTTTATGATTTTACTGTATCGTGAAGGATTACCGGGCGTTTATCCAGCCGTTTTTCTTTCGATAATTATTCTATTTGTACTTTCTTTGATTTTTGAAGAATGGCAAATTTATATTGGTTTGGCTGTGTTGGCAGGGCTTATTATTTGGTTAATGCCACGTTATGAACGCAAAACTAAAAATATCATTACCATTATCAGTATTGCTTTGGCAATGGGGCTTTTTGTTACTTGTGTAGATTGGGCAATCAACAACGTTTTGCAACAACACCAAAGAAACCGTATCAAAGTATTAGTTGACCCAGATTTTGACAGAAAGAAAACGGGGTATAATGTTCGTCAAGCTAAAATTGCGATTGGCTCTGGTGGACTTATCGGAAAAGGATATTTACAAGGAACACAAACTAAATTTGATTTTGTACCCGAACAAAGTACAGATTTTATTTTCTGTACAGTAGGCGAGGAGGAAGGCTTTGCAGGAAGTTTATTGGTAGTTGGGCTATTTTTAGGGCTTTTATTACGAATTACTTATCTGGCAGACCAACAAAAATCCCGATTTGCCCGAGTCTATGGCTATGGCGTAGCCTCCATTTTGTTTTTTCACTTTATGGTAAATATCGGTATGACCATTGGGCTAATGCCAGTAATTGGTATTCCACTTCCTTTTTTCAGTTACGGAGGTTCGTCGCTTTGGTCGTTTTCAATTTTATTATTTATTTTCTTGAAAATTGACGCTCACCGTACTCAAGTATTATCAAGATGGTAAGCCGTTTTTGATTTGAGATTTCTGATGTCGGATTTCGGCTTTACAAATTACTTTTTTAGAAGTATTTGATGAAATTTCCAAAATCAGAAATCCCAATTCCTAAATCCAAAATAGCTTTTAAGCTTTTGTACACTCATAATTCATATCTCATAATTCATACTTATTGCCATGGCTTTAATTTCTAAAAAGAAAGTTCCTTTCAAAATCAATCTTCAACTAAGAAGGTACTTGACAAAATATGGGCGTGAAATAGAAATGCCCATTCAATATACCGATTTATTGAGATTTGAAAGTTCAATCAGTCTTTACGATAAGTATGGAAATGATACTTTGTGGATTACGGTTTTTTATCCTCATAGCGAAATTGAGCATATTTATGAAGGTTTAAAGAAAATCTACGCAGATTTAAAAACCGATGGCGACGAAAAAGTAATCAAGCACTTAACCGTTGATAGAATTGATTTGTGTACTTACGGAAACACACAGCCATTTAGGATTAGAATTGTAAACCGAGTAAACGACAACTTCGATTATTTTTATATCAAAAGAGCCGACTGTTCGAGGGTTTACGGCATGGAACTCGAACATTTACTTTCGCCCAATAGAATTAGTTATCTTACTTATCAAAACTCATTGGTAGAAGAACACATCGCAGGAATTCCGGGCGACCAATTTTTCAAAAATCATTTGAATGACCCCAATCTCAATGAAATTCGTTTGGCGAAAGAATTTGTAAAATTCAACGAACGATGCTTGGTTTTACTGTTAGGAGATATGCACTCTTCTAATTTTGTGGTGGATATTACGCCAGATTTTGAAGAAGTATATTTTAGAATCAGAGCCATTGATTTTGACCAGCAGAGTTATGAAGGCAAACGAACGGTTTATATGCCTCAGTACTTCAAGCAAAATTATCCTTTGATTGAAATGGGAATGCGACACATGACACCAGAGTCGGTGAAGCAATACCAAATAGAAGAAAGGTCTTTGATTTCAAAACGTTTGAAAGTAGAAAGCCAAAGAGTATATGAATTGATGTCGATTATGGCAAGAGACGATATTTCAACGCCCGAAAATACAGAACAATTGAAAACTGAATTGGCAAAATATTACAATTCAGATAAGTTTTTGAAATGTAGAACGATGGGAGAAATTGTATGGGTGAGCTTGGAACAGGTAAAAGTTCACTGAAATAATGAAGTAGAGATTGGTAAATAGTAATTGGTGATTAGTATTTGTAATATTTTGATTGTTAGGTGATTAAGATAAATAAAAGCGTTAATTAAATTGTATCCATTACTTAAAAACGCTTCATATAAGAAATGAATATTTGTGAGTGATGAATTTTAAATAATATCACAATTCATCACTCACAATTCACAACTCTTCATTATTTATCCAACTCTCGGACAACGCTTAAATTCTTTCGTTCTATCAAACAAATAGCGATAAGTGATAAATTCTTTGTCACGTGTTGTTCCTAATTGTGAAACGAAACGATTCATTTTTGGATTAAAATCACCCACCCAATTCATATCAATGGTTTCGTATTGATAATGCGGATTGTCTCTTCCTGCCTGACGAAAACGCAAAGCAATAGCCGACTCAACGCCTTTTCCTTGATAGTCTGGCACAACGCCAAAAATCACTCCACAAGTACGAGTAATCACGCCACGCATTAAGAGTAACATAAACTTAGCTTTTTCCCAAACGCCAAATTTTCCGTTAAGGTGTTTTACAATTTGGTTGATGTCGGGAATAACGATAAAAAACGCAATCGGACGCTCGCCAGCGTAGGCAAACCAAGTAAGTTCTTCGTCGATGATAGGTTTCATTTGTTTTACCAAATTACTTGCCTGTTCTTCGGTCATGGCTTTTACGCCCGGAAATTTTGCCCAACCTTCATTAAAAATCGTTCTGAAATCTTCGCCATATTTCGCCAATTTACTTTTTTCAATGTGTCGGAACGAATACTCAGGGTTTTCGTAAATACGTTTAGCTTTTTCTTCCACAGATTTATTCACCGCCGCCGCTCGAATTGGCGACACATAAACGTATTGTTGGAAATAATCTTTGAAGCCGTATTTATCAAAGAATTGAATATAATATGGCTTAGTCCAAGGCATTTTGTAGGTAGGTTCGTACTCCCATCCTTTTGTCATCAAACCCCAGAACGAATCCCTTTCGCCAAAATTAATGGGGCCATCCATCGCTTCCATTCCTTTAGAAGCCAGCCAATTTTTACAAGTATCGAACAATAAAAAGGCAGAAGCTTCATCTTCGATACATTCAAAAAAGCCCATTCCGCCAGTGGGTTGTTCTTCTTTATTGGCCGTTTCGTGATTGATAAAAGTGGCAACTCTTCCGATAGTTTTACCCTTTTCGTCCTGCAAAATCCAGCGAATAGCCTCGCCATGTTTGAAATACTTATTTTTATCAGGATTGAAAGTATTCTCAATATCTTGGTCGAGCGGACGAATCCAATTGTTATCCTGTTCATACAATCTAACAGGCAATAAAAGAAATTCTTGTTGGAGATGTTTATGGTTAGCTACTTCTAAAATGGTCATTGTTGTTGGGTTGAATATTTTTTCAAAGATAGAGGATTTTGGTTTGAGATTTACGTTATCAAAAGAAGACATGATTAATGACTAAAAACAAGAATGCGAAGTACTTATTTTTAGAACAACAGTAGTAGCAATGAACAGCTTATTTATCATGGAACTCTTGATGAAATTCTTTACTTTTACAACAAAAAACATCATTGCTAATGTCAAAATTTAATTATCCTGTAAATGACCCCTTCACGGCAAGAGCAGTAACTGAGCCAACCTTTGAAGAAGATATTTTTGCCAGTAATCTTTACGTTAATCTCGATAAAGTGCGTGGTAATGAATACCTTAGCGATATTAAGTTTGACTTGGGTATTGGTGATGACGGTTCTTTTCATTTGACAGAAGAGTATGTGAAACTGATTTTTTCGGGTCATATTGGTTCTGGTAAAACCGTTGAACTTAAACGTTTACATCGTGACCTCAATAAACAAAACCTGTATTTTTCAGTCTTTATCAGTATCGAAGAAGAATTAGAAATTTCAAGGTTCGAGCCAGAAGACTTTTATGTTTTGCTTATCACAAAATTAATTACACAACTTCAAGAGAAAGGTATTAGTCGAAATACAGAATCGCTCAAAGAGTTAGCAAAAATGTTTTTTAGTGATTCTGAAGTAAAAAAAGAAATTAGCGAAAGTATCAAAGACGAGCTTGCGGTGAACGTAGAAGCAGGAATTGGCTTTTTTGATTTCTTTAAAATTGGAGGTTCATTAAAAAACCTTTTGGCAGGAGAGACTAAAACGGCTAAAGTAATTCGTGAAGTAACCCGAAAAAATTTACTACATCTTACACAATTGCTAAATGATTACCTTTCAGACATAAGAGCAGACATTCAAGCCGAAAATTTAGGACAAGACATCCTTTTTATCGTAGATGGTTCTGAAAAAATCATGTTTGAAAAATATGAAACGCTTTTTGTAAGAGACGCTAATGTATTGATAGGCATCAACGCCAATATGATTATGAGTGTACGAATAGATGCTTTCTATCAAATTGAAAAATCACCTATTCGTTTTACAAGTCGCTACGTAGTACCAATGATTCGTACTGATAAAGTAGAAAATTGTGATGCTCTTTGTGAAATCATTACTAAACGCATAGATTTTGATACTTTTTTTGAGAATAAAGAAACACTTGAAAAATGTATTTTTTATTCAGGTGGTTGTATTAGGCAATTGTTTAGAATCGTGAATGTTGCCATTCGTAAAACCAGAGGAAAAAGTAAAATCAATATAGCAGTAGTAGAAGCCGTTGTGGATGAAATCGGTAATACATTGCGTGAGAGTATTGATAAAAGTTATATCAAAATTCTAAAAGAGGGAGATTTTGAGCCTGCCGAAGCCAAAGTAAAGGAAATGTTATATGGATTACTTTTACTAAAATACAATGGTAAAAGCTCAATTAAGATGAATCCTATTCTTGAAAAATACTTACGAAATGCCAACGAACTTTGAGCTTGAAAAAGCCTATAACGAAAACCTGCTTGATGAAATACAGTTTACATTACAAGACCGTAAAGAACCGACGCTTGTGATGATAAGCGTACCCACCTATGACTTACAAGTAAAGGTTTTGGCAAAGCTCAAAGAGAGAGTCCCTCAATACCAGTTTTATGATATAGATCTTACACCCTTTCAAGTTATCTCCTTGCATCAGACACTTCAAGAGAAATTACCAAAATCTATTATTGAATCTGAAAGGATTACTTACTGTGTCAATGTTTTTGGTTTAGAAAATAGCCGATTAAGCTCCGAAGATGGACAAATTGTAGATTCGGGTATGATTGCCCAGTTGAATTTTGAAAGAGAAATTATTTTTAGAAAACCCAATTACATCACGATACTTTGGGGCGACCACGATTTTTTTATTCAACTCCAACGCAAAGCCCCAGACCTTTGGAGTTGGGTGACTAATTTTTTTGTGTTTAAAGAGGATGAAATACATCAAGAAAAAGAACTTAGTCCACAGCCTCACGAAGTTCCTGCCAAATTACCTGTACGAGAAGAATATATCAAAAGTCTAAAAGATAAATTAGAACACCTTCCTTTGAATGACACTGATAAAGGGCGTGCTATGAGGGAAAGGCTAAATCTTTACAGCCTTTTAGCAGACGAATATGCCAAATATTTTGACTATGAAAATGCTAAAAAGTATTACGAAAATGCCATTGGTATTACTGAGAAGTTGAATATTCGTGGTAATAGTTATAACAAGTTACTTTTTGATTATGGTACATTGAGTTTAGATTTTCGAAAATTTGACAATGCTTTAACTCTTTATAAAAAAGTGTTAAAAAATGATATTCAAGAAAATACAATGATAAATATAGGTGGAATTTATCATCAGATTGGAATGGTATATGAAAATCAACGAAATTGGGATAAAGCTTTAGAAAATTATCAAAAAGCGATTAATTGGAAAGAACGGAATGGACAAGAAGAACGATTTGGAGCTACATATCATCATATAGGTAGAGTGTATGAGGAACAACGAAATTGGGATAAAGCTTTAGAAAATTATCAAAAAGCTATTTATTGGAAAGAAATAACTGGGCAAGAATATGAATTAGGAGCTACTTATCATCATATAGGGATAGTTTATGAAGAACAAAAGAATTGGATTAAAGCATTTAAAAATTATCAAAAAGCGATTAATTGGAAAAAACAAACTGGACGAGAATATCAATTAGGAAGTTCTTATCATCATATAGGCAGAGTATACGAAGAGCAAAAGAATTGGAATAAAGCCTTAGAGAATTACGAAATGGCTATTCACTGGAAAGAAAAAACAGGTCAAGAATATCGTTTAGGCGGTACTTACCATCAAATTGGAAGGGTTTATGAAGAACAAAACAATGAAAGTCTTGCGTTAGATAACTTTGAAAAGGCTTTATCTTTTACTCCTAAATATTTCAAAGAAGAAAAAGAAATGATAGAGAACTCTATCGAAAGAGTTAAAAATAAGTTATCGGAGAAGTCTTAATGCTTTTTGAACTCAAAAGCCTCTCATTCCATTATACTTTTATTAGTTTTGTAAAAGAAATCAATTTAGTCCACAAGAATAATCCAACTGAATGCAACCTTTAAAAATATACAATACCCTCAGCCGAGAAAAAGAACTTTTTACGCCCATCAACGCCCCGCATGTGGGAATGTATGTTTGTGGCCCTACTGTTTATAATTACGTTCACCTTGGAAATGTCCGTACTTTCTTAACTTTCGATATTCTTAATCGCTACCTTACTCATATTGGTTACAAAGTACGTTATGTAAGAAATATTACAGACGTTGGTCACTTGGTGGGTGATGGCGACGAAGGCGAAGATAAAATTGGTAAAATGGCGAAGCTCGAAAAGCTTGAGCCGATGGAAATTGTACAACGTTATACCAACGATTTCCATAAAGTACTCCAACAATTTAATTTACTTCCGCCAAGTATCGAACCTTCGGCTACTGGACATATTGTTGAACAAATTGAAACCACAAAGTCTTTAATCAGTAAAGGTTTGGCTTACGAATCGCAAGGTTCAGTGTATTTTGATATTGCTCGTTATAATGCAGAGGGTGGAAATTATGGCAAACTTTCGGGAAGAGTGTTGGAAGATTTATTAACCGAAACTCGTGATTTAGATGGCGTTGGTGAAAAGCGAAATCCTTTAGATTTTGCTCTTTGGAAAAAAGCTGCTCCCGAACATTTAATGCGTTGGACTTCGCCTTGGGGCGATGGTTTTCCGGGTTGGCATTTAGAGTGTACTTGTATGAGTACCAAATATTTAGGCGATACTTTCGATATTCATGGCGGAGGAATGGACTTGAAATTCCCACATCACGAATGCGAAATTGCCCAAGCAAAAGGTGCAAATGGTGTTGAACCAGTTCGTTATTGGATGCACTCGAATATGCTTACGGTGAACGGACAAAAAATGTCTAAATCTTTAGGTAATTCTTTCTTGCCTGCTGAATTATTTGCGGGTTCGCATCCATTGTTGGAACAAGCTTACAGTCCAATGACGGTTCGTTTCTTCATGTTGCAGTCGCAATACAGAAGTACCTTGGATTTCTCAAACGATGCTTTAAAGGCAGCTCAGAAAGGCTACAAACGTCTGATTAATGGATTGAGAATCGCAAAAAAATTAGAATTTATTGCAGACGAGGCAATCGAGATAGACCAAAAACACGTATTAGAAGTAGAGAAAGGTATTCAAACTTGTTACGATGGTTTAAACGACGATTTGAATACTGCCGTTGCTATTGCAGGTTTATTCAATTTAGTAAAGAAAATCAATCAGCTTTATATGGGGCAAGTACAGCCTGCTCAATTGGGTGAAAGTACTTTCAATTTGCTAAAAGAACAATTTGTAGCTATTACAGAAAATGTACTTGGCTTGATTGAAGAACCCAACGAAAATGTTGAAGCTTTTGCAAAAGGAATGTTGTCACTTTATCGTGAATACAAGGAAGCTAAACAATATGATAAAGTAGATGAAATCAGAGGATACTTTAAAGCTAATGGATTAGTGATTAAAGACATGAAAACTAAAATTGACTGGGCTTATGAAGAGTAATATTTTCTCTAAAATTTCTATTTAAAGCAATGAGAACGCCACCGATAACGCCTGTCATTAGGGCATTAATTGCCATTAATGTAATAGTTTTTGGAGTAGAATACTTTGGGCATCGAGATATGATTGTGTCTGTGATGGGTTTACATTATTTTACTTCGGACAAATTTTTACCATTTCAGTTTGTCACTTCTATGTTTGTGCATGCTAATATTGGGCATTTGTTCAATAATATGCTTGGCTTATTTTTTTTAGGACCAATTTTAGAAATGTATTGGGGGGATAAACGCTTTCTCACCTTCTTTTTTGTGACAGGAATTGGAGCGGGTTTATTGTACATGGGCTTAAAGTATTACGACTATTCAGCCTTAGAAGCGGCTACTCGTGCTTATGTTGAAAACCCCGATTTGAGTACTTTCAATCAGTTTTTATTACACAATTATCCAGAAGGTATTCCGGGTGAAGTAATAGGGCAAATTCAAGATCCAAACAATATTGATGTAAAAGAATCGGTTATCATTGTTCAGGAGTGTTTGAAATCAGTATTAGATACACCGATGATTGGAGCGTCTGGGGCAGTGTTTGGTGTTATGGCAGGTTTTGCTCTGCTTTTCCCTAATACAGAATTGATGCTTTTTTTAATTCCTATCCCGATAAAAGCAAAATATTTTGTAGCTTTATATGGCTTATATGAGCTGTACGCTGGGCTTCATAAAATGCCGGGTGATAACGTTGCCCACTTTGCCCATATCGGAGGAATGATTTTTGCATTTATCTTAATTAAAATCTGGGGAAAAAACCGAAATACATTCTATTAATTGAACAAAGGCTTATTTTTCAAGGTATTATATTTACACATCGTATTATTTAAGAATTATAAAGTATAGAAAGGAATATAAAAATGAGCGGGATTTTAGATGACTTTAAAGATGCTTTTGCGAAGCGAAATAATGGGCTGATTCAACTGATTTGGTTGAATGTGGCTGTTTATGTAGTGATGTTATTGGTATTGATATGCCTTACGGTTCTATTCAAAAAATCAGAATTGTTTGATTCGGCTCTGTCATACCTAAGTCTTACGCCTGCTCTGGGTACTTTTTTATATCGTCCTTGGACAATTCTTACTTATTCTTTTTTCCACTCTGTCAATCCTATTGCACACTTATTACCTAATATGTTGATGCTCTATTGGTTTGGTGCTATCATTCAAGAATTTTTAGGAAGTAGAAGATTGATTAATTTGTATATTCTTGGAGCTATTTTTGGAGGAATTTTCGCTCTCTTAGCTTTCAATTTTATTCCTTATTATCAATCTGGCATTGCAACAACAATTATCGGAGCATCTGGAAGTGTAATGGCGATTATGTTTGCAGCAGCCACACTTGCCCCAGATTATACTTTCTTTTTGTTTTTGATTGGCCCTGTAAGAATTAAATATATTGCCTTCTTCTTTTTCTTGATTTCATTAGCTGGTGCAATCGGTGTAAATGCAGGCGGAGGAATTGTTCACTTAGGTGGAGCTTTATTGGGATATTTGTATGTAAAACAGCTACAAAGAGGCTACGATTGGGGAAAACCTATTGATGTAATTGTAGATTTCTTTAAGGGATTGGGCAAACGCAATGAAAAACCTAAAATAAAAGTAGCCTATCGTCAGAAAGAATCGTCTTATAATAGTTCGAGTGTAGGAATGTCCACTGGTTATCCTGACGAAGATGAAGTAGATGAAATTTTAGATAAAATTTCACGCTCAGGATACGAAAGTTTGACAAAAGAAGAAAAACAAAAACTCTTCAAGGCTTCACAGAAATAGAGAAAAATACTCAAAATCCAATAAAAATAGTCAAGTGGTGCATCTACTTGACTATTTTTATTCGTAATTAGCTTAAAATAATTCTGTAAATTTGTTTTTTAGTATGGTTTTTGACCCCGATTTTTGGTAACAAAAATCGAAAACCAAACAATTTAAGATTTAAAGGGTTATCTACTTATCATTTTCTCTCGAAAAGCCCATGCAAATTATACCAGGAAAAATATTAGCTCAGATTAACACTCCCGAAGATTTGAGGAGACGTAATCGTTCTGAATTATTACAAATTTGTGACGAGTTGCGTCAATATATTATTGATGATGTATCGGTATATGGCGGACACTTTGGTGCTTCGTTGGGTGTGGTTGAATTGTCAGTAGCACTGCACTATGTTTTCAATACGCCAAATGACCAATTGATTTGGGATGTAGGACATCAGGCTTATGGGCATAAAATCCTTACGGGTCGTCGTGATAACTTTCATACCAATCGTTTGTACGGAGGAATTTCAGGTTTCCCAAAACGTAAAGAAAGTAAATATGATGCTTTTGGCGTAGGGCATTCTTCAACTTCTATCTCAGCAGCTTTAGGAATGTCGGTAGCTTCTAATTATAAAGGAGAAACAGACCGCCAGCATATTGCTGTAATCGGCGATGGCTCAATGACGGCAGGGATGGCTTTTGAGGCAATGAATCATGCAGGCGATATTCCCAACAATATGATTATTATTTTAAATGATAATTGTATGGCTATTGACCCGAATGTAGGGGCATTGAAAGAATACCTAACTGATATTACCACTTCACATACTTATAACAGAGTAAAAGATGAAGTTTGGAATCTGTTAGGAAAAATGTCGAAGTTTGGAAAATCTGCCCAAGATATTGTTTCTAAAATTGAAAATGGATTAAAGGCTACTTTACTCAAACAAAGTAATTTATTTGAATCCTTGAATTTGAGATACTTCGGCCCAATTGATGGTCATGATGTAGAGTATTTAGTAACTGTACTCAATGACTTAAAAGATATTCCCGGCCCTAAAATTCTTCACTGTATCACTACCAAAGGTAAAGGTTATGCTTTGGCAGAAAAAGACCAAACTTTATGGCACGCACCGGGCAAGTTTGATAAAATTACAGGTGAAATCAAGAAGAAATATTATTCTACGCCACAGCCTCCAAAATATCAAGATGTTTTTGGGCATACCATTGTAGAATTGGCTGAACAGAATGCAAAAATTATGGGTGTTACTCCTGCCATGCCTTCTGGATGTTCGCTAAATATTATGATGAAAGCAATGCCAAACCGTGCTTTCGACGTAGGAATTGCAGAACAACACGCTGTTACTTTCTCGGCGGGTATGGCTACTCAAGGGCTTACCGTTTTCTGTAATATTTATTCGACTTTCATGCAACGTGCTTACGACCAAGTAATCCACGACGTAGCGATTCAAGAATTACCTGTAATTTTCTGTCTCGACCGTGCAGGTTTTGCAGGAGCTGATGGACCAACGCACCACGGAGCTTATGATATTGCTTTTATGCGTTGTATTCCGAACATGATTGTTTTTGCTCCGATGAATGAAAAAGAGCTAAGAGACATTATGTTTACGGCTTCGCAGGATGAGTTCAAAGAATTGAAACAATGTATTACGATTCGCTACCCAAGAGGCGAAGGCGTGATGCCAGTTTGGAAAACCGCTTTCGAGAAAATTGAAATCGGTAAAGGCAGAAAAATCAAAGACGGCGAAAACGTTGCGATTTTAACACTCGGTCATATCGGAAATTATGCTGTTCAGTCTTGTGAAATACTTGAAAAAGAAGGCATCAATCCTGCTCATTATGATATGCGTTTTGTAAAACCTTTAGACGAAGCGATGCTTCATGAAATTTTCCAAAATTATGATAAAATAATTACCGTAGAAGATGGCTGTATTCAAGGTGGTTTTGGTTCGGCTGTTGCTGAATTTATGTTAGATAATAATTATTCAGCACAAATCAAACGCTTGGGTATTCCTGATAGAGTAGTAGAACATGGCGAACAAATTGAGTTACACAAAGAATGTGGCTTCGACCCCGAAGGCATTGCCGAAGCAGTAAGAAGTATTTTGGGAACGCAAAAGAATACTTACAAATCAGAAATAGTTAAGGTTACTCTAAATTAATTTTTAGAGACAATCTGCTGAAAATAAAATAGATAGCTAAATGACTCATGTCTGAAAGCTAAGTAATAAAGACAAAGGCGAAAATGATTTTTCGCCTTTTTTCTTTTCGTATAATTAACTACATTTGCCAAATGAAACAATTTACAGCCATATTATTAAGCTTTACCATCTTTGTCGGGAGTTTGTTCCCCAAAGCGGATGCTTTGCAATTGGCGAAAGTTGGAGAATTGGTCAAACATTATTATCAGCACACTCATAGTTGGAACGAGAACATCAGCTTTTTAGATTTTTTAGCCATGCACTATTCTACGGCTTCAAAACACCTAAAAACCGCTAAACATTCTCACTCTCATTTACCCAACTTAGATTCCCACAGTACTGTTACTTTGTTTGAACCTACCTTTAATAAAAAGATTGTTCTCAACTTTGTGCCAATCTTCAAAGTCTTTTCAGAACCCAATTTCGTTTGGAAAAACCTTTATCGCTTCTCGATAGTCCAAACATTGTTTAATCCTCCACGAGTATAATCCTTGCCCGAATTCCATTCGGTTCTTCTTGTTGTTGCTTATCCACAAAATTGTCTTTGTGGTAAAAAATCTTTATACATTTCTTACAGGCTTTTCCCTTAATGGGTTTACAAGTTTTGTTGTCTGAGTATTTTGAAATTCATCTTATTTTTTGTCAATCCATTGATAAACAGGTAATTAATAAGTGATAGAAAAATATGGAAGCAATAAAATTTGAAGGTCTTTTCTTGAAAAAAACAAACAATGATAGATTCAATCATTCGATTCAGCATATACAATAAGCTGGTAATCGGCTTATTGGTATTAGCTTTGGTGACTTGGGGTGGCATTTCTTTAACACAATTGACCATTGATGCCCTTCCAGACATTACTTCTAACCAAGTACAAGTAATTACACAATCACCTGCTTTGCCCGCTTCTGAAGTAGAGCAATTCATTACTTATCCACTTGAAATTTCATTAAGAACTGTTCCTAATACCAAAGAAATTCGTTCTATTTCTCGCATGGGTTTATCAGTTATCACGGTCGTTTTTGATGACGACGTACCGATGGAGAAAGCTCGTCAACAGATTTCTGAAAAAATCAGAGAGGCAGAACCCAATTTGGTTGCGGGTTCTGGTCGTCCAGAAATGGCTCCTATTACTACTGGACTTGGCGAATTTTATCAATATACTTTAGTGGTTGAGCCTCAGTTTAAAGAAAAATATTCTTTAGCTGATTTGCGGACACTGCAAGACTGGGTGGTAAAAAGGCAACTATTGGGCATCAAAGGCGTAGTAGAAGTAAGTTCGTATGGTGGAAATTTGAAACAATACGAAGTAGCTATTAATCCTGAACGCCTACGAGCCATGAACCTAAGTATTGCAGAAGTATTTCAAGCTTTGCAAGACAACAATGCCAATTCTGGCGGTAGCTATATCGAAAAAGGTACAGATGCTTATTTTATCCGTTCGGAAGGTAGAGTAACTTCTCTACAAGACATTGAGAATATTGTAGTGGCTTCTCGTGGCGGCTTGCCCGTATTGGTGAGCGATGTGGCTAAAGTACAATTTGGTCATGCGGTGCGTTATGGAGCGATGACTCGTAATGGCGAAGGAGAATCCGTTGGTGCTGTTGTACTTTTATTGAAAGGTGAATCTGCCCAAAAAGTAGTAAAAGAAGTAAAAAAACGTATAGAAGAAATTCAGAAATCTTTGCCCGAAGGCGTAAGAGTACAATCATTTATTGATAGAAGTAAATTGATTGACAAAGCCACTGGCACAGTGCAAAAAAACTTGGTAGAAGGCGGTTTGATTGTCGTTTTTATTCTGGTTTTATTATTGGGAAATCTTAGAGCTGGCTTGGTGGTAGCTTCTGTTATTCCACTTTGTTTACTTTTTTCTTTTGCTTTGATGAATCTCTTTGGCGTTTCTGCCAACCTGATGTCGCTTGGGGCAATTGACTTTGGGCTGATTGTCGATGGAGCAGTCATTATTGTAGAAGCCGTTGTGCATCGCCTACATACACAAAAATTTCCCTTAGAACATCACAAAGACGGCTCTACTTCTGTGCGTTTGCTTACACAAGTAGAAATGAATGAATCGGTTTATGATTCGGCCGTAACCATTCGTAAATCTGCGGCTTTTGGTGAAATCATCATTTTAATCGTCTATTTCCCGATACTTGCTCTTACGGGAATTGAAGGAAAAATGTTTAGACCAATGGCTGAAACGGTAAGTTTTGCCATTATTGGAGCATTGATTTTGTCTTTGACTTACGTGCCAATGATGTCTTCTTTATGTTTAAGTAAAAAAATCAGTCATAAAGAAACCATTGCCGATAAAATCATCAACTTTTTGTATCGCTATTATCGTCCAATTATCAACTGGGCATTAGATAAAAAAGGAATCATTTTAGCCTCATCTTTAGTCCTTTTTGTGGCAAGTTTATTACTTTTTGGTAGTTTGGGAGGCGAATTTATTCCAGAACTCAATGAAGGAGATTTTGCCGTAGAAACCATTCTTCATAGCAATGCTTCACTTTCGCAAAGTGTGAAATCAAATAATGAAGCCCAAAAACTTTTATTACGTGAATTTCCTGATGAAATCGAGCAAGTAGTTTCCAGAATTGGTTCTTCGGAAATTCCAACCGACCCAATGGGCGTAAATGCTTGTGATTTAATCATAGATTTGAAAGACACGAAAGAGTGGAAAAAAGCTGAAACCATGGAAGAACTCGCTCAGAAAATGGACGATGTGTTGAAAGACATTCCGGGTGTAACTTTTGAATTTACCCAACCGATTCAAATGCGTTTTAATGAATTAATTGCTGGTGTAAAATCGGATATTGCCATTAAAATTTTTGGCGAAGACCTCGACGTACTTTATGCAAAAGCTCAAGAAATTGCCCAAAAAATCCATAAAGTAAACGGTATTGCCGACCTAAAAGTACAGCAAATTGATGGCGTTCCGCAAATGGTGGTGAACTATAATCGCCAGAAAATTGCCCAATATGGATTGAATATCAAAAACCTAAATACGCTACTGAAAGCAGCTTTCGCTGGCGAAGAAACAGGCGTGGTGTATGAAGGCGAAAAACGTTTTAGCTTAGTCATTCGCCTTGATTCTACTTATCGCAAGGATATTCAAAATATTAGAGATTTGTATTTAGACTTGCCCAATGGTGGAAAAATTCCTTTCTCGGAAGTAGCCAATATTGAGTACCAAGATTCACCCTCGGAAATTTCAAGAGACAATGCTCGCCGTAGAATTTCAATCGGAATCAATGTCCGTAATCGAGATGTAGAAAGTTTGGTTTCAGAAGTACAAGGAATTATTGATACCAAAGTAGTGATGCCCGTAGGTTATACGGTTTCTTATGGTGGAGCTTTTGAAAATCTACAAGCCGCCAAAAGTCGTTTGTTTATTGCCGTTCCAGTGGCTTTGTTTTTAATTTTCGCCCTTTTGTTTTTCACTTTTGGCTCTTTGGTCGAAGCTCTCATCGTTTTTGTGGCGATTCCACTTTCAGCGATTGGCGGTATTTTATCGCTTTGGGTACGTGATATGCCTTTCTCGGTTTCGGCAGGTATTGGGTTTATAGCACTTTTTGGCGTAGCGGTTTTGAACGGCATTGTATTGATTTCATACTTCAAAATTCTTGAAAAAGAAGGCATTTCAGATATTAAAGAAAGAATTTTAGAAGGAACAAAAACCCGTTTCCGTCCAGTAATGATGACGGCCGCCGTAGCCTCAATGGGTTTCTTGCCGATGGCTCTGAGTCATTCGCCCGGAGCAGAAGTACAGCGTCCCTTAGCGACGGTGGTAATCGGTGGACTTATTACGGCTACCATTCTTACTTTAGTGGTTTTGCCCATTATTTATAGTTTAGTTTTTGGTGGAAAAATAAAAGTTTCTAAAAATCTGACAAGTATCGTTTTGCTTTGCTTGCTTTCTACTTCGGTTTTTGCCCAAAACTCACAGCCACAGTCTTTGCAAATGTGTATTGATAAAGCACTTCGTCAGAATCAAAATGTACAGATTTCAAATTTAGAAATTTCAGGTTCGCAAGCTTTGGTGAAAACGGCTCGTGATTTACCCAAAACCGCTATTGATGCCCAATACGGACGCACACAAGTATTTGACGGTAACGATGTTACGTTGAGTGTGGGACAAAGTTTTGCCTTGCCAAGTTTTTATAAAGCTCAAGAAAACCTTTTAAAAGGAAATGTTTTATCGGCTGAAAAAAGAGCTAAACTCACTAAAAATCAATTGATTGGCGAAGTGAAAAGTGTTTATTTTCAGATTTTATACACCACACAGTACATCAAATTACTGCAAGAACAAGACAGCCTTTATCAAAGTGCTTTCAAGGCGGCTTCGGTTCGATACAAAACGGGCGAAACGGATTTATTAGAAAAAGTATCTTTTGAAACTCGTTTAAGAGAAATCCAAAATCGGATTCAAAGAACGCAAGCCGATAAGCAAAATTTGTATCAAACACTTCGTTTTTTGATGAATACCAATGAAGTTTTTGAGATTGACCACAGCCTTACTCCGAAAAAATCACTTGCCATTTCAGACTTACAATTGGCTGCCAATCCATACTTGGGCATTTTGAAACAACAAAGTGAAGTAAGCCGTTTGCAGACTAATTTGGAACAGCAACGCCTAAAACCTGATGTAAAAATTGCTGTTACCAACCAGAGTATCGAACGCCATTACAATCAGAATTTTGTACAAGTTGGGATGAATATTCCCATTTTCACAAAAGCCCAACAAGCCCGAATTACAGCGTCTAAAATCAACGAACAAGTAATCAATCAACAGTATCAATACGCTGAAAGTCAATTACAAAGTCAGTTAAATTCTTTGAAAATTCAGGTAGAAAAATCCGAAACATCTTTGAAGTATTACAAAGAATCGGCATTACCACAAGCAGATTTAATTTCAAAAACGGCTTCAAAAAGCTACCGTGCGGGCGAGATTGAGTACGTAGAATTTGTACAAAATATCACGCAGGCTTGGCAAATTAAAGAAATGTATTTGTCTGAATTACAAAACTTTAACCAACTAATTATCAACATCGAAACTTTAATCGGAAATGAATAATTCTCAAAAATATAGTTTAAATACTCTTCAGAAGAGTGTTTTTATTGCTTACTCTTTTGTACTAATGATGGCTTGTTCAAGCCCAAAAACAGAAGAAGTAAAAACAGAAAAAGAAGTAGCCAAAGACCTTATCAGCCTTACGCCTGAGCAAGTAAAAAATGCTCATTTAGTAATAGGTTCGTTTGATGAAACTACACTTTCGGAAGAAATCAAAGCCAATGGCGTAGTAGATGTACCGCCAATGAATATGGCTTCTGTAAGTATTCCCATTAGCGGTTATGTGAAAAGTACGAATATTTTGCCTGGTTCGCCCATTAAAAAAGGAGGCGTTTTGGCAAGTATTTATAGTATGGATTACATCCAGTTGCAACAAGATTATCTTCAATCTTTGAGCAGATTAAAGTTTTTGGAACAAGAATTATCTCGCCAAACGGTTTTGAGCCAAGAAGATGTAGGAGCGAAGAAGAAATTGCAACAAGCAGACTCGGAAGTAGCTTCGATTAAAGCCCAAGCCCAAGCTCTGGCATTGAAATTAGAAATGATTGGTTGTTCGATGGATAAACTCAGAAAAGGACAAATATCATCTGTGGTAAATATCATTTCTCCTATCGAAGGCTATGTCAAAACCGTAAATTTATCAATTGGCAAAAATGTTGCCCCGACCGACGTACTTTTTGAAATCGTTGGAAACGACCACAAACATTTAGAGCTAAAAGTATTTGAAAACGACATTTCCAAAGTAAAGATTGGACAGAAAATCGTAGTTGAAAATCCTAAATTTTCAGATTCACCTGTTACGGCAACGGTGTTTTTGGTGGGTAAAAACGTAGAACCCGATACCAAAACAATTAATATTCACGGACATATCGTAAATGAAGCTTTAGAAGAAAAATTTACGGTTGGACAATTCGTTAATTCAAAAATTCTAACAAGAAATAGAATCGCTAAAACTTTACCCGAAACAGCAATTGTATTGCATGGCGAAGGAGGTTTTATTTTTATCAAAACTAAAGAAAATACCTTTCAGCAAATTCCTGTAAAAATCGGGCTTTCTGAAAGAGGAAATGTGGAAGTATTTCCTGAGAAAAATATTGGTAACCAGTTGATTGTAAAACAAGGAGCATCTATTTTACAAGCCATGCTTACGGCTTCTGACGAATAGTTTTTCAATACTTTCATACAACTAAGTGCACGAATTAAATGATAAAAGCATCCATCATTCGATTTTATACGTACAGATAAATAGATTATCAGAAATCATTCAAACCAATAAATAATCCTGAAAATGAACATTACTCAAGAAAAAATTGACAGACTTACTTTTTTGAAAAAATTAGGGCTTTCGGGAGCAAGCCTAATGGCGGTTTACTGTGGTGTAACCATGACTTCATGTACCAACGAAGGTGACATTGCTGGCCCACTACCAACAGGAGGAATCACGTTTGACTTAACTGCCGCAGCCAATGCTGCTTTGAATACAAAAGGTGGTTATGTTGTTGACCGCACTAATAATATTGTTGTCGCATACACAAGCGACGGTACTTATGTTGCCGTAACCTTGATTTGTAGCCACGAAGGACAAAAGCAAATTACCTACGCTACCAATAAGTTTTACTGTACCGCTCACGGTGCTACTTTTGATAATTCAGGAAAAGGAACGAACAGTAATGGTAGTGCAGGCTTGAAAACCTATACAGTTACTAAAAATGGTTCAATCCTTACGGTTAGCTAAAACCAAGGACGGCTTTAATTCGTACAGTTTAATAATTACTGCTGTTGAGAATGATTTTCTCGGAAGTATCATCTTAAAATAATAGTAATTGAAATTTGATTTGTAAATATTTAATTATCAATTTCTTATCAAGTATTAAAGCCTCAGCTCAATTGTACACATTACTTAAAATCCAGATTTTATGAAAAAATATTTTTTGATAGCCTGCTTACTGGGCAGCTTCCAAAGTTTTTGTCAAGATGATTTGATGAATATGTTGGATAAAGAGAACGAGTCTAAAATCAATTATACTACTGCTACTTTCAAAGCTCCGAGGTTAATCAATGGGCAAACAATTGAAACTGCCAGTAAAAATCACCTCAATTTCTGGATTTCGCACCGCTTCGGAGCTGTAAATTCTGGTTTTATTGATAATTTCTTCGGCTTAGACGAAGCCCGTATCAGACTTGGTTTGGAGTACGGACTGACTGACCAACTAACGGTTGGTGTGGGAAGAAGTTCGCAAGAAAAAGTATATGACTATTATGCCAAGTACAAAGCCATTCGTCAATCCAACAAAGTACCCGTTACAGTTACAGCATATTTAAGCGGTGCAGCCGTGACGGCGGTTACGGGTTACACGATGGAATCGGGTTCAGTAATGAAATTCAATGATAATATCGAACGCCAAACGTATTGTGGACAATTACTCATTGCCCGAAAGTTTAACGATAAACTTTCTTTACAAATCATGCCGACGATTATTCATTTCAACAAAACCGAAAGTACAGATATGAAAAATGATATGCTGGCTTTGGGCTTTGGTGGACGTTTGAAATTGAACAAAAGACTGAGCTTAAACGCTGAATATTATTTAGCCGACCGTGGTAAAACAACAACCGAACAAAAGTATCATAATTCATTATCAGTAGGTTTTGATATCGAAACAGGCGGACACGTTTTCCAATTACACTTTACCAATTCAAGAGGAATGATTGAAAGACAATTTATTGCCCAAACCGTTGGTCAGTGGAGTAATGCCGATATTTTCTATGGCTTTAATATTTCAAGAACATTCAGCTTTGATGGAAAATCAAAGAAAAACAATTAATCTAATGAAAAAGAATCTTTTATTTTTAGTACTTGTAGGTTTGGTATTGCAGGTAGCTGTACCACAAACCAGTTTTGGACAATTATTTATGACACAAACTGGTAAAACAAGTTTCTTTTCAAAAACACCTGTGGAAGATATTTCGGCATTGAATAGCAATGTGTTGGCGGCAATCAATACAAGTAATGGCGAAATTGCGGTGAAAATGAACATGACACAATTTAAGTTTCAAAATAAATTGATGGAAGAACATTTCAACGAAAACTACATGGAATCTGACAAGTTTCCAACGGGTAGTTTCAAAGGAAAAATCAACGAAACCATTGATTATACCAAAGCTGGTACTTATGATGTTACGGCAAAAGGAACTTTAACCATCCACGGCGTTACGAAAGAAAAAGTACTGACTGGAAAACTGACTGTTGGGAAAGATGCTTTGACGCTCGACTCAAATTTTGAAGTAGCTTTGGTTGATTACAAAATTGAAGTGCCAAAATTGGTTTGGGAAAAAATAGCTGAAAAAATTGCCGTAAAAAACAATTTTTCTTTAGTAAAAAAATAAAGAAAAGCCATTTTGAGCTTCTGAAAAACAAAATTTAAGTCATAAACTCCTTCAATCCCTACTCTGATGATTGAAGGAGTTTTTTTATTGAAAAATATTTTCTCGCATAATCGAATAACTATAATTATTTAATTAAAAAATTGTATTTTTTGTATCAAAAAATTATATGTTTGTAAAAACAATTTTTGTCTGGAAAATAAAGGATATACGATATTTTCGAGAGAGAGCCAAGAAATCGTAATAGGAGAATTGTAAATTAGAAGAAAGTGAGTATGCTCTGAAAATCATCAACAAAAGAAGAAACTTGTTAAGTAAAATCACAGAAAATTCATTGTCGATACGGACGGATGAATTACAATATTTTTTGTTTAGAACATTCTTTTTGAACATAAATCAAATAATTAACATAAACTAAATATTGAAATACTATGAAAACGAACATTTTTATCTTAGCAATCTTTCTTTTTGTCAGTCAAGTAGCTTATTCTCAATTATTTTCGACCCAATCTGGTATTACAAGCTTTTTTTCAAAAACGCCTCTCGAAGACATTACGGCTGTTAATAGCAATGTATCGGCAATCCTTAACACAAGTACTGGAGAAATTGCTGTGCGAATGAACATGAATCAATTTAATTTCCCTAATAAATTGATGCAAGAACACTTCAACGAAAACTATATTGAATCAGATGAATTTCCGACGGGAACTTTCACTGGTAAAATCAATGAAGAAATAGATTTTAAAAAGACAGGAATTTTTGAAGTAAGTGCCAAAGGAATACTCACACTTCATGGGGTTTCTAAGGAAAAAGTAATCAAAGGCAAATTGAATATTAGTAAAACAGGTATTTCGCTTGATTCAGATTTTGAAGTAATGTTGGTCGATTATAAAATTGACGTTCCAAAAATTGTTTGGGAGAAAATCGCTGAAAAAATTAGCGTAAGAAATAGTTTCAGTCTAATGAAAAAATGATGCGTGATAAGAATGAGTTTTAGTTTTAAGGTGTTGATAAACAGTGTTTTGTGCGTTTGACTCATTGGCTGAAAAACAAAATTATAGAGTACAAAGGTTTATTTTGAGTTTAGATTTAGCTCCCACAATGTTTGTAACAAATATTGTGGGAGTTTTTTCTGAAACCTATTTTTTTGAAACCGCAATCAGTAAAAAAATCCAGCCAGCTATGAGCGACGAACCGCCAATAGGAGCAACTGCTCCCCATATCGTAACGCCCGTTGCACAAATCAAGTAAAGTGAACCTGCAAAAATGATTGTTCCCAACAAGAAAGCATTACCAGCCCAAGTAATTAATTTATGCGAGATTTTTTCAGATAAAATACCCACCAAAATCAAAGCCAAACCACCATACATTTGATAACGTGCTGCTGTTTCAAAAGTATCCGTTCTCTGCGATAACTCCAAAGCTGCTTTGAAAGCATGAGCCCCAAAAGCCCCCAGTGCCACTGATAAACCTGCCAAAACAGCACCAGCCTGCAAGAAAAATTTGTTCATTGAAAAATATGATAAATGTGAAAATGAATCAGTTGAATTACAGTTCTCAGACCTTACGAAGCGTAATTTGATACTGCTAAAATGAATGAAATTCCCACAATACTTTCGTATAAAAGTAGGGGGGAAGCCAAATTTAGGTGTCATCAATCAAAATATCAACGAATGTTGTAATTTTGTGAAGATAACTCTATGATAATAACCTCTACTGATTTTGCAACTTACTGATTCTGATATTTTATTCGCTATCCGTCAAGGCAATGTTCGTGTTTTTGAAACAGTATTTCGGAAACATTATCAGGCTTTGTGTAATTACGCTTGTGGCATCCTCAAAGACATGGACGATGCCGAAGAAATGGTACAAGGAATGTTTTTGAAACTTTGGGAACAAAGGGAAGAAATAGAAATTACAGTGTCGCTGAAATCCTATCTCTACCGTGCGGTACACAATACCTGTCTCAATCGCCTCAAGCATTTAAAAGTACAAGAAGTCTATCGTCAACACGTGGGCGAGTATTTAGAAAACAACCACGAGTCGGCCACTGATTTATTAGATAAAGATGAATTAGAAATAAGAATAAGCGACGCACTTGAAAAACTGCCAGAACAATGCCGACTCATTTTTAAAATGAGTCGATTTGAAGAACTCAAGTATCAAGAAATCGCTGATAGGTTGGGGCTTTCTATCAAAACGGTAGAAAATCAAATTGGTAAAGCCCTAAAAATAATGCGAGCCGAACTCTCAGATTATTTACCAATATTCTTATTTTTATTTTTGTTCCGATAATAACCAAAAAAAATAGATAAAACCTTTGGGTTTGATATGATTAACGAAGAAAACATAGACGACTTATTGGCAAAATACCTTGCTGAAGAAACTGACTCCAACGAAGCAGAACAGGTAAGCGAATGGATTGGTTTGTCAGACGAAAATCAAAAGGTTTTTGAACATTCAAGTTTGATTTGGGAAAAATCAAAAGCTCTACATGGCTCACAAAGCGTAGATGTAGATGCCGCTTGGGCAAAATTGGGTATCGAACAATTCGCTGCCAAGCAGTCCAACGAAGTAGCAAAGCCAATTACTCCTTTTACGCCTAAAATTGGTGGTAGCGACGAGCGTTTGGATGTACCAAAATCTATTCCTCAAAATCTCATTTTTAAGAATTTTCTCAAATTTGCCGCTACTTTGGCCCTTGTGTTTGGTACTTGGTTTTTAGTAAGTAAAAACATGGCTACCGAGCCAGAATTATTGACTTTCAAAACGGCTGAAACACCAACCGAAAAAGTATTGGCAGATGGCACAAAAGTATTTTTGAATAAAAATTCAAGTATTAGTTTTCCAGAAAAATTTGAAGGTGACATCAGAAATGTGAAGCTAACAGGCGAAGCATTTTTTGAAGTACATCACGATGCCGCACATCCTTTTATCATTGATGCACAAGGTTCGCAAATTAAAGTATTGGGTACTTCTTTCAATGTAAAAGCCTATAACGAACAAGTACAAGTGGTGGTACGTACAGGAAAAGTACAATTTTCAAGGAATGAACAGCAAGTGATTTTAGTAAAAGGCGAAGCCGCTGCTATTGAGGCAAACCAAGCTGAAATAACTAAAATGACGAATATCGACGAAAATATACTTGCTTACAAAACACAATCGTTTACATTCCAAGAAGCAACCTTAGACAAAGTAATAGCATCTTTAAGTGATATTTATGGAAAAAAGATTTCGTTTGAGAACGAAAAAATTAAACATTGTTCACTTACCGCTACTTTCGACCATGAAAATTTAGATAATATTCTCACCATAATTTCTGAAACATTAAACCTGAAAGTTCGCAAACAAGGAGATTCAATTGTGCTTAGTGGCGAGGGCTGTCAGTAAAAAATTAGGTTGAAAAACGGTTTGAAAATCGTTTTACGATGATGGCTTATTATTTGAAAAAACGTATATTTTTTGTTTGTGTTTTGTGGCTAATTGCTTTTAATCTTTATGCACAAGTACCCATTTTAGAACGCAATATTAGTTTAAAAGCCAATAACGACAAACTGTCTGAAGTCCTTGACCTTATTGCAAAGGAAGGTGGCTTCAACTTCGCATATCCCTCCAGCCTCATTGATGTAAATCGTCGCATAGATTTAACCCTAACCGACCGACCAGTTCGAGATGTATTGAAACAACTTTTTGGTACTTCTCTCAGCTATAAAGTACGTGGACAATACGTAATTCTTCAAAAAAATACGATTGAAACACGGCAAACCCATTTTTTTCTGAGTGGCTACGTTGTTGACCCCCGAGAGGGAATCAAACTGCCAGATGCCAGTATTTACGAAAAAAACAGCTTGATTTCAGCCATTAGTAATCAGTATGGTTTTTATAAGATAAAGCTTTCTACCAAAAGCTTCCCGATACGACTGAGTGTTTCAAAACCGGGCTATGAACCTGAAATTGTTTTGATAAGAAATGCTCAGAACGATTACCAAAATATCGAGCTGAGGCGAATCAAAAAACCATTCGTTTTTGAACCTACCATTGAAGATAATTCAATGGAAAAAATGGAAGCGTTTAAAAATAATGTTCAAGTAATTGAACGACCAATGGTTTTAGAAAACCCTCGTCCAGTATTTCTTGACCAAATAGACGAACTCGAATCATCTATTATCATCGAACCAGATTCTATACAAGAAAATACCAATTGGGATAAATTCAGAAAACGTATTGAAACCTTTTTTGTGAGACGTTCGCAGCGAATCAATGCCATCAACATCAACGATTCACTCAATCGTACTTTTCAAGTATCACTTTTGCCATTTTTGGGTACAAATCGTTTACTTTCTGGAAGTATCGAAAATGATTTTTCGTTGAATATCCTCATGGGTTTTTCGGCGGGTGTTCGTAAAGTAGAAATCGGAGGTTTATTTAATGGCGTTCGTAATAATGTTACGGGTTTTCAATTGGCAGGTGTTGGAAACATTGTCGGAGGCGAACTTTTGGGCGTTCAGATAAGTTCGATTTTTAACCTCACCGAAGCCATTCAAAGAGGAGTACAACTTAGTGTAGGCGTAAACGTAGTAACCCAAGTATCAAATGGCTGGCAGGTTGGTTTAATCAATTTCGCCAACGAAGTACAAGGCAAAGGGCATCAAATTGGTTTGATTAATATCAGCGAATTTTCTGAAACTACGCCGATTGGCTTACTCAGTTTCGTGAGTAGTAGCGATGGCTATAAGCGTTTGGAATTATCTATCGATGAAAATCAAACTGGTAGTTTTATTTTCAAAACAGGCGTAAGAAAATTTTATAATATTTTGGCAATTGGCTACAATTTCCTCAGAGCCAATGAAGTATTTAGTATCGGTTACGGCGTTGGGCGAGCCTACGAATTAAGAAATGCGTGGATGTTTAACACGGATATTACCACCAATTTGATGATAGAGTATAATGATTTTACACCAAACGTAGGAAATTTATGGCGATTAGACTTTAGCTTTGAAAAACAAATTGCCAGAAATGCAGCGATTACATTTGGCCCATCCATAAAAGCTTTTTTTCTGGATTCATATAATGCTGCTTCTTGGAAAGGAAAACCATTCGTACAAATACCCCCTTATCCACCGCTGTACTCTACCAAAGTTTCTACCTTTTGGCTCGGATTTCAGATGGGTATTCGGATTCGCTCTCGATAATTTTTCTTGTCTTGTAGATTTCTTTTTTTCAGGAGAATAATTTTTATTGAATTTTTTTATAAATATTTTGAGATATATTAGTACTTATAAACGTATTTGCTTTATGAAATTAGGTATTTTATGCACGCTTTTGTCTTTTTCTTTTTGGTTGAATGCCCAAACTAAAACTGATTCTTTGAATGTTGATTCCAGAAAACTGATTGGTAACTGGGTGAAAGATTATATCGACATGAAAGATGGAAGTCGATTAACGAATCCAGAAGTAGATAAAGTAACTGCCACGATGTTGATTTTCAGAAAAGACAATGCTGGTGTGATTATTCTGGGAAAAGAAGCTTCACCTACTTTGTATGTGACCGTTGGCGATACTTTGTTGGTAGGGCGTGCTGCACTTTATCATATCGACAAGCTCACGCCTTATGAATTAGTTTTTTCTCAGATTATTCCCAATACTCCCGATTACTTAATTTATAGATACCATTATTTGTCCACAAAAGAATCTGCTTCGGAGTACTTTTTTCGACAATTTATCAAGCCTAATATCATAAAACAATCCAATGGCGATACGCTTTACAATTTTAATAAGTATGTTTTTCCACACTATAAAGGTGGTAGAGATTTTTTTCAAGGAACGATTTATGACGATTTCGATGACGTTTACCAGTTTTCTTATGAAGACATTGAAAAAAACTTTAAGTATCCCGAAAATCAGGCTGGTATTTTTAAAATAGCTTTTCAAGTATCAAAAGAAGGCGTACTAAAGAATGTTGAAATCAAAGAATCTTCAGATTCTACTTATAATAACCAATTGTTGAAGGCGGTTTGGCAAACTCGGAAATCTTGGCTTCCTGCCGACTACGACGGAAAGAAAGTAGATGTTGTATTCAATTATGAATTTAGATATGGCGAAGAAGAAGAACAGCCTGAAAACTATTACTACGATGACTTAGTTTATGAAAGTGTATTAAAACGAGCCAACAAACAGTTTGAACTAAAAAATTACGGAAAAGCCATTAAACTTTATACTAAATGTGTACTGATGAAGGACGAAGCTTTTGAAGCACTTTATAAACGAGCCGACTGTTATTTTGCTTTGAAGATTGTAAAAAACGCCTGTTCCGATTGGAATTACCTTTCGGTGCGTGGGCAGAAAAAAGCTGAGAATCTGTTTATTAGTCACTGTATCAAATAAATATTCATCAAGTGTTCTAAGGTGTTATACTTTTTTGAGTAATTTTAATGTCAATACAAGATAACGAAAGTTTACTTTTTGTATAATTTTCCTGAAATATCTCAACTCAATGAAAAAATTACTATTTCTTTTATTTCCAATTTCGGCATTTGCCCAAACCGAAATTCCCCTGAATGATTTAAACGCTTTTAAAAATCCAAGTGCCAACTGGACGATTGAAGGAAGCGTTGTAGGAGACCATCAGGCAACGGCACTCACAAGTACACCCGGCAAAGGTGTTTTGTTTTGTTCTTTGAAAGGAGCAAAGTATCAGCCAACGGATGATTTGTTTTTCAAACTCGAACACGGTGATATTCGCTTGTCGCTCGACTTTATGATTCCGAAAGGGTCGAATTCTGGGATTTATCTGCAAGGACGTTATGAAGTTCAGATTTTAGATTCTTGGCTCAAAAAAGAAATCAATGATGGCGATTGCGGAGCTATTTATCATCGTTGGGATGAGTCTCGTGGAGCAGGCAAAGAAGGGTATGAAGGTCATGTTCCTCGCCAAAATGCCGTAAAAGCACCAGGTTTGTGGAATCATATCGAAATTGATTTCAAAGCACCCACTTTTGATGCTTCTGGAAAAAAACTAAGCAATGCCAGATTCAATAAAGTAACATTGAACGGTGTTTTAATTCACGAAAATATCGAGCTTTTAGGCGTAACTCGTGGAGCAGTTTCTCAGCAAGAAGTAGCTACTGGCCCGATTAGAATTCAAGGCGACCACGGACAAGTAGCCTTCAAAAACATTAAGTATGAAGTATTCGATAAGCCATTGGCTACTTTCAGCCCAACTTCTTATGAGTACTATCAAGGAAAATTTGCTAATCTTCAAACAGGAGCTACTAAGCCAGTTCAAGCAGGTACAGCCAAACAACCAAGTATGAAATTGGCAGAAGCTAAATCTGATTTCTTGTTGAAATTCAAAGGAACAATTACAATTCCTGAAAACGATACTTATACTTTCACGACCAATTGGACTGGTGCAGGCGTATTGTTGATTGACAACGACACCATTACCAAAGGCGACCATTGGTACAGTGAAGATGTAAAAGGTTCAAAAAAACTTTCGGCTGGTGAACATACTTATTCATTAATTCATGCCAAAGATTTTGGTTGGGGGCCTAAAGCTTTAGGATTTTTTGTTGAAAGAGTAGGTACTCCAAAACAAGCCATTACAGAACGTACTTCATTGCCAGAACCAGAAGCTACGCCATTAATTGAAGTGAAAGTAGCTCAGGAGACAATCCTTCAACGCTCGTTTATGATGTATGGCGATGTGAAAAAAACGCATGCCGTTAGCGTAGGTATGCCGGGTGGTTTGAGTTACGCTTATGACTTAAACCAAGGGGGATATTTACAAGCTTGGAGAGGGAAATTCTTAGATGCAACGCAAATGTGGCACGACCGTGGCGAACCACAAACGTCTGCTCCGATGGGAGTAACCATTTCATTGAATGATAAATTTCCTTTGGCATTATTGAGCGATGCTTCGGCAAGTATTCCTGCTTCCTTACCCAAAAGTGACTTACAGTACAAAGGCTACCGTTTGAATAAAATTGAAGTAGCAGGAGAAAAAATTGCTTTCCCAGTTTTTATGTACGAATACAAAGGACTAAAAGTACAAGACCTCTCGACACCGTCTGCCAATTCAGATGCCATCGTTCGTCATTTGACTTTTGAAGGCTCAACGCCAGCAGGTACTTCTTTGTACGTACTTTTGGCAGAAGGAAATATGATTACTGATTTAGGAAAAAATCGTTTTGCTATCGACAATCAACAATATTTTGTATCAATTCCTGAAACGAGTAAAGCAATTATTCGTGATAACAATGGTGTGAAACAATTAGTATTACCATTGGCAGGACTGAAAGACTTGTCGTATCAATTGATTTTTTAATTACCAATTTATAAGGTTATTGACATGAGTGATTTTGAATCATCGAAGCTTCAAATTTCTGAAAATAAAACCTCTGTGTTGTCCAACAGCCTACACCTTTACGAACAGTATGGAGCAATGGCTTATGGAATTATTCTTCAGATTGTACCACAGAAACAAATGGCACAGGAAATTATGATTGAATTGTTTGATTCACTCACTGTCAATCCCTGCGTAGAAGGTAAAGTAAGTATTGCTGTATGTATTATTAGAAAGGCACGAGAACTCGCATTGCTTTACAAGCAAAAATTTGATTGGGAAACAGCTCACGTTCCCGCTGCTGAAACCGACACAGAACAAGCCCAATTTATTTTTGATTTATCCTTTCGACAGGGGAAAAGTGCTGAAACAATTGCTGAAAAATTAAACATTCCGAAAGCAAAAGTTTACAAAGCTATTAGTCAATATTTCAAAACTTTTCGCCAATCTTAATCGAATACCATTGTGAAGAATCAAGAATACATACAAAGTGGAATACTCGAAAGCTACTTATTAGGCATTGTTTCTGAGGAAGAACAAAGAGAAGTAGAGCAAAGAGTGTTGATAGATAACGAAGTAGCCAAGGCACTTCAATCTATCGAAATAGATATTGCCAATCATTATTTAACAAATGCCGTTCCGCCGCCACCCAATGTTCGGGAAGCGATTTTGTTGAATGCCAATAAAAATGAATTAAAAAAATGGCAGCAACAAAATACTTTCAAAGAAGCTACTAATCATACAGAACAGCTGAAGTATTTAGAAGTAGAAGTTGATAATACGCACATTAAAGTCCATAAATACTGGCGACCCGCTTTTATCGCCGTGTTTGTTTTATCCAAGATTTTTTTGATAGCAGCCCTATACTTCTATTTTAAATCGGACAGTTTAACAAAAGAAAATGAACGTTTGAAACAAGAAATTAAGCTCAAATAAGTACTTTATTTTGCTTGCCAAAATTTAAAATTTCCCTTTAAAAATGAAAATATCATTAAAAATATTGCTTTCAATGGGTCTGTTGAGTTGCTGTACTCAAAACCTTTTTTCCCAAGTGAAGCCCAAGCCTTTTACCGAAGAGGATTTTTACGAAATTAAAACTGTCGCTATTCCAGATGGTATAAAATTAGAAGCTGGTGGAATTGCTCCCATGCCCGATGGTCGTGTGGGCGTTTGTACTCGTAGAGGCGAAGTATGGATTATCGAAAACCCATATCAACTCAACGGCACAAAGCCAAGCTACACACTTTTTGCCAGTGGCTTGCACGAGTCTTTGGGGCTTGCTTATCACAAAGGTTCATTCTATTGTACACAGCGTGGTGAATTAACCAAATTGACCGATACCGATGCCGACGGCAAAGCTGATGTGTATGAATCTGTTGCCAATTGGGATTTATCAGGAAACTACCACGAGTACTCTTACGGACCAGTTTTCGATAAAAATGATGATATGTATCTTACTTTCAACGTAGCTTGGGTTGGTTATGGTGAAGGCAAATTTGCTAAATGGCGTGGTTGGTTAGTAAAAGTAAAGAAAGACGGTACACTTGAACCCATAGCAACGGGCTTACGCTCGCCAGCAGGTTTTACGGTTAATTCAAATGGTGATGTACTTTATGGCGAAAACCAAGGAGACTGGGTGGGTTCTGGTAGAATTACACATTTAGAAAAAGGAGATTTTGCAGGAAATGCAGGCGGTTTGTATTGGACAAAAGAGCCAGATTCTCCTTTGAAATTGACAAAAGCCGATATTCCTGACACAGGCGAACCAATGTACGAAGCAGCTAAAAAAGTAAAAGCTTTGAAATTGCCAGCCGTATGGTTTCCACACGCTTTGATGGGAATTTCTACCGCAGATATGATTGAAGACGAAACTGGCGGAAAATTTGGGCCATTCCAAGGACAATACATTGTTTTCGACCAAGGGCAGTCTAAAGCGATGAGAATGTCTTTAGAAAAAGTAAACGGAAAATATCAAGGTGCTTGTTATCCATTCCGTGAAGGTTTTCAGTCGGGAACAGTACGTGCAAGATGGGGGAATGATGGTTCTATTTTCGTAGGAATGACTTCAAGAGGTTGGGGTTCAACAGGTAAAGAATTGTACGGACTTCAACGTTTGGTTTGGAACGGAAAAGTACCTTTTGAAATGAAAAATGTTCATGCCATGCCTGACGGTTTTGAAGTAGAATTTACACAACCTGTAAGCCTTAAAACTGCCGAAGATTTGAGTAGCTACGAATTGAAAAGCTTTACTTACAAGTATCATCACCAGTACGGAAGTCCGATTATCAATCAAGAAAAGACACCGCTTCGTGGTGTAATTGTTTCGCCAGACCGTTTGAAAATTCGTTTGGTGATGGATAATCTTCGTAAAGGTTATATCCATGAAATTTTAGCTTCTGGTTTATTGAATGATGAAGGTCAGCCATTATTGCACGACATCAGCTATTATACTTTGAATGAAATTCCTACTGGTGAATTAGCAAATATTACCACAAAACCAGCAACAACAGCACCCGCAAAATCAAGTACTTTGCCTGCCAAAAAAGAAAAAGTAAGTGCTGTAATAGATACAAAAGCACCTGTTGATGCAAAACAAGTAGCGGCATTATTGAAAAAGCACGCTTGTACCAGTTGTCATGCAGAAGCTACCAGAGTAGTAGGCCCTCCGTTTACCGAAGTAGCCAAACGAAATTATACCAACGAGCAAATTTTAGAATTGGTATATCATCCAAAACCAGAAAACTGGCCAGACTATGCAACCGAAATGGCATCAATGACCCACGTTCCGAAAGGAGATGTGTTGAAAATTGCCGCTTGGATTAATTCTTTAGGCAAAAAACAAAAAGCAGATTTGAATAAAATCGAAAATAGAGATTAGTCTTAGATATGAATTATAAAAAATAAGTGATGCGATTAGATAATTGTTTTTCCAATTATTTAATCGCATCACTTATTTTTTTGAGGATATTAATAAAATTATGAATTATGAATTATCTTTTGTCCTAAAGTCTCCCAAAATCCCAATAAAAATCTTGCCTCTTGTATCTTTTCTCCTAAAGTCCTCCAGTCTTAAAGTCCTAAAGTCTCAAAATCCCTATCCCCCTGATAATCAAAAACTTTTTCATTAATTTTTGTATTATAAAACAATTTTTGTACTTTTGCAGTCCAATTTTTAAAAATAATATTACATACTTATGGAATTACGTAATTATGAAACGGTATTCATCTTAACTCCCGTTTTGTCTGAACAGCAGACAAAGGATGCCGTTGAAAAGTTCAAAAAGATCCTAACGGACAACAATGCTGAAATCGTAAACGAAGAAGCATGGGGAATACGTAAGCTGGCGTATCCTATCCAAAACAAACAAACTGGTTACTATTACATCGTTGAATTCAAAGCTGAAGGAACGTTAGTAGCTAAGTTGGAGCTTGAATACAAGCGTGACGAAAGAGTGATTCGTTTCTTGACAACTGTTCTTGATAAGCACGCAGTGGCATACAATGAGCGTAAGCAAAAAGGTTTAGTAGGTAAAAAACCAGCAGCTGCAGAAGCAAAAGCAGAGTAAGTAAGACATTCACGAAATTCAACATTTTGAAATCATGACATTAGTAAACGAACCAGTTGACAAAAGCGTTGTACGCAAAAAATATTGCCGTTTCAGAAAATCAGGCATTAAATATATCGACTACAAAAACCCAGATTTCTTATTGAAGTTGGTAAATGAACAAGGAAAAATTCTTCCTCGTCGTCTTACTGGTACTTCTTTGAAATTCCAACGTAAAGTTGCTGTGGCTATCAAACGTGCAAGACACTTGGCTTTATTGCCTTACGTGGCTGACGGATTGAAGTAGTTTATAAATAAGGTTTTAGATAATAGGTTTTAGGTGATAGAATTAGGTAAAATGTACCACAATTAAAGCCCTAATACCTTAATAAAATAATAAAATGGAAATCATCTTAAAGACTGACATCGCAGGTCTCGGTTATAAAAATGACGTAGTTAACGTGAAGCCAGGATATGGCCGTAACTACTTGATTCCACAAGGTTTCGCAGTAATGGCGACGGGATCAAACAAAAAAATCCTTGCTGAAAACATCAAGCAGGTAGCTCACAAGGCTGAGAAAGTAAAATTAGACGCATTGGCTTTAGCAGAATCTATCGGTGAAATTACTTTAGCTATCGCAGCGAAAGTAGGTGAAAGCGGTAAAATCTTCGGTCGTGTTACTACTATCCAAATCTCTGAAGCTTTGAAAGAAAAAGGTTTCGATGTGGACAGAAAGAAAATCTCATTAGATACTGAAGTGAAATTCGTAGGTGATTTTACTGCTACTCTTGACTTACACAAAGAGGTTAAGCACAAAGTAAAATTCACTGTAATTGCTGACTAATTTATGTTTGGCGTATATTACATCGGATAAATTTGAATAAAATAAAGAAAGCATCTCAGTATATGGGATGCTTTCTTTATTTTTGTAAGATTTTATACTAAAGATTTTAAACTTATTTCTTTTTAAAAAGCAACGCTTTTATTTCAATGGGCGTCTTTTACACAGTACACTCTCTAACTTTCCTTAACTTCAGTGAATATGTTTAAAAAATGGTTACTGATTTTTTTCTTCATCAGCCTTCCTACCTTTATGTTTGGGCAAATTACGATTACTTCTCCTGTTTTAAGACAGGTAGTTCAGCGTAATTTGAATAATGAAGCAAGTCTTGCTATTGTGGGTAGTTACTCGCAACCGATTGATACTATCCAAGTACGATTTATCCCTGTAAAAACAGGTCAAGGCACAGCAATCGACTGGACGCTCTTGAGAGCAAACCCGCTTGGTGGATTGTTTAAAGGAAATATTACCGTGAAAGGTGGCTGGTATGCAATGGAAGTACGTGGACTTCTGAGAGGGAAAGTTGTGGGAAATGTTTCAAGAATTGAAAAAGTAGGTGTTGGAGAAGTATTCGTGATTGCCGGACAGTCGAATGCTGGAGGAAGTGGCTTGCGTTCTGCCAATGAAACGCCTGCTTCTGACGATAGAGTAAACTGTGCCAACTTCTTGAAAGATTACAGTGTAAATGGCTACAAACAAGAATTTGACCCCCAAAATACAAGTTATACAACTTATACTACTTCCAATTTTTCGATTATTCAGTTTTCTCAACTGAGTAAAAATGTTACGATTGGACCATTAGGAATTGGCCCTTATTACTGGGGAAAAGTTGGAGATGCTTTGGCTTCTAAACTCAATGTTCCTATTATGTTTTTTAATGCAGGATGGGCAGGTTCTTCTGTAAGAGCGTGGCGTGAAAGTGCTGAAAAACCCACTGTTCCTGTTTTAGGAGATTTTCAAGACCCCGGCGTACCACTTCGTTATTTTCCTGTGGGTTATCCTTACGAAAACCTAAATGCTGTTTTACGTTATTATGGCATTAACCTGGGTGTTCGTGCTGTTCTATGGATGGAAGGCGAAACACAAAACTTGGTCAATCTCGAAGCCATTGCACAAGGCAAAAAACCGCCTGTTACCATTGAAAATTATTTAGATAACCTTCAACGCTTGATTACAAAAAGTCGTCAGGATTTAGGTACTAACAAATTGGCTTGGGTTGTGGCTCGTACTTCGTATTCAAGTCAGCGAGGTTGTGATTCTATCTTAGCTCCACCAAAACCTTCGCCTATTATCGTGAATGCTCAAAATCAGGCAATTACAACTGATGCCCTTCGCCCGATTTATCCTGGACCTTTTACGGATAATATTCAAGTAGATTTTATTGGTGAACGTGATAGATGTGTACACTTTGTTGGGAAAGGTCTCGACCAAGTAGCTGACGCATGGATAAAAGCCTTGACAGAAGACAACAAGGATTTCTTCGGAACGGTTGAACCGATTTCACCAGATACGATACCAAACGTTTCTTTGGAATGTCTTTCTTCACAATTAGTGAGACTAAGTTTGCCCGAAGGTTATCAGCAATACAGATGGGTAAACGAAGTTACTTCTCAAGAATATACAACTCGTGTAGTAGATGTGCCATCGGGTACTTATATCGCTAAAGTTACACGTTCTAATGGCAATATTATTCAAGTACCCAGTTTTTCAGTAAAAGCTAATGTGCCACCTAAAGCTCCTGTGATTAAGGCTTTATCTGATGTAAGTTTTTGTATCGGAACAACGGTCAATATCCAAAGTACTACCGAAGTTGAGAATCCCATTTACCAATGGACTGCACCGACGACGAATAGTATTTCGGCAACAGGGACAATTGTAGCGGCTAATGAAGGTACTTATAAAGTAAGAGTGGTTGATAAAAACGCTTGTCTATCGCCTGTTTCCAACGAAATTGTACTTACAGCAAAGTCTCGTCCAGTTGCTCCAACGATTTCTTTTACAAGTTCAACGGAGTTTTGTGATGAGCAAAGCGTGACTTTGGTGTCGTCGAATGTTGGTGCTTCCAGTTATTTATGGAGTACAGGCGAAACGACACAGAGTATCGTTGTCAAAGGTTCTGGTACATTCTCGGTACAGACTCGTGGAGCAAACAATTGTTTATCACCTGTATCGAAAGATAAAATTTCCACTTTTGTAAATCCTTTACCGAAAGCTCCAACCATCAGTGCTTTAGGAAATGTTGTTTTCTGTGACGGTGGAAGTGTAAACCTCCGTCTTACTCCACCTGATACCAAGCAATATTCTTTGGTTTGGGAAAGTAATGGTACGGTTTCAACACAATCTGCGGCTACAATCAAAATAACTGGCACGGAATTAGTGAAAGGTTTTGTCCGTGATGACAACGGTTGTCTTTCTAAGGCTTCAAATGCTATTCAGATTACTAAAAAAGATAACCCAACACCTGTAAGTATTCTTCAAAAAGGTACTTATACATTGGCGGCTAAGTCGGCAAAGATACCAACAGAGTATGTTTGGTCGTTTGAAGGAAAGACATTAACGGATTTAGCTCCATTAGATAGTGTTATCAGAGCAACTGATGCAGGAAAATATACTTTGGTCGGAAGAAATATTTATACCGTTAAAGAATTAGCTTCGCCTTTAGTGTGCGTGACAGATGTGGTAAGTTATGATTTAAAATCTTATGACGACAGAGGGCTTTCAATTTACCCCAATCCTTCGTCAAATGGTAAGTTTTGGTTAGAAAGCCGTTATGAATTAGAAAATACCGTGATTACTATTTTTTCAGTTGATGGCAAACAGCTTTATCAAATGAAAGTAGATGCTTTGAACAGTCCTAAATTATTAGATTTAAGTGCTTATCCCGAAGGAACTTACATACTTCGTGCGGCCAATAGTAATTTTAAAATATCCAAATTGATTTCAATCAATCGTTAAAATTTTACGAAAGAAGTTTTAACAACATATTTTTCTTAGAATTTCTAAGACTTGGGACTGACCACATTATATAGAATACCAAAATACTTTGGGACTTCTGTGATATGGTCAGTCCTATCAATTTTACCTTACTTATATTTATACAAAACCTGATACATTAAAACCAATATTCAGATGACCCTATCTAAAAAGATTTTGTTTTTTATATTTTTAGCCAGTGTTAATCATGCTCTTTTTGCTCAAATTCGTATTACTTCCCCTCAAAATAGAGCGGTCTATCAGCGAAATCAAGACGGATTATCTCAGATTACCATTGCTGGCACTTATGAAACACAAATTGATAAAGTAGAAGCTCGTTTAATTCCTGTTGCCGATGGGCAAGGAACAGCAGTTGACTGGACAGTGATTAAAGAATTACCTTTAAATGGAAATTTTACTTCTGTGATGACCGTTCGTCAAGGTTGGTACACCTTAGAACTTCGAGGAAGTCTGAATGGAACAATCATCGGGGGCGTTTCGCAAGTAAGTAGGGTAGGAGTGGGCGAAGTTTTTGTGATTGCTGGACAATCGAATGCTCAAGGAATGCCCGATATTGAAGGAATTGGTGCATCGAGCGATAGAGTAAACTGTTTTGGAACAGCCACCAATACTGAATCTGGAGGTGATTTTTATATTTCCTTGTCGCCATTTTCTCAATTAACTGCCAGTAGTCGTATTGCTCCAAGAGGAAATAATGGTTGGTGTTGGGGACGCTTGGGCGATTTATTAGTAAGTAAATTAAACGTTCCTGTGATGTTTTTTAATGCTGCTTTTGAAGGTACTTCAAGCAGTACTTGGGCAATTACTGCCAATGGTGGCTATGCACCCAATCCTTATATTGGGGGAACTTATCAAAACCATTTACCTTATCAAGATTTATCTCAAGCCCTTCGTTATTTTGTATCACAGTTGGGAGTAAGAGGCGTACTCTGGTGTCAGGGCGAAGCAGATAATTTTTTAGTGAATCAAAAACTAAGTACTAATGCCGAAACTTATAGAGCCAATCTTCAAACAATAATTAATAAATCAAGAGGAGATTCTGGCAAAGACCTTTCTTGGGTAGTTTCGCTTACTTCGGGTGGCTCTTCGTCGCCTTGTTCGGGTATTTGTGGAACAGCCATTGTTACCGACCAAAATATTAGAAATGGTCAACTTTTAGTAATTAATCAAGCCAATAACAATGTATTTTTAGGACCAGATACAGATGCAATCCAAGTAACAGGTCGTAAAGATGGTGTGCATTTCAATGGCACGGGTTTAGAACAATTGGCAACCGCTTGGTACAATGCTTTAAATGATAACTTTTTTAGTCAGTCTAAGCCTCATTTGCCTATTACTTTAATGAGTCCTTCTTTTAGTTGTGGTAATAATAGCGTAGATGTTGTACTTCCAGAAGGTTATTCAAGCTATCAATGGTCAAATAATACTTCATTCAACGACGGAATTTTTTCAAATAATCGTCAAGTAACACTTTCTACTGGATTGAGTAATAAATATTATGCTCGTTTCAGAGATAGCAACGGTAATGTATTACAAGCTCCAGCGATTTCTTTTGTTGGTAGTGCCGTACCTTCTTCAACGATTACAGCAGATGCCGATGTAAGTTTCTGTGATGGAAACAGTGTAAACTTAATCGCAAACGACGCTCCAATCTATCAATGGAGTAATGGCAGTACAGCAAGGTCTATCAATGTAACTACTTCTGGAAGTTTTTCGGTTAGAACTGTCAGCCAATATGGTTGCCTTTCAGACTACTCTTCGCCAGTAGTTACCACAGCGAAACCTTTGCCTCCCAAGCCAAGTATTTCAGCCAATGGTCCTACTACTTTCTGTGCAGATACCAACGTAGTCTTGTCGTCTTCTACTTTGCAAGCAAATAGTTATTTATGGAGTACAGGTAGTAGTGTTCAGAATGTGAAAATTAATACTTCGGGTTCTTATACCGTAAAAACTATTAGTTCACAAGGTTGTGCTTCGCCTGCTTCTGATGCAGTTAAAATTGTAGTAAACCCATTGCCGCCAACACCTACTATTGTAGCCAATGGCCCAACTACTTTTTGTGCTGATACCAATGTTGTACTTACTTCATCTTTACAAAGTGCTATCGCTTACCGATGGAGTACGGGGGCGTCGAGTAAAAACATTACCGTAAGAACACAAGGAGCTTATACCGTTCGGACGATTGATGGCAATAATTGCTTTTCGCTCAATTCTTCGGCTGTCAATGTAAAAGTAAATCCATTACCAGCTACGCCAGCACTTTTTAGTACCAAAGACAGCGTATTTTGTGATGGCGATAATACGGTATTACAAATGACTTTGGCAAGTGGGAATTCGCCAACTTGGATTGCAAATCAGAATGGAAAAGTTACTAATTATAATACCCAAAATATAACTGTAACACAATCGGGGGCATTCAAAGCATATCAAACAGACCTCAATAGTTGTAAGTCTGTTATTTCGCCAGCCTTGTATGTTGCTGTAAAGCCGAATCCTGATAAAGTAGATTCTATCGTAAGAGCGAGTCCTTACACAGTGGCTGTAAATACTGTAAAAGCTGACGATTACGTTTGGCAAGTAAATGGTGTTGAGAGTAGCGTGCTTTCAGGAAGTCCTATTCGTGTTATCGAAGAAGTAACGCTTAATGTAAAAGCAAAAAATATTTACAAGACTTTATTTTATGGAAATAAGTTTTGCTATTCAGCTTATTCAGACCCTTATAATTTCAAGTATTTTGATGATAAAGGCGTATCTGTTTACCCAAATCCAAGTACAGGTGTTTTCAAAATTGAAGCAAGGACAGACTGGAAAAATACTTCTGTGGAGGTATATGATATGATTGGAAGTTTAATCACAAAAGGCTCAGTATCGGCTCTTAATTCAAGCCAAGTATTGAACCTTACGATGCTTCCAGAAGGCGAGTATATCTTGAAACTTCGAGCCGATAATCAAGTAATTGCCAAACGAATATTAATCAGTAAATAACATTTATCAAAAAAGCCATCTGTTAAACTTAACAAATGGCTTTTTTGATAAATACAGCTTTTGACTAAGTAATGTACTAAATGTAAGAGTTGTAGGAAACCCTAATCACTACTTATAAACTTGCTAAAGCTTCTTTTACTGCAACAAAATTTGGAACATCTCCAGCACTTTCCAATACTTCTGCATATTGAATTGTACCGTTGGCATCCACTACAAAAGCCGAACGCTTAGAAACTCCTTTCATGCCCAACACAAAGTTTTCGTAGATACTTCCATAAGCAGTAGATATTTCTTTATTGAAATCAGAAAGTAAATTGAAAGGAAGACTTTGCTCTGCCTTGAATTTATCTAAAGTAAAAAGTGAATCTACTGAAATACCTAAAATCTCAGCGTTTAAGTTTGAATACGTAGCGATATTGTCTCTCATTTCGCAAAGTTCAGCCGTACAAACACTTGTAAAAGCCAAAGGAAAAAATAAGATAACTACATTTTTACCTGCAAAATCTGAAAGACTGATTTCTTTCTTTTCAGTATTGAATAAAGTGAAATTAGGGGCTTTATCGCCAACTTGTAGTGCCATTTTTGATAATGTTTTTGGTTGAAAATTACTCTTACAAAATATTAACTTCTGTAATGCCCAAAGCCTTGCCAGCACTTGGTATCACTTGAAACTCAACAGGAGCTTTTTTCGTGTCTTTAAATGCCTCACGTGGTTTGATACTCAAAATCTGGAAAAGTTCTTGGTCATTTTTAACAGCTGGATTTGGCGTTGTTAATAATACATCTCCTGAGAAAATAGAGTTTGCACCTGCCATAAAACAAAGTGTTTGTCCTTCATAAGTCATATCCAAACGACCAGCCGAAAGTCTTACCATTGATTTAGGCATCAAGATTCTTGCCGTAGCAATCGTTCTTACCATATCCCAAATAGAAGCTGGTTCTTGGTCGCCAAGTGGCGTACCTTTGATAGGAACAAGGTTATTGATAGGTACTGAGTCTGGATGCTGAGGCATATTTGCCAAAGTTTTCAACATTCCGATACGGTCGCCATCAGATTCTCCTAAACCGATAATACCACCCGAACAAACCGAAATTTTTGCTTTACGAACATTTTCGATAGTATTCAAACGGTCAGCGAAAGTACGAGTAGAAATTACATCTTCGTAATGTTCTTCGCTGGTATCAACGTTATGATTGTAAGCATATAAACCTGCGTCTTTCAATTTCTCAGCCTGCGATTCTGTTAGCATTCCAAGTGTACAGCATACTTCTAAACCCATAGAGTTTACGCCCTGTACCATTCCTAATACTTTATCAAAATCTTTATTATCACGTACTTCACGCCATGCTGCACCCATACAGAAACGAGAACTACCCGCATCTTTTGCTCTTTGAGCTGCGGCTAATACTTCATCAAGTTCCATTAATTTCTGAACTTTCACGTCTGTGTGATAACGAGCTGCCTGTGAGCAGTATGAACAATCTTCAGGACAACCACCTGTTTTGATAGAAAGTAGTGTACTGATTTGAACCTCCTGTGGGTCATGGTGTTGGCGATGTACAGTAGCTGCACGGTACACTAATTCCATGAAAGGGAGATTATAAATTTCTTCGATTTCTTCTCTTGTCCAGTTATTTTTTAGCATGGTATCATTATGGCGATTTTAATTCGCTTTATGTTAATCAATCAAATTTAAACATGGATTTTGGGTTTGACAAATTGATATGCTTTTTTGTGAATGGATTTTTTCTGAATAATTGTACTTTTCTAATAATTACTTAATTCTGAACGTTTAAGCGAATAAAATATACGATATTTTTTAAGAAATAATTTACAAACTGAATTGATAAATATTTAGAATAAAAACCTTTAAAATGATTTTGTTATAGACTTAAATTCTAAAAAGAATGATTTAGTTGCCATTTTTAGAATTTAATTCTAAAGTGCTAAATTGTTGAAATTTGTTTTTTCTAAAATCCAATACTATTTTTGATTAAGAATTAGACAAAAAATCAATAATCATGAGTCAGAAAATTTTAATATTCGATACTACTCTTCGTGATGGTGAACAAGTACCAGGTTGTCAGTTAAATACTGATGAAAAATTACAAGTTGCTGAACAACTCGAATTACTCGGGGTAGATGTTATCGAAGCAGGTTTTCCTATTTCATCTCCTGGCGATTTCCGTTCAGTTGAAGAGATTGCTAAATTGGTTAAAAATGCTACTGTTTGTGGTTTGACTCGTGCTAAGAAAGAAGATATTGATGCCGCTGCTGCTGCCTTGAAACACGCCAAATATCCAAGAATTCATACAGGTATTGGTTCTTCTGATACGCACATTAAATATAAATTCAATTCTACTCGTGAAGAAATTCTTGAAAAAGGCGTTTGGGCTGTGAAGTACGCAAAGTCTTTTGTAGAAGATGTTGAATTTTTCGCAGAGGATGCTGGTCGTGCAGACTTGGTTTTCTTAGCTCAATTGACAGAAGCTGTTATCAATGCTGGTGCTACCGTAGTAAATTTACCTGATACAACGGGTTATTTGTTGCCTCATCAGATGTTCCAGCGTATCAATTATTTATTTGAAAATGTTCCTAATATTCATAAAGCAGTAATTTCAATGCACAACCATAACGATTTGGGCTTGGCTACTGCTAATACAATTGCAGGGATTCAGGCAGGTGCAAGACAAGTAGAGGTGACCATCAACGGTATTGGCGAACGTGCTGGAAATACTTCATTAGAAGAAGTAGCCATGATTTTGAATACGCACAAAGATTTAGGTTATCAGACTAATATCAATCCTAAATTTTTATATCCTACTTCTCAGTTAGTTTCTAACTTGATGGGAATGCCTGTACAAGCGAATAAAGCTGTGGTTGGTGCAAATGCTTTTGCTCACTCATCAGGTATTCACCAAGACGGTTTCTTGAAACACGCACAGAATTATGAAATCATGAACCCTGAAGATGTAGGTGTACCTTCTTCGGCAATCGTGCTTACTTCTCGTTCTGGACGTGCTGCTCTTCGTCACCGCTTACAATTATTAGGCTTCGAGTTCGAAAAACCAGATTTAGATAAACTTTATACTCGTTTCTTGTTGATGGCTGATGCTCGTAAACAATTAAACGATGAAGATTTGAAAGAATTGGTAGGATAATATAAGTGCTGAGTTTTGAATTTTGAGTGAGGAATTGTCAGTACTTAATTCCTCACTTAGCATTCAAAACTCCTCACTTTTTTAGGCTTTTGATAAATAATTAATAGCTTCTAAAAGCCTGTCTAAATCCTGCAAAGTAGTGTAAACATGCGGTGTTACTCGTACTCCATCTAATTTTTCCCATTTTACAGGCGTTGTGTGAATTTTATATTTGGCAAACAATTCACTTTCTATTTTCCCTGCTTCCATTCCTTCAATACTGAAATGCGATAATGCTCCAGAGTACTCTGGTTTCAAGGGCGTATTTAATTTTACTTTTGTGATTTTGCTGGCTTCTTTTGTCCAATAGGTTTTCAGAAATTGGAGACGTGCTTCTTTGCGTGCATTGCCGATGGCTAATTGGAAATTGAGAGCTTGACCAATGGCTTGTTCAATCATAAAAGGACGAGTACCCAGATTTTCAAACTTTCGGATATTATCAGAATTAGGTTTATCGTTGGGAATCAAAGGAAAAATTTTACTGATTTTTTCTTTTTTTACCCAAAGCATTCCCGACCCAATGGGAGCTGAAAGCCATTTATGCAAACTTGTTCCGAAGTAATCGCCCCCTAATTCTGGAATTTTGTACATAAGATGAGCAAACGAATGAGCTCCATCTATCAATACTTCTATTCCTCGTTTGTGGGCTTCGTCTGCAATGCGTTTTACAGGCATGATTTGCCCGTTCCAGTTCACGATATGAGTAATATGAACAACTTTGGTTTTGGGCGTCATTTGTTCCACATACTTCTGAACAATCAAATCATTGTTTTCTAAAGGTAAATCTATCTCAACATAATTTATTTTAATACCCTCTCGTAACTCTCTTTGTCGCCAAGCATGAAGCATATTGGGGTAATCGTACTTACAAAGTACAATTTCGTCGCCACGGGTCAGTGGAAGCCCTAAAATTACCGTATCCAAAGCCTCAGTGGCATTACGATTGATGGCAATTTCTTCGGAAGAAACACCTGAAAATTTTGCTAAATTTTCACGTAAAGGTTCACGACCTTGGTCGAGAATACGCCACATGAAATAGCTTGGAGCTTCATTCGCAAATTTGTTGTAACGTTCTACGGCATTTTGGACTACTGTTGGCGATGGACTTACTCCTCCGTTATTCAAATTGATAATTTGCGGAGAAACAGTATAAGCTTGCTGAATTTGATACCAAAAATCTTCGTCAGTAGCCATCATTTGTGCCGATTTGCTGGGCGAAAATTGTTGAATGGAATGTAAGTCATTGGACGATAGTCCTTTGAAAGTTGGAAGGAGCGAAGTGCCTGCAAGAGCAGTTACTTGGCTGATGAAGTTACGTCTTGATGTCATATTTAGTTTGTTTTACATAAATATACAAAAGAAATCAACACGAAGTGATGGCGTATAAACACAAAAAAGCCAGTCAAAACAATCCTGACTGGCTTTTTCATAAACCCTAAACCAAACTAATCTAATGTCTTATTTTTTATCTTTTTTAACTTCTTTTTTCGTTACTAATTCTCCATCTTTTAGTTTTTTAGAAACTGTTAAGTATGGTCCAGAAATAATGGTTTCGCCTTCTGCTAAACCTGAAAGAATTTCAATGTTTTCAAAATCTGAAATACCAGTTTTTACTTCTTTCATTTTTGCTTTGTTGTCTTTACCCAAAACAAAAACTACTTCTTTCACTTTTTCTTTCTTAATAACCTTTTGAAGGTCTTCATTATTGTCTGAATCTTCTTCTTTCTTCACTTCTTCACCATCTTTACCTTCTTTTGCATTTGGGTCACGTGTGGTTACAGAAGCCAAAGGAACGGATAAAACACCATTTTTACGGTCGGTGATGATTTCAACAGAGGCCGTCATGCCTGGTTTTAGGGGATAAGAATGTTTTCCAACAATTAAATCTTCATAAGACTTACGTAATACTCTTATTTTTACTTCAAACTCTGTAACGGCATCCGCTGAAACAGTAGCTGTGGTACTTCCTAAACCATTTGCCGAACTGGCAATTTCATAAACTACCCCTTTGAATTTTCTGCCCGAAGCACTGTATGAATCAACGTCGATAATTACCGTGTCATTCATAGAAACACGGGTAATATCGTTTTCGTTCACGTTTACACGCACTTCCATTTTATTTAAGTTGGCAATTCTCAATAATTCAGTACCTGCCATTTGCGAAGTTCCTACTACACGCTCGCCTAATTCAACATTCAATTTTGAAATTGTTCCGCTTTGTGGAGCATAAATCGTCGTTTTAGTCAAGTTGGCTCTTGCTTCTTTTAAAGCCGCTTCTGAACTTTTTACATTAAAGGATGCCGCTTGAACATTTGCTTTAGCCGATTCTACATCTTGTTTAGCAACTAAGTATTGAGAATTGTATTGGTCGAAATCTGCATCTGAAATTACTTTATCATCATGTAATTTTTTGTTACGGTCGTAGTCGATTTTAGCTTTTACTAAACGAGATTCTGCTTGAGACTGAATCGCTTTAGATTGTTCCACAGAAGCTTTCGACGAATTTACTTGTGCTTCTGCACGAGCTAATAAAGACTCGTAATTATCAGGACGAATTTTTAATAACAATTGTCCTGCTACAACAGAATCACCTTCACTTACGTACAAACCTACAATCTCACCCGAAACATCTGGCGAAAGTTTTACTTCAATTTCTGGTTGAATTTTTCCAGAAGCAGATACTCGTTCGATGATATCAGCTTTTTTAGCTTTGGTGAATTCTACTTCAGTAGAAGGTTCTTTGCCGATAAGTCCCTGTTGTTTTGCAATGATTAGACCAAGGCCTATTATTACAATGCTTCCACCTAATATCCACCAGATTTTATTTGAAGATTTCTTTGCCATAATGTTGAGAAAATTGTGTGATTGTAAGTGTGTTTTACCACTTTTTCACAAGTTAAAAGGTAAGTGGTTTATTTTGATAATAATCTAAAATTTTTGTTCTAAAGATAAAATCATATTTTGCTTGCACTTGGTTGCCACGAGCTTTATCCAAATTTGTTTTTTGCAAACTATAATTCACAAAGTCGATTGCTCCAGCACCAAATTTACTTTCTGCTGCTCTGAACGATTCTTCCAAAGCTGTTACTTGAACTGTAAGAGCATCGTAGCGTTTTGCTGCATTGTTCATATTGGTATAAGCTTGCTCGATATTCTGACGGAGTGTTTGGCGAGCCAACTGTGCCGATAAATCTGCGTTATTTTTCTGAATTTTAGCCTGAGCTACACGATTCTTGTTTAAAAAGCGGCTAAAAATTGGAATTGAAGCATTGAAACCAAAACCATAATTAGCAGTATTTTTCAATTGTTGAAAATAGGCAACTGTTCCGTCTTCAACATATTTAGGTTGTGAAACAATCAAAGGAATATCTTGTCCATTGAAACTTACCGTTCCTAAATTTGAAGTAGTTGTTCCATCCAAACGATAAGTTTTTTGAGCGTTCGATTGGTTTCCACCAAAGCTTGCTCCAGCCGAAATAGTAGGTAAAAAACCAGCTTTAGCAATATCAATTCCTTTCATTGCTCCTTGGATACGTAAATCTGCTGCTAAAATAGTAGGCTGATTTTTTTCTGCAATTTCAAATATCTTAAATGGAGAAGCATCATAAGGAACGTTCGTAGCAGGTACAGGTACTGAAAGCCTCTCTACACTAACATCTGTAATATTTTTGTCATTCAATAATTGTAGCAGTGATAACTTGGCTAAATCTAAAGTACTCTGGTTGTTGATAACCGTAGTTTCTTCTGTTGCCAATTGAGCTTTCAAATCCAGAAGGTTCGATTGTGGTAATGAACCTGCTTGAACCAATTTTTCAGTACGTTGAATTTGCAAATTGGTGATTTGTGTCTGGCTTTGAGAAATGGTTAAAATATCTTGAGCATTCAGTACATTTAAGTATGCCAAAACTACTTGCAAAGAAATGTTTTCTTTCATTGCTTGTAAGTCTAACTGTGTTGCTTTTAATAGAATATCGTTTTGAAGAATTGTGTTCTTTAAAAGAAAACCATTAAAAATAGTAACATTGGCATTGATACTTATACTGTTGTAGTTGATGTTTTTTTCAATATAGGTGTTGGTAAATGGGTCAAGGCTTCGACCAAAGTTGAACGATTCGTTGATAGAACCTGTGGCACTGGGAAGTTGATTGTTTTTTGATTGTTTCAACTGAATGTCGTTCAGTAAAACTTGGTTTTCACTTTGTTTGACAGAAATATTATTTTTCAAAGCAATATTTACCGCTTCTTGAAGCGACAATTTAGTTTCGTTGCCACTTGCTTGAATAGCGTTTTGTGCTTTTCCTTGAAAAGTTAATAATGTAATGCCTGTTAGGATTAGTAATGAGAATTTCATAATTCTTATAATTTATGTTTCAATGTTACGAATGATTTTTGGGGCTTTAAAAAAAATTAGGATAAACGGCTACGATACTATGATAAAAGGGAAAATGGAATTGCCTCTTAAAATTTTCAGAATGAAGCCTTTAGCCAGAATCTTTTTTTATAGGAAATCCTCAAGTAATATGCCATTGAAATTAATTGCTTGATAAACAGGATTTTAAAGTAATTGTATAAATAAAAAAGTGTACGTTTTCGTACACTTTTTTATTAAAATCGAACGATTCTTATTTTGAATCTTAGTTTACTCGATAATTCTATACAATTGTTTGGCTTCGTTGCGAGAAACGGCGTTGAAATGCCACCATTCATAGTCGATAGGCATATAGCCAACGGCTTTCATTACACTGCGTAATAACTTGCGGTTGGCAATTTGCTTTGAACTTAATTTTTTCTTTGCCAGAAAGTAGGCTTCTTTGGTTGGATAGGCCAATTCCCCGAAATAATCATATTTTGTACCCATGTCCAAGGGTTTTCCGTCGGCAGTGGCAATGGTTAAATCCACGGCACTTCCATAATTATGAATCGAACCTTTTGCAGGATTTGAAACATATTTTTCACGTTCTTTTACCGAATATTGAGAAAGTGTATTCCAAAGAATTTTTTGAATACTCAGCGGGCGACCGCCATCATAAACCAAAAGCCTGTAATTGGGGTGTTCTTGTTGAAGTAATTCATTGGCTTCTTTGAGCATATTGGCAGGGCGTTTTTGCATAAAACAATTATTAATACAGCCATAAACATCCTTTCCAACAAAATTATCTGTGCTTGAATACTTCAATTCGACCAAAATTGTAGGGTCAATTTCTTTGATATTTACTAAGCCTTGTTGAGCCATCTTTTGTTCGTACTCACAAGTATAAATCGTTTTTTGCTTAGAGGTTTTACTGTTTTTCTTACGATTTGGAATATCTCTATTGGCTAAAAGCGGTGAAGAAATGATTAAAAAAAGTAAGACATTCAAAATTTGTTTTCTCATATTTTTGATGTTCATTAAAGAATAAAACATAAATTTAAGGGTGAATTTCTTTGAATATTGAAAATATTTCATTTTGTGCTTTTAATACTTCTATTTTCAAATCGCAAAGCAATTCGCCGCCCGATTCAAATTATCAATATTACGCTCATCAAATTTTGTTGAAACATGGCTTTAAATTACCTCTGGATTGCTTTTTTTATGATTGCTTTTGTTGTGGCACTCATCAAACTGATTTTTACGGGCGACACCGAAATTTTTAAATTAATCATTGATGGAATGTTTGATTCTTCCGAAGTAGCAGTCATGAAAATTGCCTTGCCTTTGGCTGGCGTGATGACTTTCTTCATGGGTTTGTTGAACATTGGCGAGCGTGCTGGGGCAATTAACTTTTTGGCTCGTTTGGTTGGCCCATTTTTCAATCGTTTATTTCCTGAAATTCCTAAAAATCACCCTGCCAATGGACAGATGATTATGAATTTCTCTGCCAATATGCTTGGTTTAGATAATGCTGCCACGCCTTTTGGACTAAAAGCGATGCAGAGTTTACAAGAATTGAATCCAAGTAAAGACGTTGCCTCTAATGCCCAAATTATGTTTATGGTTTTGCATAGTGCTGGACCAGTTTTGATTCCCCTCAGTATTATGGCACAGCGTTCGATTTATGGTGCGGCTGATGCTTCGGATATTTTTATTCCTTGTCTGATTGCTACTTATGTGGCTACGGTTACAGGTTTACTTTTTGTAGCGATTCGACAGAAAATCAATTTGTTTGATAAAGTAATTATTTCATGGTTAGGTGGGATTTCCTTATTTATCGGCTTGGTACTTTGGTATTTTTCAAGTATTCCGAAAGAGCAAATTGAAGTAGTGTCAAAAGTAGCTTCCAACCTTATTTTATTTACGTTTATTATTTCATTTTTATTGGGAGCTGTACGCAAAAAAGTAGATGTTTTTAGTGCTTTTATAGAAGGGGCAAAAGGAGGTTTTGAGACTTCGGTAAAAATTATTCCTTATTTGGTGGCAATGTTGGTTGCAATTGGAGCTTTACGCAATTCTGGTGCTTTAACTTGGGTGGTTGATGGAATGAAGTTCGTTTTCTCTTTAACGGGAATGAATACCGATTTCACAGACGCTTTGCCAACGGCTTTGATGCACCCTTTGAGCGGTGGAGGTTCAAGAGCGATGATGATTGATACCATGAAAACGTTCGGTGCAGATTCTTTTGCTGGACGTTTGTCATGTGTTTTTCAAGGCTCTTCTGATACGATTTTTTATGTTTTGGCTTTGTACTTTGGCTCGGTAAATATCAAAAATACACGTTACACGCTTTGGGCTGGTCTAACAGCCGATTTAGTGAGCGTTATTACTTCTATTTGGGTGAGCTATATTTTCTTTCATTAATGATTAGCCCTGAGCTTTGAGAAATGAGCTTTGAGCTTTTGAAGCAAGACGTTTGAAGACTTTAGGATTTTAGACTTTAGGACTTTAAGATACAAGATTGATGTACATTCTGTTTCTAAAATCTTTAATCTAATAATCCTAAAGGCCTAAATCTTGCATCTAAAATCTTGTATCTTGTTTCTTATGTCTTAAAGTCTAACATCCTAAAGTCTTTACGAAAAATGAAAACAAAACTCTACTTCTACACAATTCTACATTTACGTCCGAAGCAAATATTTTATCAACTGTATTATCGGACAAAACGCTTGGTTAGAAAAATACTTCGCTGGCAATATCCCAAAACGATTGAAACGAAAAGTTTTAGTTTACATTTACAAGCATCAATTCCTGCTAAAAAGACATATTTCTCAACCGAAAAACGTTTTATCTTTCTGAATCAATCCAAGTATTTTAAAGAAGCCATCGACTGGAATGATGAAAAATCTTTCGGAAAATTATGGACATATCAGCTAAATTATTTTGACTTTCTGCATCAAAAAGACTTATCCAAAGAAGACGGCTTGGCTCTGATTAATACTTTTATCAATACTTCAAACCTCAGCACAGGTTTAGAACCTTATCCGATTTCTTTGAGAGGCATCAATTGGATAAAATTTTTGACTTACCATCAAATTCAAGAACCCAAAATAGATGCTTTTTTGATGGCTCATTATCGTATTTTGAGTAAAAATCTGGAGTACCACATTTTAGGAAATCACTTATTGGAAAATGCGTTTTCTTTACTTTTTGCCGCTTATTATTTTAGAGATAAGTACTTTCTGAAAATTGCTACCAAGCTTTTGAAAAAAGAACTAAAAGAACAGATTTTAGCCGATGGCGGACATTTTGAATTATCGCCCATGTATCACCAAATCGTACTCTTTCGTTTGCTCGACAGCTTGAATTTGGTGAAAAATAATCCTGATTTTAGCGAGTACTTTCTAAATGAATTATTGAAAGATTACGTTCAAAAAATGCTTGATTTTTTGGCAGTCATAACTTTTGAAAATGGCGATATTCCTTTGGTAAATGATTCCGCTCAAAATTTTGCACCCAATACTGCTGAACTTTTAGCGTTCGCCAAAAGCTTAAATTTATTGCCCAAACCTACTAAAATTAAAGAAAGCGGTTATCGAAAATTTCAGAAAGCTACTTATGAATTGTTTGTCGATGTAGCTGAAATTTCTCCCAAGTATTTATCTGCACACGCTCATTCCGATACTTTTAATTTCATCTTGTACATTCGTGGAAAGCCTTTTATTGTGGATACTGGTACTTCTACTTATCAGTTTGCAGAAAGGCGACAGCAGGAACGTTCGACTACGGCACATAATACCGTTCAAATTGGAGATTTTGAACAATCGGAAATTTGGAGTATTTTTAGAGTAGCGAGGCGAGCGAAACCAAAAATTTTATCAGAATCAGAAAATCATATTTCGGCTTCGTACAACGGCTATCAGCGTTTGGGAATTGTTCATCAAAGAGATTTTTGGATAGAAAAACAACAAATTACCATTCGTGATACAATACTTGGGAATGAGAATTTTCCAGCAAAAGCATTTTTACACTTTTACCCCAACATCGAAATTAAGCTTACTGAAAATATACTTTCAACCGATTTCGCTACAATTATATTTTCAGAAAACCTCGAAATTACGCTTACGGATTATTTATTAGCCGAAGAATTTAATGTACTCAAACCAGCCAAATTAGCGATTATACACTTTAAAAAAGAATTAACTACAACAATTAAATTCCATAAAGCTTATGAAAATCCTCGTCCTAAGTTTTAATTTTCAGCCAGATTTATGTGCAGGTTCGTTCAGAAGTACTGCATTGGTTCAAGCTCTTCAAACAAAAATTACTTCAACAGATTCTATTGAAGTACTCACGACTACGCCAAATCGCTATCACAGTTTCAGCAATCAAGCCCCAGTTTTCGAGCAAAAGGATAATTTAATCATTCGCAGAATTCCTTTGCCGCCACATAAAAACAGCATTTTCGGGCAAATTTTTGCCTTTACATTTTATGCAAAATCGGTACTGAAATATACCCGAAAATATGATTATACTTTGATTTACGCTTCTTCGTCTCGACTTTTCACGGCTTTACTCGGAGCGATAATTGCTCGCCGAAAACCAACTTTACTTTTTCTTGACATCAGAGATATTTTTTCAGAAGCAGTTTTAGAAGCTTTTCAAAATCCTGTTCTCAAGTTTTTAATGAAAGTATTTCTTGTACCAATCTTGAAAATGATTGAAAAATTTAGCGTCAACACTGCTCAACATCTCAATCTTGTTTCAGAAGCTTTTGCAGATAATTTTAAATACTTCAAGGGAAATGTTAGCTATTTTACGAATGGAATTGATGAAGTATTTTTAAAATATAATTTTCAGCTTACTATTCAAAATCAGCCACAAATTATTACTTATGCAGGAAATATTGGCAATGGACAAGGTTTGGAGAAAATTATTCCAGCAGCAGCGAAAGCTTTGGAAGGGAAGTATATTTTCAACATCATCGGTGATGGCAATACCAAAAAATTGTTGGAAGAAAAACTAAATCTTCTGAATGTAAATAATGTCAATTTGTTTAAGCCAGTCAGTCAGGAAATGTTGATTAACTTTTATCAGAAAAGCGATTTTTTGTTTTTGCACCTGAACGACGCTAAAGCCTTTGAAAAAGTATTGCCATCAAAGATTTTTGAATACGGAGCAACTAACAAAACGATTATTGCAGGTGTAAATGGTTTTGCGAGAAATTTCATCGAAAAAAATGTAGCAAATGTAATACTTTTTAAACCTTGTGATGTGGAAAATTTGCTTGAAAAATTAGAAAATCACCGTTTTTCAACCGTAAATCGAAGTGATTTTATAGAAAAATTTGGTCGAAGAACACTGATGGACGAAATGGCAAAAATCATTTTAGCAATGATTCATTCGCCTAACATTGAAAAAAATGTAGTATAAGCTTACCTTTATGTTTTAATTCAAAAAATCATTCATGCTGAATCAAGCATTGATGAAATCGAAGATAGAATTTTTTAAAAATTGAAGCTCATTTTGGATATACAAGCAACAAAAATCGCAATTATTGGCCTTGGTTATGTAGGCTTACCTTTAGCAGTAGAATTTGGAAAAAAGTACCAAGTTTTGGGTTTCGATATTAACCAAACTCGTGTGAACGAGTTAAATGCTGGTCACGACCGCACGCACGAAGTAGAATCGTCGCAGTTGAAAGCTTCTGAAAAACTTACTTTTTCGGCTTCTCCTGAAATGTTGAGTACTTGTAATGTGTTTATCGTGACAGTGCCCACGCCAATTGATAAATACAAAAAACCAGATTTGATTCCCTTACTTTCGGCAAGTAAAACAGTCGGAAAAGTTTTGAAGAAAAACGACATTGTGATTTACGAATCTACGGTTTATCCGGGTTGTACAGAAGAAGACTGTGTACCTGTGTTGGAAAGAGAAAGTGGTCTGAAATTCAATGAAGATTTCTTCTGTGGGTATTCGCCAGAGCGTATCAATCCGGGGGATAAAATCAATACTTTAACTAAAATCAGAAAAGTAACTTCTGGCTCAACAGAGGAAATCGCTGAGTTTGTTGACCAACTTTATGGCTCAATCATCGAAGCAGGAACTTATAAAGCTTCGTCGTTGAAAGTTGCGGAAGCCAGCAAGGCCATTGAAAATGCTCAACGTGATGTAAATATTTCGTTCGTCAATGAATTGTCATTGATTTTTGACAAAATGGGCATTGATACTTCTGAAGTATTAGAAGCCGCAGGTACAAAATGGAATTTTTTGAAATTTAAACCTGGTTTAGTAGGCGGACACTGTATCGGCGTTGACCCTTATTATTTACTCCATAAATCTGAAAGTTTGGGCTATTATCCACAAGTAATTCTTTCGGGAAGACGAGTAAACGATAATATGGGCATTTTTGTAGGCGGAAAACTCATTAAGTTATTGATAAAAAAGGGACATAAAATCGAAGGAAGTAAAGTATTGATTTTAGGAATTACTTTCAAAGAGAATTGCCCCGACATTCGTAATTCAAGAGTAATTGATGTGTATCAAGAATTACAAGAATTTGGCGTACAAATTGACGTACATGACCCTTGGGCTGACAAAAAAGAAGTACACGAAGAGTACGGCATTTCATTGTTGGATTCAATTACCGAAAAATACGATGGGATTTTATTAGCGGTTTCGCACGATGAGTACAAAAACTTAGATTTAGAACAATTGAAAAACCCCGATGCGGTGGTTTATGATATAAAATCTTTATGGAACAAAGATTTAGTAGATGCGAGATTGTAAACAATTTCTTGTTCTATTTTAGAACAATTTATTAAATTAGTATCATAAGTGTATAGATAATAAAAAAAGGGGCGAATACTTTATTCGTCTTTTTTTGTGCCTAATAATTAAGGAGTTATGAAAAAAAATATGCTCATTTCTGAAAATCGTTTCTAATAATTTATTATTTTTAGAGTATAGTTTTTTGCGTTTGACCACCTAAATCTACCCTTGCGTATGAGAAAGATTCTTATCACAGGAGGAGCAGGTTTTATTCCAAGCTCTTTAGCCGACAGGCTTTTAGCAAATGAGCAAAATTTTATAGTTGCTCTCGACAATTTTTCAACAGGAAGAGAATTAAATCTTCCACGAGATTCACTTAGTAATTATCAGTTTTTCAAATGTGATGTCAATGATTACGGAAGTCTTTCTAAAATTATGCGTCATTACTGTTTTGACTATGTGTTTCACTATGCCGCTATTGTAGGAGTACGCCGAACACTCGAAAATCCCTTGGGTGTTTTAGGTGACATTGATGGTACACGAAATGTATTGAGTTTATGTATTGAAACGAATGTAAAGCGTATTTTTTTCGCATCTTCTTCAGAAGTATATGGAGAGTCGAAAGAATTCCCTCAACATGAAGAATTAACGCCTCTAAACTCAAAATTGCCCTATGCTGTTGTAAAAAAAGTAGGTGAATCTTATTTGGAATCTTTTAAAAAGACTCATGGATTGGATTATACTATTTTTAGGTTCTTTAATACTTATGGAGTTAAACAAAGTCAAGATTTTGTTGTGTCAAGATTTCTCAGTTCGGCACTGTCGAACCAGCCAATTACGATTTATGGTGATGGCTCTCAAACCCGAACATTTTGCTACATCGATGATAATATCGAGATTACTAACAAAATCTTATGTGAGAATTTAGCCTTAAATGATGTTCTCAATCTTGGTTCTGACATTGAAATAAGTATTTTATCTTTAGCTGAAAAAATTATAGAGATTACAGGTTCGCAATCGTCGATAATACATCTTCCACCTTTAGAAATAGGCGATATGTCAAGAAGAAAACCTGATAACTCTAAAATGAAACGCATTTTAGGAAGAGAATTAATCTCTTTAGATGAAGGCCTTACTCGTATTATTAATCATTATAAAAAAACGTTACCTCTATGAAAACACCTTTAGAAGTGCTAAGCGTAAGCATTACTTCCTTTTTACTCTCATTTTTGTTGAACAAGCTTTTGCTACAAACTAATTTTCTACAAACTGCTTTTCAACAGAACACCGAAAATCGTTGGGCTTCACGAAATAAGCCACCCATTGGGGGATTTTCTTTTTATATGGTCTTTCTTTGTAATCTAATTTGGCTTGATAGGTCTTGGCAATTTCTTGTTTTCCCTTTTACTTTTATCTTTTTTTGGGGCTTGATGGATGATTTTTTGAAAATGCCACCCTTACTAAAATTTATTGGTCAAGCATCTTTAGCTGGATTCTTTATTGTTCATGGCGACTATATTACTATTTCTGATAACGATTCAATAAATAAAGGTTTTACTTTCTTTTGGATTGTTGGGATAATGAACTCTATGAATATGCTTGATAACATGGATGGAGTACTGGCCTCAACGACCTTAATTATCCTTTTTGCTACTCTGCTTTTAGTGATAGAACAAGTTTATACAGAAGCCTATGAGATTGGCTTTGTAATGAGTTTGATGGCGGCAATCGCAGGTTTTTTATATTTTAATTGGAGTCCAGCAAAGATGTTTATGGGCGATAATGGAAGTCAGTTTTTAGGAGCTTTTTTGGCTTGGTTAAGTATCAAATACTTTTGGGGTTTCAGAAGTCAGCATATTGAAGGAGTTCAGCTAAAACAATTTTTAGTACCCATTTTAGTTTTTACAATTCCTTTAGTAGATACTTCAACTGTAATATTTCATCGTTTAAGAAGAGGTTTATCGCCATTTATAGGTGGGAAAGACCATCTGGCTCATCACCTTGTCTATGCTGGTTTTTCAGAAAAAGATGCCGTAAAGTTTCTCTGTATTTTGTCTATGTTTTCGGGTATGATTGTCTTTTTTATTGGCGATGTGGTAGGTACAAATATGTGGATTTCATCAAATACCACTTTAGTAGTAATTTACTGGGTACTCGTTTGGCTGATTCTTCAAATTCTCTATGAAAGAGGCATACATTGGAGTAAAATGTAAAGTATAAACACAAAAAAGCCTGATAAGTAAATTCTCATCAGGCTTTTTTTATGATTAATAATGCTTAAAAATTACGTTCTCCAGCTTCTCTTTTTCCTAACATCACAGCACCAACCATCGCTACAAAGAATAAAACAGATACTAATTCAAAAGGAAGTACATAATCACGGTAGAGGATTTGTCCCAAGCCTTCTACCATACCAGTTTGTCCTTTAAAAGTACTAATTCCAACAGCGTCTTTTAAATCAACCTTGCGTGAGGCTGCAATTAAAATTACTAAAAGCGTACCACCCAAAACAGCACCTGCCAGTTTAGTAAGCGTACTTTTGGAATCAGGCATATTCTTCCGTAAATCCATCATCATAATTACGAAAAGGAATAATACCATGATTGCCCCTGCATAAACTACAATATTAACCGCCATTAAAAATTGAGCGTTTAATAAAACATAATGCCCTGAAATACAAAAGAAAGTGAAAACCAAATACAAAACACTATGTATAGGGTTTTTAGATAGTACAACCATCAAAGCACTCAAAAGTGTTAGGGCTGTCAAAAAGTACCAAAAGTTCATATCTTTAATGAATCGTTATTGAATTTTCTAATTAAATTATTTCCAGCCTTCTCTTAAATAGCGATTGTCCATTTTCTCTACTAATTTATCTTTTCCGAAAATGACTTCTGAACGGTCTTCAAAAACAGGAACCATTTTATCGTGTTGTAAGTAAATAGCTTGTTTTGGACAAGCTTCTTCGCATAAGCCACAGAAAATACAACGAAGCATATTGATTTCATATACACTTGCATATTTTTCTTCACGATATAAATGTTCTTCGCCTTTTTTACGTTCTTCGGCAACCATAGAAATGGCTTCTGCTGGACAAGCTACTGCACAAAGACCGCAAGCTGTACAACGTTCAGCACCTTGCTCATCACGTTTTAAGATATGATGACCACGGAAAACTGGGCCTAAATAACGTTTTTGTTCTGGATAACGAATCGTTACTTTTTTAGAAAAGAAGTGCTTTAAAGTCGTAGCCATTCCGCCAACGATAGCAGGTAAATAAATACGTTCTGCGAAAGTTAATTCTCCTTGTTCTAATACTTTTGATTTATTTGATAATTTCATATTCTTCAAACCTTTAGGGAAAGAGTTTTTTGTTATGAATGAGTTTTAGACTGAGGTTTCTCAATCTTTATGCTGAAGCTAACTTCTTTTTCTTGTATTTCATTTCGCTGTAAGCAAATGTTACTACGAGCATAACTAAAACACCAGCCCAAGAAGCACCTACTGTAAACCAGTTTGAACCACCGTCATTGACAGTAAATAACATTGAAGCGCCTGTCAATACTACATTAAACATTGATAACGGAATTAAGCCTGTCCAGCCCAAGCCCATTAATTGGTCATAACGGAAACGTGGAAGTGTCCAACGTACCCACATGAATACAAAAACAAAGAATAATGCTTTGCCGATTAATGCTCCAACACCCAATAATGCGGCGATATTACTTCCGAACTGACCAACCACTAAATCATAGCCAGGGTAATCATATCCACCAAAGTATAAAGTAGCCATTACTGCACCTGAAATAAACATATTGATATATTCCGAGAATAAGTAAAAGCCCAATTTCATAGAAGAGTATTCTGTGTGATAACCACCAATTAATTCAGTTTCACACTCTGGTAAATCGAAAGGAGTACGGTTACATTCAGCAAAAGCACAGACAATGAAAATAACAAAACCAAGCGGTTGGTAAAGGATATTCCAGTGTCCATTTTGTTGAGTTTCAACAATTGTTTTTGTTGATAAAGAACCCGAAAGCATTAAAATTGCAATGATTGAAAGCCCCATGGCTAATTCATAAGAAATATTCTGAGAAGCCGCACGGATAGCACCAATCAAAGAGTATTTGTTGTTTGATGCCCATCCACCAATCAAAATTCCATAAACACCCAATGAAACAATTCCGAATACCCAAAGAATACCAATATTTACATCAATTCCTTGTAAGTCAAGTACTAAACCGCCACCCAAATCTAATTTGTCACCAAAAGGAACAACCGCAGAAGTCATTAATGCTGTAAGCATTGATAAACAAGGCCCAGCAATGAATAACCACTTATTTGAGTTTGCAGGAATAAAGTCTTCCTTCATAAACATTTTTACGGCATCAGCAAGTGGTTGTAAAATACCAAATGGCCCTGCTCTATCTGGACCAACACGGTCTTGCATAAAAGCAGCGATGATACGTTCAAAATACGTTGAGTATGCCGCAACGCCCAGTGTAATGGCGAAAATAATGCCTACATAAATGGCTTTTGCCGTGAATAAAGCTGATGTAATTTCCATATATCTAAATCAGTAAATAGTGATAAATTGATAGCGTTTCAAATAAATCATTACTACTTACTTTCAATTAATTTAATTGCTTTTTAGGGGCTAAGAATGAACGGTCTCTATTGTCGTCAATTTTCTTATATTGTTCTGCTGCTTGTTTTAAAGGAAAAGCTGGAGTGATTTTATTTGCTCCATATTTATTAGCAGAAATTACAGAGTTATGAGGTACTTTGCTTGGTCCTTCGATTGTCCAATCAGAAGTCTTTTTACGTTCAAAACGGCAAGTATTACAGATAAATTCTTTTACTTCTCCCCACTCGTTTTTACGAGCAGTTACTCTGATTACTTCGTCGCCTCTGTACCACAATGTTACTTTTCCAGAACATTTACCACAGTCACAACTTGCATCTACTGGTTTCGAGAACCAAACACGACTTTTAAAACGATAAGTTCTATCTGTTAAAGCTCCAACTGGACATACATCAATGATATTTCCAGAGAAATCATTATCAATAGCTTTCTCGATATAAGTACTAATTTCAGCGTGGTCGCCACGGTGCATTACTCCATGAACACGTCCGTCAGTAATTTGGTCTGCTGTATAAACACAACGATAACACAAAATACAACGATTCATGTTTAGTTTAATGTTCGGACCTAAATCAACTGGCTCAAAAGTATTTCTTTCTTCTACTGTACGAGTTTTCGATACTCCGTGTTCAAATGTAAAGTTTTGTAAATCACATTCACCCGCTTGGTCGCAGATTGGGCAGTCTAAAGGGTGGTTTAATAACAAAAACTCTACAATTCCTTTACGTACTTCAAGTACTTGTTCGTTGATGGTATTTTCTACTACCATTCCGTCTTGTATTTGAGTAATGCAGGCAGGAACTAATTTTGGCATCGGGCGAGGGTCTCTTTCTGAACCAGCGGTTACTTTTACCAAACATCCACGGCATTTTCCCCCTGAAGCTTTCAAAGGTTCATAATAACACATGGCTGGCGGTGCAATATGTGGTCCAATCTGACGAGCCGCTTGCATGATTGTTGTCCCTGGTGCTACGTCAATGGTGATGTTATCAATAGTAACTTTCATACAAAGTCGAATAATATGTTAAGTTGTCGTTTCAAACGTGGTTTTTCCTAAGAACAACCCAATTATTAATATTTTTCTTTTTCAAGTGTTGTCGGTGGCTACACAAAGATAGAAAATCAATCAATGTAATAATTAGTTGATTGAAAGCCTTATTTCATTTAAGCCACTGTGGTTGATGAAGAAATTTCTTGCATGATACTTAATACCTTTGGGGCAGCAATTGTTGAATCATACTTTAGTGCCTTTTGGTACATTCGTTCACCGATTTCTTCACAAACCTCTCTGTGTTCAAGCAAATAATTCAATTGTTTCTGTGCTGCAACAATGTTTGAATAAGGTATTACTACTCTTTCATCATTTTCAACATAGTTGGGTGCACCACCTGAATTTGCAAAACACACAATAGGTATTTTATTGAGACTTGCCTCAATCATTACTAATGGATGGGGGTCTTCTCTGGACGCTAAGAAAAAAATATCAAAGCAAGCCATGTACTCTATATTCTCGGTTGTCGGCGGAATAAGATGAACATTGTTCCAAATCCCCATTTTTTCAATATCATACAGAATATTCTGATAATCTACTGAATGTTTATTGATACCAATCCAAAGGAAATGTACTTGTTTATTTTCTTGTAGAATGGTGTTGGCTATATTTAAAAATATGTCAACGCCTTTTCTCCACTCAAAATTTCCACAACCTCCAATAATTAAAGCATCTTTTGGAATTTGTAAAGAAGCTTTAATCGACGATTTATCAACCTTATTAATCTGTTCTAAAATATTTTTTACCGAAATAAACGGATTAATAACGGTAATTTTTTCTTCACTAACTCCTATTTGTTGATAGAAGTAATTTTTGATTTCCTGCGAAGCCGCTAAAAAATGAGTAGCGTTCTTAAGCTGAAATTCTAAATCTTCTGGTGAAGTATATTTTTTAATAGAATTTTCTAATTCATGTACATAAACAATAAATGGACATTTAAGAAAATCTAAATTTCGTAAAATTTCACCGTTGGCAATCGTATTTGAAAAAATCAAATCAGGATTTAAAGCTTTAATTTCCTGTATTTTTTCATTATAAAATTTTCGTCTTTTTATCTTATTAATCTTGAAAACTTTATTGTAAACAAGTTTTGAATAAGAGCTTTTTCTGCTTTGCTTTTCTTCAAATTCCCACAGAATAACATTAGCGATTTTTTCAAAAGCTGGCAATAACTTTCCACCTTTTACTAAAAGTAAGTGGATTTCTAAACCTTGTTCTTTTAGCGATGTCAGTAAATCAAGTAGTACATACTGGGCACCAGCCACGTTGGCATCATGCCCAATAAATAATATTTTTTTTTGACCAACTTCCATTATAAAGTCCAGCTTGCTCCTTCACGCATGAAGACAGCTCCTTTTTGTGTTGCTTTTTCTGGATGTTTTACGTGCCATTCAAATTCATCACGGAAGTGACGAATGGCTGCTGCCACTGGCCAAGAGGCTGCTTCGCCTAATGGACAAATAGTATTTCCTTCAATTTTTTTAGCAACATCTACTAATAAGTCAATATCTTCTTGACGACCCTGACCGTGTTCAATTCTGTAAAGAATTTTGTCCATCCAACCAGTACCTTCACGACAAGGTGAACATTGTCCACAAGATTCGTGGTGATAAAAACGACCAAAAGTTAAAGTATTATGAACAATACAAGTAGTTTCGTCCATTACCACAAAACCGCCAGAACCCAACATCGTTCCAGTAATAAATCCACCATCAGAAAGCGATTCATAAGTCATCAATCGTTTTTCTCCGTTGGCAGTTTTTAATATCAATTCAGCAGGAAGGATGGGTACTGAAGAACCACCAGCTACAACCGCTTTTAATTTGTGTCCATCTCTGATACCACCACACCATTCGTCTGAATAAATAAAATCTTCAACTGTGATGCCCAGTGGAATTTCGTAAACACCCGGCTTACGAACATGACCTGATGCTGAAATTAATTTTGTACCAGTACTTCTGCCAATACCAATTTTAGCGTACTCATCGCCACCATTATTGATAATCCATGAAGTAGCTGAAATAGATTCTACGTTATTTACTACTGTCGGACATTGCCACAAGCCTTTTACAGCTGGGAAAGGAGGTTTGTTACGAGGATTTCCACGTTTTCCTTCTAAAGATTCCAACAAAGCTGTTTCTTCTCCACAGATATATGCACCACCACCTGGTTGAACAAATAAGTCAAGGTCATAACCAGAACCTAAAATATTTTTTCCCAGAAAACCTTTGTCATAGGCTTCTTGAATAGCTTTTTCAAGAATGTGTACTACATACATTAATTCACCTCTTACATAAATATAAGAAGTATTTGCACCTAAAGCATACGACGATACAATCATTCCCTCAATTAAGGTATGAGGCGACTTCATCATCAAATAATGGTCTTTGAAAGTACCCGGTTCAGATTCGTCAGCATTACAAACCAAATAACGAGGAATACCTTCTGGTTTTGCTAAAAATGACCATTTCATCCCCATTGGGAAACCAGCACCACCACGACCACGAATACCAGATTTTTTCACTTCTTCAGTTACTTCATCGGGAGTCATCGTTTTTAAAGCCTTTTCTGCTGCCTTATAACCACCGTTTTTGCGGAAAACATCAAAAGTATTGATGCCTTGTACGTCTATATGTTCGGTTAATATTTTCATTGAACTCTTAAATTTGAGCAACGATACGTTGCATCGTTGTTAATTTGAAGACTTGATTGAAGTTTGAGAAAAACACCACTTATCAATCAGTTCCTTATACAATTACAAAAGTCTATTTTGATAACTCATCAATGATTTCATCAACTTTTTCGTTGGTCAAATTCATGTAATATTTTTCACGAATTTGGAATACAGGACCCCAACCACAAGCTGCCAAACATTCTACTTCTTTGATTGTAAATTTACCATCTGGCGTAGTTTCGCCTGTTTCGATGCCTAATTTTTTCTTTAGATGGTCATATACTTCAACGCCTCCCATCAAGCAACAAGGGCCAGTACGGCAGTATTCTATTACGTGTTCGCCAACTGGTTCGAGGTGAAACATCGTATAAAAAGAGGCTACTTCATATACCTCTACTGGCTTGATGTTTAACAAATTAGCTACATAATCCATTACTTCTGAGCTACACCATCTCCATTCAGCCTGAGCTAAGTGTAAAATCGGAAGCAAGGCAGATTTTTGTTTGCCTTCAGGGTAACGTTTAATAATTTTATGAACTAACTCCAACGTATCCGCTGGAAACTGTATGGTTTGTGTATTTGTCATGTTTTAGTCTAAATTAAGCAAAAATTACACGTCCAATTCCCCCGCAATCACGTTCATCGACGACATCGTTACGATAGCATCTGAAAGTGTTGAGCCTTTAATCATTTCTGGGAAAGCTTGATAATAAATATAGCAAGGACGACGGAATTTCAAGCGATATGGTGCACGGCCACCATCTGAAACTAAGTAGAAGCCTAACTCGCCATTACCCCCTTCTACTGAATGGTAAACTTCTCCAACAGGAGCATCAATTTCACCCATTACAATTTTGAAGTGATAAATAAGGGCTTCCATATTACTATAAACCTCTTTTTTGTCAGGTAAATAATAATGAGGAGCATCTGCGTGATAAGAACCTTCTGGAAGGTTGTTAAGAGCCTGTTTGATGATTTTTAGACTTTGCCACATTTCTTCGCCACGAACCAAGAAACGGTCATAAGTATCTCCTTTCGTACCAACTGGGATTTCAAAATCAAAATCTTCATAAGAAGAGTAAGGATTCATGGCACGTACATCGTAATCAATACCTGCTGCTCTTAGATTTGGTCCAGTAAAACCATAATTTAAAGCACGTTCGCCAGAAATCGCACCTACATCTATGGTTCTATCCATAAAAATACGGTTACGTTTTACCAAACCTTCAAATTCTAAAAGTACAGCTGGAAAATCGTCGAGAAGTACGTTGATTTTACGGATTGCCTCTTTTGATAAGTCACGCTCCATACCACCAAAACGTCCCATATTGGTTGTTAGACGAGCTCCACACATTTCTTCGTAGATTTCGTAGATATGCTCTCTCCATTGCATTACATACAAGAAGCCCGTTAAAGCACCTGTATCAACAGCTAAAATAGAGTTACAAATGATGTGGTCGGCAATACGAGCTAACTCCATCATAATCACACGAATATACTGAGCTCTTTTAGGTACTTCAATTCCCAAAAGTTTCTCAACCGTCATGTGCCATCCCATATTGTTGATAGGAGATGAGCAGTAGTTCATACGGTCGGTAAGCGTAGTGATTTGGTAAAATGGGCGACGCTCCGCAATTTTTTCAAAAGCACGGTGAATGTAGCCAACAGTTTGTTCTGCATCAATAATCGTTTCACCATCCATTGTAAGGATGTTTTGAAAGATACCGTGTGTAGCAGGGTGAGTTGGCCCTAAGTTGAGGGTCGTCAAATCATTGACATACTTCTTACCTTCTTGTGCTTTCTCTAAGCCTACGAATGGGCTTGATACTAATGCGATTTCAGACATATTTTTATAAATTTATCTACCAAACAAGGCATCAATTTTATCTTGACGAGTGGCATCTTCTAAAGGATACTCTTTACGCAATGGATGATAATCCATGTCTTCGGCGTTGAGGATGCGTTCCAATTTTGGATGTCCTGAGAATATAATTCCGTAAAAATCAAATGCTTCACGTTCCATCCAATTAGCACAAGCATATAAACCTGTAATGGTTGGAACTACAATGTTTTCTCTCGAAACATAAAGTTTAATGATTAATCTTACATTGTTTTCTAAACTATGTAAATGATAAATCACTCCGAACTCATGTGATGGTACATCTGGGAAGTGAATACCTCCTAAGTCAGTTAAAAATTGGAATTTAAACGTAGGATGTTGATATAAGTAGTGCATCAATGGCACGATTGTATCAGTAGTAGTAGTTACGTTTAAAATTCCGTAGTTTTCTACTATCCCGAAAATATTATCTTCGCCAAATTGAGCGATTAAATCTTGTGCTATTTGTTCGTTTGTCATTGTTAGCTTATCTGTTAATCGTTTACGGAAAATCAAATTGATTTCAGAAACGGATAACCATTACTCGATTCCGTAAGATGCCAAAAGTGCTTTGTATTCAGGAGATTCTCTACGGCGGCGTTGCTCTGACTTAGCGATTTCTTGGATTTGCATAAATCCGTCTAAGATTTGCTCTGGACGAGGTGGGCAACCCGGCACATAAACATCAACAGGAATGATGCGGTCGATGCCTTGTAAAACAGAATAAGTATCAAAAATACCACCAGAAGAAGCACAAGCACCCACCGAAAGTACCCAACGTGGCTCTGCCATTTGAAGATACACTTGCTTGAGTACAGGCCCCATTTTCTTAGAGATAGTTCCCATTACCATTAAAATATCTGCTTGACGGGCTGAAAACGACATACGTTCTGAACCAAAACGAGAAATGTCATAGTGTGAACCTGCAGTTGCCATGAACTCAATACCACAACATGAAGTAGCGAAAGGAAGTGGCCAAAGTGAGTTTGCACGAGCAAGACCCACAAAATCATCTAATTTACCAGCGAAGAAACCTTGTCCTTCAATCCCTTCTGGGGCATCAACTGTTTTTATTATTCTATCGCTCATTGTATCTATTTGGAAATCTGAATATTTGTGAACTTACAAATGTTCAAACCGTACAATATATTTAAAATTCAACTGAAATGATAACTTGGTGTTTAATCAAAGGTTTTAAAAAAATCATTAAAGCCTTTTTATCATTATGCTATTTTTCCCAAGTTAAAACGCCTTTCTTGATAACATAAATGAAACCTACCAAAAGTAAGCCCATAAATACAAGCATTTCAAGAAACATATTAATCGCTGTTTCTGAAGATGATTTTACCCATCCCATAAAATTAACAGCCCAAGGATACATAAAGATAATTTCTACGTCAAATAAAACGAATAAAATCGCTACAAGAAAATATTTTACAGAAATTGGCGTGCGTGCATCACCAATGGACTCGATACCACACTCAAAAGCATCATCTTTTAAGCTACTGTGGCGTTTTGGGCCGAGCCAATGTGTGGCAACCATTGTGGCAACAATAAATGCTAAAGCCGCTCCTAATTGAACAAGTACTGGAAGGTAATCAGATGGTTGGTAGTTCATTGTCGATTTTTTAGGTTTTGATTTTCAGATAATTATATCCTTATTTGAAAACCGATACACTAATTAGGAAGTATCTTTTCAAAATTCATTTGCAATTTACTCATAAAATTTTGTTTGAGACATTTTTTTGACGCTAAAATTTGGGGAAATATTTAAGTCTGAAACTTTGTTGTTTTTTTGATATTTTCTGTAAATATACGCCGTTGCGTCTGGTCTGCTGTCAAAAAATTAACGATAAATGCCTAAAATTATACCTCTGTATCAGTATTTAAGCAACAAAGCTACACGATTTTTTTGATTAACGATTTTTCTTGAAGTACTTAGAAATCCATGTGTGGCTTGTTTTGCAATAAATAATCAGGATAGAAGATATTTCGGATAAAGTACTTTTGTCCTTTCAATAATTTACTATTATCAATTTAAAACAAAATCATCAACTAATGAAGTATAATTCTTTTAGATTAGCTCTGTGTGCCTCTATTCTTTCCCTTTTGAACATTGCTGCTTTTAGTCAAGCCAAGTACCGAGTAGAAGATTTTACGGCTGAAAACCTTTTTACCAATAATATCGAAGGTCCTAACTTCGATAAAGCAGGGAATTTGTATGTCGTAAATTTTAAAGAAGATGGAACGATTGGCAAAGTGAAGCCAAATGGCACTTGTGAATTATTTATTACTTTGCCCAAAGGAAGTACAGCCAATGCTATTCAATTTGACAAAGCTGGAAATATGTACTTGGCTGATTTTTCGGGACATAATGTACTGAAAGTGAATATGAAGACAAAAGCGATTGCTACTTATTGCCACAATGATGCTTTTAACCAGCCGAATGATATTTGTATGACGAAGAAGGACGTGATTTTTGCTTCTGACCCCAACTGGAAAAACTCTACGGGAAAAATTTGGCGAATAAACAAAGGTGTAAAAGCAATGCTTCTGACCGACCAAATGGGTACTACAAATGGCATTTGCTTGAGTCCTGACGAAAAAACTCTTTATGTGAACGAAAGTGTACAAAGAAACATTTGGGCTTTTGATTTAGACAAAAATGGAAATATTTCAAATAAAAGACTATTTACTTCTTTTACAGACGGAGGCTTGGATGGCATGAAATGCGACGCAAAAGGGAATCTTTATGTTTGCCGTTGGGGATTAGGAAAAATTTTGGTTTTTGATAAAACTGGCAAACTGTTGCAGGAAGTACAAATGAAAGGCTTACAAACGAGTAATTTAGTGTTTAGTCCAGATAAAAAAACGATTTTTGTGACACTTCAAGATAGAAAAGGAATGGAACAAATACATTTGAAGTAAAAATAGAAAGTAATTTTTCAGAAACTAAAAAAACAATCATCAAAATGCTCATCAGAATTGTAAGAATGACTTTTCAGGAAGATAAAGTGGAAGAATTTTTAAGCATTTTTCAAGCATCAAAGCTGAAAATAAGAGCTTTTGATGGTTGTGAACATTTGGAATTATTAAGAGATATAAACTTTCCGAATGTCTTTTCAACTTATAGTTATTGGGAAAGTGAAAATCATTTGAATACTTACCGAGACTCTGAATTGTTCAAAAGCGTTTGGGCATCAACCAAAGTATTGTTTGCAGATAAGCCAATAGCTTTTTCTTCGGAAAAAGTGTAATGAGCTTTGAGCTACAAGCTTTGAGCCGTGAGCTATGAGCTTTTTTTCTAATGATGATTAAAAAAAGCTCATAGCTCGTAGCTCAAGGCTCAAAGCTTAAAACTAAAGCTCTCCATTTTCTATCAAGAAAGATTTCAATTCAGTTGCTTCCGAAGCTTTTAGTCTTCCAGCCAAAACCAAACGCAATTGTCTGCGACGTAAAGCTCCGTCGTACAATGCTTTTTCTTCTTCTGTTTCAGTCAAAGAATGCGGTACATCAATCGGGCGACCTGTTTGGTCAACCGCAACGAAAGTAAAAAATGCTTTATTAGTACTTACTCTTTGTTGTGCAGGAATATTTTCAGCCCAAACGTCAATCACAACTTCCATCGAAGAGTTGAAAGCACGAGTAACTTTTGCTTGCAAAGTCACGACGCTACCCAGCGGCACAGATTCTTTAAAAGAAACATTATCCACAGAAGCAGTAACGACAATGCGATTTGAATGTTTCTGAGCACAAATTGCACCCACAACGTCCATCATTCGCATTAGGTTTCCACCCATTAAATTTCCTAAAGTATTTGTATCGTTCGGAAAAATCATTTCCGTCATTGTAGTCAGTGATTCTGAAACAAATTTTGATTTAGCCATATTATGATATTTTTGATTTGGGATGTTGGATTTAGGGGTATTGGCTTTCGGCTGTCGGTCGTCGGATTTCAGCTATCGGATTTCGGATGTCAGCTTTGGGATTTTAAGCTTGGGAATTCTGTATTCAGAATTTTAATTTATACAAAATACCGAATTTCACAGAAAACCGATAGCTGAAATCTGACATCCGATAGCCCAAATCGAAAGTTATTTTTCCGAATTACTACTGATTTCGTCGAGGTTAATGGTTTGAAAATGTTCATGGGCTTTTAATACAATTGCCAAAGCTACTACTGCTTCGCAAACGGCTACCACAATGATAAAAAGAGCGAACATTTGTCCTTGAAACTCTGGGTCGTTTTTACTGAAAGCTACTAAATTGAGATTAACAGCATTGAGCATCAGTTCAATACCCATTAATACAACAATAACGTTTCGTTTTGTAACGACTACCGCCAAGCCAATACTAAAAAGTAAGGCACTTGTGAGTAAATAATATGAAAGAAAACTATTGTCCATCGTGATTTGAAAATTACTTAAACCTTACTTTTACTACTGAGATAAGCCGCACCAATGAGCGTTGCCATGAGTAAAATACCTGAAACTTCAAATGGTAAAACAAAGTCAGTCATTAATAAAATACCGATACTTTGTGTGGAAGGAAGCAGGTCTGCTTGTTCAAATAATCCTGCTTGAATATCAACAAAATTGGCTCTGGCAAAAGCATAAAAGAGTAATCCAAAAATACTTATAGCCACTATAAAACCAATGAAACGGTTGGTATTGCTACTGAGAATGTCATTTTTGCCATTTTCTTTATTGCCACGCTTGTTGGTAAGCATTACTCCAAAAATTAAGAGTACCAAAATACCTCCAACATAAACTAATAGTTGGGTAATGGCTAAAAAATCTGCTCCAGCCAAGACGTACAGAGCCGCAATGCCTAAAAAAGTAAGCAATAAACTAAAAGCGGAGTACAATACATTTTTGCTCCACAAAACAATGCCAGCCGAAATTACTATCAATAATATAAAGGCTATAAAAACTGCTTGTATCACAGGTCTGTTTTAGGTTTTGGTTTGAATGTCGGTTTAAATGCTGGTTTTGGCTTTGGAGCTTGTGTTAGCTGTGAGTTTTGAGCTATGAGCTGTGAGCTTTGAGCTATGAGCTGTGAGCTTTTTTCATTTAGTCCAGAATCTTCTGTTAGCTCTGAGCCTTGAGCTTTGAGCTGCGAGCTTTTTTCTTTTAGTCCTTCGTCCTCCAGTCCAGAATCTTTTTTCTTAAAAGTTGGTTTGAAAACGGGCTTTGGTTTTGGAGTAGGAGCTTCTGTTAGCTGTGAGCTTTGAGCTATGAGCTGTGAGCTTTTTTCTTTTAGTTCTTCTTCCTTTAGTCCAGAATCCTTTTTCTTAAAAGTTGGTTTGAAAACGGGCTTCGGTTTTGGAGTACTTTCTTCTACTTTTACTTCTGTTAGTTCTGAGCTTTTTTCTCTTAGTCCTTCATCTTTTAGTCCAGAATCATCCAATCCTTCTTCTTTTTTCTTAAAGGTTGGTTTGAAAACGGGTTTTGGTTTTGGAGTAGGAGCTTGTGTTAGCTGTGAGTCTTGAGCTATGAGCTGTGAGCTTTTTTCTTTTAGTGCTTCATCTTTTAGTATAGAATCCTCCAGTCCTTTATCTTCCAATCCTTCTTCCTTTTTCTTAAACGAAGGTTTGAAAACGGGTTTTGGTTTTGGAGTAGGAGCTTCTGTTAGCTGTGAGTCTTGAGCTATGAGCTGTGAGCTTTTTTCTTTTAGTGCTTCATCCTTTAGTCCAGACTCCTCCAGTCCTTTATCTTCCAATCCTTCTTCCTTTTTCTTAAACGAAGGTTTGAAAACTGGCTTCGGTTTTGGAGTCGGAGTTTCTGTTAGCTGTGAGCTTTTTTCTTTTAGTCCTTCGTCCTCCAGTCCTTTCTCTTTTAGTCCAGAATCTTCCAGTCCAGCTTCCTTTTTCTTAAATGCTGGTTTAAATGCGGGCTTTGCAATAGATTTTTTCTCTTCTTGTCCAGCATCTTTTAGTCCTGAATCCTCAAGTCTTGCTTCTTGTGTTTTGCTATCTTCCGTCTTCTTGGTCTTCAAACCTTTCATCGCTTCTTTTTCAAGCATGAATTGGTCATAAAGTTCACGTTTTTCTTGTGCCTGTTCGGGCGAAAGATTTCCGAATGCAAAATTATGTTGTGTAACATCAAAAACCGAGAAGTCGTATTCATGCGTCATGGTCAAACACTCTGTCGGGCAAACGGTTGTACATAAGCCACAGAAACAGCATTTTGCCATATCAATATCAAACTTTGCAGCATACAAACGAATGGCAGAGCCATCCGAAGCATAGCCAGCAATGCCAGTAGCTTTGATAGGTTCAATTTCGATACAATCGACTGGACAAATTTTTGAACATTTGTCACAGACGATACAGTCGTCCATTTCATTATGTAATTGATAACGACCGTTATCGGGTAAAGGCAATTTTTCGTGAGGATATTGAATGGTAACAATTCCCGTTTTTTGATTGAAGTAATCGGGATTATCCACGAAAATAGGTTTTCTACTTTGTCGAGCCTCCTGAAAGTGTCGCCAAGATAAAGAAAGACCTTTCAAAGAAGATTTTATTCCTTCTTTGATGTTTCCAAAATATGTATTATTTGCTCCTTTTGCCACGCTACTCAATGGATTTAGATTCCTGCTATTGATTTTTGATTATAAAAAACAATAAAACCTACAACAAAGGTACGTTCTGCATTTTAAGAAAAGAAAAAACGGTGGGTTTTTCTGAATGCTACCTAAATTGAAGAAGAATGCCAATTCTGATTTTAATCCATAAAAAGAAGATAGAAAACGCTTGAAACCAAGCTTTTGAGCAAAAAAGGAGTAAAGTCTATGGAAAGCATAAAATAAGTATTGTTTTTTATGAAAAAAAAGTAAATTCAGTACAAAAACTTTTTGCATATACCGAAACAAGTCCGTAATTTTGCGTTCCCAATTTTTAACTGGATGCCCGTTCAGCAATAAAATAAGGCAAAATCATTGAAAATCAGAGACGTTCCAACTCCGATTTACCGAAAATATTTTCACAGCCCTTAATAAAAGTCCACCGTGGAGATATTTTTTGTAACACCTTATGGCAGAGGTGCTTTCTTTGAGAAAACATTTAGGACTTTTTAACTCTTAATAAAGTGGATACTTTAAGTTATAAAACCATCTCAGCCAACAAGGCTACCACAGAAAAGGGATGGGTTATCGTAGATGCAGAAAATCAGATTGTAGGTCGTTTGACATCTGAAATCGCTAAAATTTTACGTGGAAAGCACAAGCCTTCTTTCACTCCGCATGTTGATTGTGGTGACAACGTTATCGTTATTAATGCTGATAAAATTCGTTTTACTGGCAAGAAAATGACTGATAAAGTTTACATCCGTCACACAGGGTATCCAGGCGGACAGCGTTTTGCTACGCCAAGAGAAGTGTTAGCTAAAAACCCAAAAGGAGTTGTAGAAGCAGCCGTTAAAGGTATGTTACCTAAAAACCGTTTGGGAAGCCGCTTGTTTACTAACTTGTATGTATATGCAGGTACAGAACACCCTCACGCAGCTCAACAACCAACAGAAATTAAATTCTAACTCAGAATTATGAATTATGAATTGTGAATTATGAATTATGTTTTTTACAAAACCTAATTTGTACCTCATACTCATAGCTCATAACTCATAGCTCTAAGAAAATGGCAGAAGTAACAAATACATTAGGAAGAAGAAAAACAGCTGTTGCTCGTCTTTATATGACACCAGGTAACGGTACTATTCTTGTGAATGGTCGTGCTTTAAATGAGTACTTTCCATCTGAAATTTTACAAATTATCGTTAATCAACCATTTGCATTGACTAAGACCGAAGGTGCTTACGATATCAAAGCAAATCTTGATGGCGGTGGAATCAAAGGACAAGCAGAAGCTCTTCGTTTAGCAATTTCTCGTGCTTTACAAGAAATCGACCCTGAGCGTCGTCCAGCTTTGAAAAAAGAAGGATTCTTAACTCGTGACCCTCGTATGGTTGAGCGTAAGAAACCAGGTCGTAAGAAAGCTCGTCGTAAATTCCAGTTCTCGAAACGTTAATATCCGTTATTGGTTATCCGTTATCGGTTTTCAGTTTTGCTGTCAACTACTAATGGATAACCCAATATTTGATTTTAATTATACGCAACAAGACTTACAGTGACCGATGTCTTTGTTGTTTTCAATTTTCTTTTCAACTTTTAATTTAAAGTTAGAAGTTATTGTTTAGTTGGATTTTAGTATCATACTGATAACAATTAACAAATAACAGATAACTGTCTGAAAATGGCACAATTAGAATACAAAAACCTTTTAGATGCAGGTGTTCACTTTGGACACATGACTCGCAAGTGGGATCCAAGAATGGCTCCATATATCTTTATGGAGAAGAATGGTATTCACATTCTTGACTTGAACAAAACTTTAGCTTGTTTAGACGAAGCTTGTGCTGCTATCAAAGCAGTAGTTCGTTCTGGCCGTAAAGTAATGTTCGTAGCTACAAAGAAACAAGCTCAAGAAATTGTTTCTGAAGAAGCTCGTCGTTTGAAAATGCCTTACGTAACTGACCGTTGGTTAGGTGGTATGCTTACAAACTTCACAACAGTACGTAAATCAATCAAAAAAATGTCAACTATCGACAGATTATTGAAAGATGAAGTAACTGTTAAAGCTTTAGCAAAACGTGAGCGTTTGATGATGTCTCGTGATAAAGAGAAAATGGAAAGAGTATTAGGCGGTATTACTGACCTTACTCGTTTGCCAGCAGCTCTTTTCGTAGTTGACGTAAAACGTGAACACATTGCAGTAGCAGAAGCAAAAAGATTAGGTATTCCAGTTTTCGCAATGTGCGATACTAACTCGAACCCTGATTTAGTTGATTTCCCAATTCCATCAAATGATGATGCTTACAAATCAATTTCATTAATCACTTTGGCTATCGGTAAAGCTATCGAAGAAGGTTTGATGGAGCGTAAGCAGGATAAAGATGATGCTCGTTTAGCAGAAGAGGAAGAAGCAAAGCGTTTAGCTGACGAAGAAGCAGCGAAAGAAGCAGCGAAAGTTGCCGCTAAATACGAGAAAGAAGATTAATAATAATTTGAAGATATGATAATCTGAAAAGCAAAATGTACTTATCTTTTTGTCATAACTTTATCTTTATAAATTAATTGAAATTAAAACAGCCCATAGAATTCTGTGGGCTGTTCCTTTAAAAATTAACATTGAATTAGCGAATGCGGATTGCGAAATAACGTAATTAAAGCCAGTTCAATTTCGCAATCCGTAATCCATAATCTAAAAACAATTACAACGATGGCTATTTCAGCAGCAGACGTTAATAAATTAAGACAAATGACCGGTGCGGGCATGATGGATTGTAAGAAAGCCCTTACTGAAGCAGGTGGTGATTTTGAAGCCGCTATTGATATTCTTCGTAAAGCTGGTCAGAAAGTGGCAGCTAAACGTGCAGACAACGCTACTAACGAAGGTGTAGTATTAGTTGCTATCAGCGAAGACGGAACAAACGGTAAATTAGTTGCTTTAGCTTGTGAAACTGAGCCAGTTTCTAAAGTGGCAGATTTCAACGAATTAGCTGCTGCTTTATTGGCTTCAGCGGTTGCTATTGATGCAGCTGATAAAGAAACTTTATTGGCTTCTACTTTAGCTGACGGACGTGGTGCTCAGGAAGCAATTGTTGAATTAACTGGTAAAATTGGTGAAAAAATCAATATCGCTGGTTATGAAAACATCACTGCTGATAAAGTGGTTTCTTACGTTCACTCAAACAACAAAATTGGTGTTTTAGTAGCATTCACAAACGTAAACGGAACTGATGTAACTGAAGTTGGTAAAGATATTGCAATGCAAATCACAGCTATGAAACCAGTTGCTTTAGATAAAGATGGCGTTGATGCTGCAACTATCGAACGTGAAATCGAAATCGGTAAAGACCAAGCTCGTCAAGAAGGTAAGCCAGAAGCAATGTTAGAAAGAATTGCAACAGGTAAATTGGAGAAATTCTACAAAGAAAACACTTTGTTGAACCAACAATTTGTAAAAGATAACTCTATCAATATCAAACAATTGTTAGAGCAAACTCAAAAAGGATTAACTATCAGTACTTTCAAACGTATTGCTTTAGCTTAATTTATAAATACTTGTTAAAAGAAATGCTCTTGATTTATGAATTCATAAGTCAAGAGCATTTCTTTTTGAAATCTAACAAAGCTGTCTTTTAAAAATTAAACTGAGCTTGAAGGCGTAATAGATTCCCTTTTTGTTCATTATCTGGGAGTGCAGCATCTTCAAAAATTCTATCAGAAATGGTGTAAATAGCTGTAAGTTCAAAATAATCTTTTAATTGCCATTCAGCCCCAATTTCTAAATCTTTTACAATATATCTGCGAGCATCTATTTCGTGTTTTTTCCCTCCGTTGTAGTACTGATATTTGACAAATGGCGTAATATGATTTTCACCTACTTTTTGTCTGTACATGATTTGTGCATAACCTCCGTTCAATTTTTTTACTTCTGTTGCCATAGTAGTTGGATTGAATTCTGGACCTTCACCAATATTATACTCTGCTTGGATACCCAAAGGCTGAGGATAAACGATTAGTGATGCTGCCACACGACGGTCTATATAAGAGGTATTTGTCGTAGTATTTTTAGCATTTTTTTCAATCACAAATTTACCCGTGTAAGCTTGAAGGCTCGTTTCGATAATTTGTCCTGACTTTAATTTGAACGGATAAGTAATTCTTGAAACAATGTGAGGCTGGTTGTTTTGCTCGGCTTTATTGGCATTTTGTCCATTGTAAAGTCCAAAGGCAAATACTCCATAATCGCCACTTCCTTTCAGTCCAGAACTAACCAAGTAGGCAAAACGTTTACGAATCTCAGCTTTGGCCCAGTAGAAGAAAACGCCCAAGTCTCGTTCATTAGATACAGGGCTGTTGGTAGGGTCGGCACGGTCTAATGAAAGGCGGTTTTGAGAAGATTGCATGTTTTCAAAACCATAGGGTACTTTACTTTGTCCGATACGGAGACGGTATTCCTTTTTACTGTCTAAAGCTAAATCAAAATAAGCATCACGAAGTTGAAATGAATGTTGAAATGAGTTACTTACATTTGAAGCAAAATCTGGTTGAATGTAAATGTATAATTTATCAGAAATATCTCCAGAAAAAATTAAACGTCCACGGCGAATAAAGAAACCGCCATTTTCCCCCCAAGACCTATCACACTGTTCACATTTTAGTTTTTCGTTAGTTTCTAATAAACGATTGTAACGAACCTGAGCATAACCTCTTAATGATATTTTATCATACCATTTTTTAGAGGTTTGAACCTCTTTCTTTGGTTCATTCGTTGAATTTTGGGCAAAAGTAGTTGAGCTAATGACATAGAGAGTCATCAGAACAAAAAGTCCTTGAAAAGTTTTCATTAATTTATGGATTTTCTATATTGGTAGTTGGGTACTCTTAACAAAAAAGGAGAGTGTGTATATTTAAAATTACACCCTCTCCTTTGAAAACTGATATTATCCTATAATTGTACGAAGCAAATAGAAAATTGTAGCAGATACTAAAATTGTAACAGGTAAAGTAAGTACCCAAGCCATTACGATACTTTTCACTGTACCTCCTTGAAGGTTTTTGATACCTTTTGAAGCAACCATCGACCCCGCAATACCCGATGAAAGTACGTGCGTAGTAGAAACTGGCCATTTGTAGAAAGTTGACAAGGCAATGGTAATTGAAGCAACTAACTCAGCCGAAGCACCTTGTGCATAAGAAAGGTGTTGCTTACCAATTTTTTCCCCAACCGTTACAACGATACGTTTCCAGCCAATCATTGTACCTAAACCTAATGAAAGTGCAATCATCCACATTACCCATGATGGGGCAAAGTCTGTCAAGGCTGATAAACCGTTGTTAGCAGTTCCGAAAGTAAAGAAGGCAGGTTTTGCACCAGCAGTAGCTTTGTTCAAAGCACTTCTATCGTCTTTGCTTAATGTAACTGCATCACTTTCAGCTAATTTTTTAGAATATTTATTGATTGATAAAACGTCTTTACGAATTTCTAATTTTTTCTCTACTGATAAATTATCGTTGCTAAGTGTTTTGTCTGCTAAAATTGCACTTAAACCAGTGGTAGCTTTGATAATTTTATGATAACCTTCTTTCTCAGTAGCCGATAATTTTACGGTATCTATTTTAGTAACAATTTCTTGAACTGTTACTACTTCTTTTTGAAGTTTGAATGGGTCAACGTCGGTATTGATAGCAAAATAACCCGGTAAGAATGCAATCAAAATCATCATTACTAAACCAATTCCTTTTTGTCCATCATTACGTCCGTGGAAGAAACTTACTAAAGTACAAGTAGTAAACAACACCGCACGAATCCACATTGGTGGAGGAGTATCTTTTTTAGGCTCTTTAAAAATATCTTTATTTGAAATACTTTTCTTCAAAATATACATAAAGACGATAGCCACAGCAAAACCAAATAATGGAGACAATAATAATGCTCTACCAATTTCCCAAGCTTTATCCCAGTTTACAGTTTCTAAACCAGCTTTGTTTTCTGGCAAAAGTGCATAACCTACACCCACACCGATGATTGAACCAATCAAAGTATGAGAAGATGAAGCAGGAATACCGAAATACCAAGTGCCTAAGTTCCAGATAATAGCCGTAAGAAGCATGGCTAAGGCCGTTGCCATGGAATGATAGACGTTGGGGTCGATGAGTAAGTCGGTCGGAAGCAAACCGATAATTGACATTGTAACACCAACACCACCTGTTAGAAGGCCTAAGAAGTTCATTAAACCAGACCAAACTACTGCTTGAGTTGGTTTTAAAGAGTTGGTATAAATAACAGTCGCTACTGCGTTGGCTGTATCGTGAAATCCGTTTACGAATTCAAAGGCACAAGCCAAAAACAAACACAAGAAAAGTAAAATGAATAGAGAAGTGTCTAATCCGAACATTATTTTATTGATTTGAAGAGCGTGCAACCGCCCCGTTATTAAGTTGAAAATTGTTTACTTATACTTTTGCTTTTACAAGAGTTAGTAAGTAATCTTCAAACATCTGGACTTTTTCATATTGGTAATTTCGCTACAAAGGTATAAATACTTAATTACGCCAATGTTAAGGAATTATTAAATCTGATTAATTTTGAAAATGAGGAGAGCAAATACTGAATTGTGAATACATATTCGTAGATAAGTAATAATTGTAAAGGGTAGAATTCTGGCAAATAGGTTAGTCTTCTAAAATATTCCCCATAAAAGTATTCTTTAAGGCAAATGAAATTAATAGAAAAGCAATCGACCAACGCAGATATGGATGGTAAAAATCACGAACATTTCTTAGTTGGTTCTGTTTGATTTCTACTTTTTCAAAATGATTAATTTCTTCAAATATTTTTTCTAAAGACTGTGCATCTTTTGCTCTAAAGAATTTTCCTTCGCTGGTTTTTGCAATTTCTCTGAGTGTCCCTTCATCTACTTTTTCGGTCGGGTTGTCGCTACTTCCTACGGCAATCGTGTAAACTCTTACGCCAAAAGCCTTTGCCAATTGTGCGGAAGTCACGGGGTCGAGGTTGCCAGCGGTATTGTCGCCGTCTGAAATCAAAATGGCTACTTTACTTTTAGAATCTATTTCTCTCAAACGATTAATACACATTCCCAAAGCATTTCCAATCGCCGTTCCAGAGGTTTGAATAAGCTCAGAAGAAATTTCGTCGATATACTCTTGTAACATTTCGTAGTCGGTCGTCAAAGGACAAAGCGAAAATGGTTCGCCCGAAAAAATCACAACGCCAATTCTATCTTGCATACGTCCTGCAATAAATTTATTAGCTACACTTTTGGCAACTAAAAGCCTACTCGGTGGAATATCTTTTGAATCCATCGACTTTGAAATATCCAAAGCAAGCATGATGTCGATACCTTCTGAAAATTGTTCGGTTTCGGATACCACTCTTTGTGGGCGAGCCAATGCTATCAAAATCATACTGATAGATAAAAGCAGAAAAATAGCAGGAATAAATCTTAGATAACTTACCCAATTGGAGTGAACATCATTAGGCGGAAAAGCAATATTTAATTTCTGAATGGCATTACCTCTGAGCCAGCTTCTAATCAAGAAAAGTAATGGAATAGCAGGCAAGCCATATAAAAAAAATGGATGAACCCAGTCAAACTCAAGGAGTGTTGACGGCAAAAACCAATATTTTGAAAACCAATCTTGCATAGCTAATAAACAAATGTTCTTTCAAAGTTCAGTAACGGATAAAATTTAAGTTCGTTTTTGCTGGTAAATTAGCTGATGTTCATCACCTTCGCTATTGACTAATCACTCCTTAAATTGCACTTTGAACTAATTCTTGTCGATGTTTTTGATAAAGACTTTCGGCTAATTTTTGAAGAACCTCCAAAGAAGAAGCTGTTTTTTTTGAATATATACCACCGTAAACAGTAGCATCAATTTCTCGGAGTGCATCAGGCAAGCGTTCGTCTTGCAGATTATCCAAAATTTCTTTGGTTGTAAAAGTAGTAAAAGGTTTACTTTCGAGGCGTTCTACATACTTTTTCCACAAGATTACGGCTTTTTCTACATTTTCTAAGCCTTTTTTCTGGTCGTCGGTGGCTTTACTTAATCTTTGAAAAAGACGCTGGTACTCGTCATAACGCCTTCTGAACTGGAATAATTTGATTTGCCTTTTGATGGGAGTACCAAAAAACCAGAAAGTAATAGTCGCTAAAACTGCTAAACCTAAAAAAAACAAAAACATTAGTGGATAATTTGGCTGCTGTGCCAGTGGAATTATCTGGGTATCTTTTTTCAAGGAAAGTGTATCAATATTTTCGCTGTTCTGAATAAGTCCTTTGAATTTTACATAATCGAGTGGGGCAAATACTCGTGTACAATCTAACTGGTCTCGAACAAAAACTGGAAGACTTAATTCTTGAATGGGCGTTACTTCAAATGAAATAAGGGTATAAACCGCACTGTCTAAACTTCCATTGGCGTCGGTTACTGTCGGAAAGTATTCTCTTGAAATCAGCTCAAACGGAGCATAATTGAAAGTAGAATCTGGAAAGAAAATATCTTCAGTTGATTTATGTCGATAACTCAAAGAGTATTTTATTGGCAAACCAACTTGGAGGCTATCACTTAAAAATTTGCCTTTGGGATGTCGTCCTTTGGTATTTTGAGCATGATTTGCAAAAGAAATAAGTAATAAGAGGCAAGTAGCAAGTAATAAGAAAGAATTTTTAAAACGAATATGAAAGAATATCATAAAATCATAGAAAAGCTTTCCCAAGTGATTTACAAGGCGTTTTGGAAGCGTGGTAAATAATTTTTTTTCAGAAGAATCTATATGATTTTTTACTGAATACTTGACTAAAAAAGGGTTCATACTAATTTACAACAGGCTTTCTTCACTATTTAGGGCTGTGTGATTGATGTTGATTTGAATGAAATTGTATCGTTTTAGCTTTGATTATTTCTTTCGTACTTTAAATAATTTAATGAGTTTCGGTACATAATCTTCAGAGGCATCTATCGCTAAATAGTTGGCTCGGTTTTGCTTACATACTTGTTCTACTAATTGCGAATTTTGGTCGAACAAAATCTTCATACGATTTCTAAACCAACTCGACGAAGCATTTACCCAAATAGTTTTCCGAGTTTCGGTATCATAAACTGGAATAATTCCCAAACGAGGAAGATTCGTTTCTCGTTGGTCGTACAAGTGAATAACGATTAAATCGTGTTTTCGGGCAAGTGCTTTTAGGTTTTCTTCATAACCCGTATCAATAAAATCGGAAACCAAAATCACCAAACTTCTTCTTTTGAGTACGTCTAAAGTAAACAAAATCATTTTCTTTAAATTCGTACCTGTGGATTCTGTTTTAAGTTTGAACAATTCTAAAATCGTTTGATAACCGTGTTTTAGCGTATTGGCAGGTTTGATGTATTTTTCTTTTTGGTCAGAAAAACAAAGTAGCCCCACGTGACTTGCCTCTTTGATCGCCGATAAAGCCAAAACGCCACAAATTTCTTTGGTAGTATCTAATTTAGAACGGTCTGAACGACCAACATCTTGCGAAGCACTTACATCAACTACAAAAAAAACCGATTGCTCTTTTTCTTCTTTGAAGATTTTTACATACGTTCCGTGTCCTTTGGCAGAAGTATTCCAGTCGATAAGGCGAACGTCATCGCCATATTGATATTGGCGTAAATCGCTGAATTCAAGCCCAGAACCTTTAAAAATAGAATGAAAGTTTCCACGCATCTGCGAAGTAACAGCCTTGCGGATTTTGATTTCATATTTATAAAGTTTGGATAAAAATTCGTTGGGATTCATGGTTCTTTTTTATCTTGAAGAGATTACTCCGAAAGCATAAATTTTCTTAAAAAACTTATGCAAGTTTAAAACTACCCAAATTCCCTGTAAATTTGAAATATGAGATTAAGAATTCTAATGATAGCATCCTTGATGATGGCTTGTGGCTCGAATGATAAGCCCGAAAATTTGATAGATAAAGCTAAAATGGCAATAGTTTTGGCAGACGTTCACGAAGCAGAGGCTCGTGTGAGTAATATGCACTTTGCTAATCAAGATACTTCTTTAATGGTTTATAAAAGAGTAAGATGGCAGGTTATGCAAAAAAACAAAGTAGATACTGCTGCTTTCAGACTAAGCCTAAGGCATTATATTATGCACCCTGATGAATTTAAAAATATTTATTTGGACGTAAAGAGAATCTTGGAGGATAGACGAAAAAAGCTAAATGATGTCCAAAATTCAGCCAATAAAAAAAGGTCTCTAAAAGATTCACTCGCTCATCCTATTTAATCCACAAAAGCTATGAAGCAATTCTACCAATCGCTTTATTTTACTAAAATGATGTTTACACTCATCATTGGGCTTGTTGTTTTGTTTATTTTGGCTTTTGTTTTCCCTTTTTTATTGGGAATCGCTCAGTTGTTGTTTTTGATATTTTGTTTGATGTGGCTTTCAGATTTATTGATGCTTTATCGTAACAAAAAAGGGATTTTTTGTAGGAGAGAAGTACCCGAAAGATTATCGAACGGCGACGAAAATCCAATTTCAATTTATCTTGAAAACCATTTCAGTTTTACAGTTCAGCTACAAATTATCGACGAAATTCCCTTTCAATTTCAGAAAAGAGATTTACTTTTTACGACAAATCTGAAACCTGCTGAAACACAAATTGTAGAGTATTTACTTCGTCCAACCAAACGAGGAACATACAGTTTTGGAGCAGTGAATGTATTTGTAAAAAGTCCTTTGGGATTGATAAAGCGTAGATTTCAGTTTTCGCAAGACAAAGAAGTAGCCGTTTACCCTTCTTTTTTACAGATGCGAGCTTATGAATTGATGGCGATATCTAATCGTTTGACCGATTTGGGCGTAAAGAAAATACGTAAAATTGGACAAAGTCAGGAGTTTGAACAAATTCGCCAATACGTTCAAGGCGATGATGTCCGAACTATCAACTGGAAAGCCACCGCTCGCCGAAACGATTTAATGGTCAATGCTTTTCAAGAAGAAAAATCACAAAATATTTACTCTTTGATTGACAAGGGTAGAGTAATGCAAATGCCTTTTGAAGGACTTTCATTGTTGGATTATGCCATCAACGCCACTTTGGTACTTTCAAACATTGCTATTTATAAACAAGATAAAGCTGGACTTATTACTTTTTCGGAAAAAGTAGGACAAACTTTGATGGCAGAAAAAAGGGCAGGGCAGATGACTAAAATTTTGGATACGCTCTACAATCAAAAAACACGCTATCAAGAAACTGATTATGAGGCTTTGTACATTCACTGCAAAACCTATCTTCGTCAGCGGAGTTTGTTGTTACTTTATACCAATTTTGAAACGCTTACTTCCATGCGAAGACAATTGCCTTATTTCAGAAAAATTGCCAAAGACCATCTTTTAATTATTATATTTTTCGAGAATACCGAATTGAGAGCATTGTTGGAAAAGCCTGCAAAAACAACAGAAGAAATTTATCATAAAACAATTGCCGAAAAGTACTTTTATGAAAAACACCAAATTGTAAGAGAATTGGCTCAGTACGGCATACAAGCATTATTAACTGCCCCACAAAACTTGACGATAAGTACAGTAAATAAATACTTAGAATTAAAATCCAGAGGAATGATTTAGGATAATTTTGGATTTCTGAATTCGGATGTCGGATTTGACTTAATAATAAAAAAGCCTTTAAAAGTGCTTGAGAGGCAATTTAAAGGCTTTTTTATTAGATAAAAATTAAATCAAATGTGATGATGTCATACTTTAATATTCATAATTCATCACTCCAAACTCATCACTCAGACATTTCCCACTACATAAACAGCACCTTTCGGCCCGGCTTCGGTAGTACTTCCGCCTGTGTTTTCTAAAGAAATGGCAAAGGCTGCGGCATTGGCAAAAGACTTCATTTTTAAAATATTCGTATGATTATCAATCAAGCCTGCATCCACAGGTTTACCGTCGATGATAGCCCAAAGTTGATACTGTTTTCCAACAGGAGCATCAGGCAGACTTAGGTTTGATAGATAGACTTCTTGTTTGCTGGGATTGAAATAGACCAAAGCTTTTGCTTGTGGGGCTACCGCTTGCCCAGCCAAAGTAATAATTTTAGTACTTGGGTTTTGCAGAATCGCTACTTCTTCTTGGTAGCTGGCTTTCAAGGTTTGTCCCTCTTGAGCCAGAATTTGGTTCTGACTTTCCAAAGCCAAAACTTTTTCTTCTGATTTTTGCCAATTATTAAAAAACCAAATATTTGCTCCGATACTTAAAGCCAATAAAACCCAAGAAGCAGCAAAACGCCAAGAGTATTTGTTGGTAAAAGACTTTTGTTTATAAAGAGGTTTGATAATATTTTCCTGAGTATCGGTACTGCCATTTTCTTTTGAAATGGCTTCCATTACACTATTTTTAAGTGTTGCAGGTGGTTCTTGAGCATACTGGAGAGCGTAGTTTTCAAGCGTACCTTGCAGTGCCATCAATTCTAATTGAATAGCAGGATACTCTTCTGCCAGACGCTCTACTTCAATGGATTCAGCCTGAGTAGTAGCCCCCAGCACGTAGCTTTCCAAAATGCCAGATTCTATGTATTCTTGAATATTCATTTTTGTAAACGTTAGTCGTGGTTGATGTTTGTGAAAGTTGGATAAACCATACAATTACAAATCAAAAAATCCCCAAAGGAAAACCAAGCCAATTTGTATGAAAAATTGTTTTAGTTGAGTAATGGCAGCTTTTACCCGAGTTTTTACAGTTCCCAGAGGAATGCCAAACTCTTCGGCTACTTCTGTTTGGGTGTATCCTTGAAAATACAGTAAGTCGATAACCTGTTGATATTCAGGACGAAGATTTTCAATTACTTTCTTTACGCCAATGGCATCAATATCAACCTGATTTCCACCCTGACTGTCAATAAACATCACGTGGTCGTCAATATCGTGGTTTTTCTGAGAATTCTGAAATTCCTGTGAACGGATTCTATCAATGGCAGTATTTCTTGCCACATTTAATATCCAAGTAAATAGTGTTCCTTTTGTACGATTATATGCTTCAATATTTCGCCAAATCTTCACAAAAGCATCTTGCATAACATCCGCTGCGACTTCTTCTGAACGTACTATTTTCAGAATTACCCCATAAAGAGCAGATGAATAATTGTCATACAAGATGGAAAAACCTCGCTGGTCTTTGCTTTGGAGCAGAGATACGAGTGCCTCTTCAGTTATAACAGTTTTTCGTTTAGACATGAGTGTTTTCTTATCAATGAAAGTCATTATATACCCAACGGTTTTTGTACTTTCTTGTTTAAGGGCTTAATAAAGATAATGGAATTGTTTTAAACTTTTACCATTTGGAATTACGCTTGTTCTTAACTGTTTTTAATCAATGATAGGTGAGTAGCAAGGCGATAGAAGCAAAAGAAAGGAGTGGAGAAAGAGAATTTTTAAAACAAAGGACTTTCGAAGTAGAAAGCCCTTTGCACATTACCCATTATTAAACCACACCTGTCTATAAGGCGTGAAGAAAGGTTCAAACTTACTTCATACCCTTTTGCCAATTGTTAGTTACATTTTGGGTAATACCACAGCATCTATTACATGAATAACCCCATTTGATTGAAGTACATCATAAGTACTGATGTTGGCAGTTTGTCCGTTTTCGTCTTTCAGCATAATGTTATGGCTACCATTCATCGTTGCGAATAATTTACCACCACTAACAGTAGTGAAAGTTGCCAAGCCCTTGCCTGCATTGATAGCTTTCGAGATGGCATCGAAATCAAACTTACCTGCTACTACATGGTACGTTAAAATCTTACTCAAGGTTGCTTTGTTCTCAGGTTTTAATAAATTTTCTACCGTTCCACTCGGTAAATTTTCAAAAGCATCATTTACAGGAGCAAAAACCGTAAAAGGGCCTTTGGTCTGTAAAGTAGCTACTAAATCTGCTGCCTTTACTGCTGCTACCAAAGTGGTATGAGCTTTGGAATTAACAGCATTTTCTACAATATTTTTTGTTGGGAACATGGCTTCTGTTCCCACCGTTACGATTTGAGCTGAAACGAAGTAATTCGTAAAGCAAAGTAACACGGCGAGCAATAGTGATGATTTTTTCATTTTCAAGGATTTTTTAATTCAAACTCGAAATGATATACGGAAACGCTGAATCTTCGGATTGTTTTTAAAAGAAAAAGCAGAAAAGGCATAAACAAAATTTTGTTTATGCCTTTTCTGCTTTTTGGATAATTCCCTTTTGTAGGAAAATTAGTTTGCTTTTTTCTTAGCTGGAGTAGCTTCTGTTAATGAACCTTTTGGCACTACTTCGCCTTTGAATGACAAAACAATTTGTGGTGTTTCAGAATTACTAACAACAGTTACTGTTTTAGAGAAACCACCTGGGCGACCTGCCGAGCTGAAAGAGGCAGTTACCGAACCAGTACCTCCTGGCATTACTGGCTCTTTTGTCCAACTTGGTGTTGTACAACCACATGAAGGAGAAACATTAGAAATAACTACAGCTGCAGTTTTACTGGTATTTTTAAATTTGAATTCAAAGGTAGCGATTGTACCTTCTTCAATTTTACCGAAATCGTGTGATTCAGTTTCGAATTTAATAACTCCTTGTGCATTGGCTAAAGTAGCAACAAACACGAATGCAAGAACAAAAAATAACTTTTTCATATTAATTTTATTTATTGAATGAGAAACGATATTACGGATTTTTTTTTGAAATTTCTAAAGATAATATCATCCATATAAACTGAAAAAGTTTGTATGAATTAGTGAGAATTAAGCTAATTTCACAGAACAAAAATAAAGCCATATTAAGGCTTTACAAAATCTTAAGTAGGTTTTAACAAATCATTAACAAGATGCCAAAATCTGTCTTGACCTGTTAATATTTGTTACACTAATTAATTTCTGTTATTTTTGGTATTAGAAACTTATTTGTTAAATTTTCATTTTGACCCATCCCACTGTCTTGGAAAACGCATTTCTATCTGAAACTATTGTATTCACCAAGGAGTCAGTCCTTACTGATTACCGTGTAGCTCGCATTAGTCGTGAGTGTAGTTTGCTTGTACGAAAAGAAGTTTTTGCGGGGCGTGCCAAATTTGGTATTTATGGGGATGGCAAAGAGCTTTGCCAGCTTGCTTTGGCAAGAGCAATGAAACCGGGTGATTTTATTTCGGGCTATTACCGTGACCAAACGATTGTTGCGGCAGTAGGGGATTTAACATGGACACAGTATTTCGCTCAGTTATATGGGCATCCAGATATTGCTTTTGATCCCCACACTGGCGGAAGAGCCATGATTAACCATCATGCAACTCGTTGGTTGGATGAAAACGGAGAATGGGTTGACCAAACAAAACTTTATAATTCGGTAGCAGGAGTATCCTCAACAGCAGGACAAATGCCTCGCTCAATTGGTTTGGCATATTCTTCAAAGCTTTACCGCAATTTACCCGAATTGGAAGCCATTTCTGAAAAATTTACTAACAACGGAAACGAAGTCTGTTTTTCTACAATAGGCGATGCTTCTACTTCGGAAGGAATGTTTCTGGAATGTGTAAATGCAGCAGGTGTGTTGCAAATTCCCTTAGTAATGTCTGTCTGGGACGATGGCTACGGAATTTCTGTACCTTCTGAGTACCAAACAACCAAATCGTCTATTTCAAAAGCTTTGGCAGGGTATCAAAGAAATGAAGATGGAGCAGGCGTAGAAATATTTACCGTAAAAGCTTGGGATTATGTTGGGCTGATGGAAGTCTATCAAAAAGCCGCAACTTTAGCCAGAGATTTACACATTCCTTCACTTATTCACGTAGAGGAAGTTACTCAGCAGCAAGGTCATTCGGCTTCGGGTTCGCATGAAAGATATAAATCAGCTCAAAGATTACAATTTGAATTAGATTACGACTGCAATCTGAGATTCAGACAATGGATTTTGTCGGAAGGCATTGCTACCGAAGAAGAATTAAATGAAATAGACCTTGAAGCTGTAAAAGAAGCAAAGCGTTCGCAAAAAGTAGCTTGGAATGCTTATATGGCTTCAATCAAACCTGAGCGTGAAGATTTACTTTCTTTACTTTATCAAACCGCAGCCGAAACGGTAAATGGGGCAGAAGTAAAAAAAATAGCAGAAGAATTACGTAAAGCTATCAACCCGATTCATCATGAAAATGTGGTAGCAGCCAGAAAAGCTCTTCGTGCTTTAAGACATGAAAACTCGCCTGCAAAAGAAGGTTTGAAAGCATGGTTAAGCAAAGCTGATGTACTGAATGATGAACGATTTAATTCAAATCAATTCAGTAATTCTAAATATTCACCACTGAAAGTACAGGCTGTTGAAGCTCAATACGAAATGGATTCTCCCTTGGTAGATGGGAGAGAAATCTTAAATAAAAATTTTGATAATTGGTTTAAAACCGACCCACGAGTATTTATTTTAGGAGAAGACGTAGGCAAAATTGGAGATGTAAACCAAACATTAGCAGGTTTACAAGAAAAATACGGTGAATTAAGAATTACCGATACAGGTATTCGAGAAATGACTATCGTAGGGCAGGGGATTGGAGCGGCAATGAGAGGGCTAAGACCAATCATTGAAATACAATATTTAGACTATATTTTTTATCCATTTGCTACTTTATCCGACGACTTGGCTTGCCTTCAATACAGAACCGTAGGCGGACAAAAAGCACCACTTATCGTCAGAACTCGTGGACATCGTTTAGAAGGAATCTGGCATTCAGGTTCGCCAATGTCGGTTTTACTTGGTGGACTCAGAGGAATTCATTTGTGCGTACCAAGAAATATGACGCAAGCCGCTGGTATGTATAATACTCTTTTAAGTTCAGACGACCCTGCCATTGTAATAGAGTGTTTGAATGGTTATCGTTTAAAAGAAAGACTTCCAGCCAATCTATTTGATACTAAAGTACCATTAGGCGTACCAGAAGTAATTCGTGAAGGCAGAGATATTACCATTGTTACTTATGGTTCGATGTGCAGAATCGTGATGGAAGCGGCTCGTCAATTAGAAAATATGGATATTTCGGTAGAAGTGATAGATGTTCAAACACTGATGCCTTTTGATATTTCGCATAAAATTGTGGAATCTATCAAGAAAACAAATCGAGTAATTTTTGCAGACGAAGACATGCCGGGCGGAGCATCGGCGTATATGATGCAACAGGTATTAGATGAACAAAATGCCTACCGCTATTTAGATTCAAAACCAATTTGTCTGGCGGCAGTACCTCATAGACCCGCTTATAGTTCAGATGGAGATTACTTCTCGAAGCCCAATGCTGAAAATGTAGTAGATGCAGCTTATGCTTTGATGACCGAATTTAATCCATCAAAATTTCCACCAATTTATACTTAAAAACTCGACGAAATCTTGAAATTTTATGACCAAATTTGATTAGAAGGTTTTTTCTACTTACACCATTATATAATCTCCTTTTAATAAATATTTCTAATGTTTCATTTATTTTTTTTAATTTCGTATGTTTTTCTTGAAACTTTATGAAAAAATAGAAAACAATTCCTCTGTTGAAAAACTAATGTAATTGTTTGTGCTAAAAAGTTGAAACATAATCCTTAATTAAAGAACTTTGAATCTCTTACGAAACACTAAAAGATGGATTTGGCCAACGCTATTAACACTGATTTTAGTGGCCATAGTGATACTTGCCGAAAACATTCATCACCATCAGAAGTGTACGAAAGTAAATATTAATATTGAAGGCGATAATGATAGCCATTTAGTTACAGCAGAAGAAATTTTAGAAATTGTAAACCCCAATGTGGTAGAAAGCCCTGAAGGTAAACCTTACGATAAAATTGATTTTAAGAGAATTGAGAAAAGAGTTTGTTTAAATAAATTAATAGAGTCTTGTCAAGTTCATCGAGATTTAAGTGGTGAAATGACGATTGATGTTACCGAACACACACCACTCGCCCGAGTAATTAATAATAACCGTTCAGATACTTACGTCACAGAGAAAGGCGATTTTATCGGTATTTCTCCGCATTTTACCCCAAGAGTATTATTACTTTCGGGGAATTATTTTAATGAAGTAAAAGACTTAACAGATTTAAAAAGTAAGCCAATCCTTGAACTTATTAAAGCTATCAATGAAGATGCCTTCTGGAAAGCACAAATAACCCAATTAGTTATTGAAAAAGATGGTGGAATTACGCTAATTCCTGAAGTCGGAAATCATGTAATTGAATTTGGAATGGGTATCGATATTGAAGCCAAGTTTAAAAAAATCAAAATATTTTATAAAGAAATACTTCCTGCAAAAGGTTGGGACACTTACCACAAAGTGAGTGTAAAATACAGAAATCAGATTATTTGTGAATAAAATATTAAGTTTCAGATTAGACTTTATTAAGCGGTTACTAATTATCCAAACAGAGTGCTTATATTGGCAAGCAATTTGATAACAAACTAAAATTTAACTTAATTCTTAATCCAAAGTTTCTTAAATTCTACCTTCCATGAATGAAATAATCGTTGGACTTGACATAGGCAGCAAGCAAGTAAGTGTAGTTGCGGGCAGACTTGACAGTTTAGGCAAGTTGGAGATTCTGGGTTTGGGTAAAGCCGATACCACTGGAAGAGTTTCCAAGGGTGTTGTTCTCAATGTCAATAAAACCATAGAGGCTGTCCAATCTGCTTTAGAACAGGTAGAAAACCAAGCAAATATCCATATTCGTGGAGTAATTGCCAGTATTGCAGGCCCAAACATACATAGCTCTAAACATAAAGCTGTAATCACTCGCCAAACTCGTGGTGAAGAGGTTACAGTTACCGATGTTGACCAAGTAGCAAATGACGCACAGCGAACTTTTATTTCGCAGGGAAACGCTATTGTTCATACTTTACCTCAAGAGTATTTAGTAGATTCTGCCAGCGGAATCCAAGAACCTGTTGGTATCAGTGGTTTAAAACTACAAGGAGAGTTTTTGATGATTACTTCTCCTCAAGCTGAATTAGATAAAACTAAGCGTTGTATAGAACGCTCGAAAGATAAAATGGAAATAGAAGGTGGATTAGTGCATTCACCTTTGGCCGCTTCTTTGGCTGTGCTTACAGACCAAGAAAAGAAAACAGGCGTAGCTTTAGTCGATATTGGTAGCGGAATCACCGAAATTGTTATTTACTATAAAAACATAGTTCGTCATGTGGCAGTATTGCCTTTTGCTGGCGATTCTATTACGGCGGATATTGAACAAGGCTGTGGTGTTTCTACTGAACACGCTGAACAGCTGAAAATCAAGTTTGGTTCTGCTGTTGCTGACGAAGTATCTTTAGAAGAAGTAGTAACGATTCCAAGTGCAAACGGTAGAAAACCAAAAACTATCTCTGTAAAGAATGTTTCAATTATTATTGAAGAGAGATTAAAAGAGTTGATTGCTTTGGTGGTAGCCGAAATAGCTCGTTCGGGTTATTTGAATCGTATCAATTGTGGTATTGTTATTACGGGTGGTACTGCTCAGATGCCTTATATCGACCAACTTTTTGAAAGAGTTTCTCAGCGTGATGTAAGAATTGGCTATCCGAATGAAAATCTGGGTAAATCATTTACAGAAGAAATCAAAAACCCTACTTACTCTACGGCTGTTGGTTTGGTATGGAGAGGCATCAAAGATATTGATGAAAGAGAAGATGGTTATAAGCTTTTGAGAAAAACAGCACCAGCTATTATTCCAATTACGCCCGTGAATAATAATAATTTGAGTAGTAAAAACGGAAGAGAAAGCTCTAAAGCTGCTGAACCTCCTGTGGAAAAGAAAGGCGGTTGGAGTTTATTCGGGAAATTCAAACAAGTAGCCAGTAGAATGATTGGCGAAGACTTAGGCGATAATGACAAGTATGAACAGTAAATAGGGTATCTGTTTACTGTTCATACCCTTTGTGATTTAGAACTGCTCTACGCCTGCAAAAAAGAAGAAGCCCTCAATTGCTGCATTTTCATCAGAATCTGAGCCATGTATTGCATTAGCCTGTACAGATTTTGCAAACTGCTTACGAATAGTACCCTCAGCTGCTTTAGAAGGGTCGGTTGCTCCAATTAATGCTCTAAAATCTGCCACTGCATTTTCTTTTTCTAAAATCATCGGAATAATGGGTCCTGATGACATATAACCACACAAATCTGCATAGAAAGGTCTCTCTGCGTGTACAGCATAAAACTCGCCAGCTCTTTCAGGAGTTAATAAGGTTTTTTTAATAGCGACAATACGAAAGCCTGCTTCCTCAATTATCTTAATAATTGCCCCAGAGTTTCCCTCTGCTACTGCATCGGGCTTAATCATTGTGAAAGTTCTATTAGTTGCCATGTTTTGGAAATTAAATGTGTGTTGAAATATGATATTGAAGAAGGTTTGACGAAAAATTGCTAAAGCCCTTTGAAAGAGTTTTAAATTGGCAATTTATGTAAAAATACAAGAAACTTATAAGGTTTTAGAAAGCTCACAGGTTTTTTTGTGGAGAATTCTCGCTAACTTTGCCATTCATTTTTGGAATAAATTATAATACCTTGATAATCAATTGTATATAATGCAAAATCTTGAAGCCTTTCGTGAATTGATTAATACGCCTAAAAAAATAGTGATTACAACTCACTTTAAACCCGATGCCGACGCTTTGGGTTCGTCTTTAGGCTTGGCTGGTTTCTTGAAAAAAAAGGGACATCAAGTAACTGTAATTACTCCTTCTGATTACCCCAAATTCTTGTTCTGGATGCCCAACAATGAGGAGGTAATTAATTACGAAGATTATAAAACAAAAAATAAAGCAAATAAGCTTCTTGCTGAGGCTGAAATCATTTTTTGCCTTGATTTCTCTGTACTTTCTCGTATCGAAAGCCTCACTGAACCTGTTCGTCAAGCAAAAGCTGTAAAAGTAATGATTGACCATCATACTTTCCCAGAAGACTTTGCTGAGTTTGTTTATCATGATATTAAGGCAGCCGCAACGGCACAATTGATATTTCAATTAATTGTACTTTTGGGTGACAAAGCTTTATTAGACATTCCTATCTGCGAGTGTTTGTATGCAGGCATTATGACAGACACTGGTTCGTTTCGTCATCCAAGTACAACGCCTGCCGTACATCGTATCGTTGCTGATATTATGGATATAGGTGTGAACACAAACCTTATCCACCGCCGTATTTACGATACTACCACTCCAGAACGTTTAAGCTTTTTAGGATATATTCTTTCTGAAAAATTGGTTATCCTTCCTGAATATAGAGTAGCTTACTTCACCGTTACTGCCGAAGAATTAAAGCGTTTTAATTCACAAACAGGTGATACCGAAGGTATTGTAAACTACGGTTTGCAAATTGAAGGAGTAGTGATGTCGGTAATTATCGTTGACCGTCCCGAAGCTGTAAAAATGTCCTTCCGTTCGGTAGAGGAATTTGCAGTAAATAGAATAGCCACCAAGTATTTTAATGGCGGAGGGCATAAAAATGCTTCTGGAGGTAAAACGAATATAGGTTTATCTGCTACGGTTGAGAAATTTATTAGTATTTTACCCGAATATCAATCTGAATTATTAGCAGTACCTTTCTAATTGAAAGCGTTCGTAATAGATTAAAAGACACAGTAATTAAATAAAAATCAATAAATCAAACAAAATGTTCAAAAGAATCAGTGTTGTATTGCTTGCTGCCAGTATGATGGTTGCTTGTGACAAAAATCGTGTAGAAGTAAAAGAGGGTGTGAAAATCCAAATTCATAGCCACGACGATAAAGCAAGAAAATTAAAAGATGGGGATATTATCACATTTTTAGCTAAAATTCAAAACTCAGCTGACTCAGTATTACAAGAGTCGAACAGTACTCAACCAGCTCGTGCAATGTGCCAACCTGCGGGTGCATCTGGTTTCAAAGGTTCTTTTGAAGATGGTTTACGTTTACTTTCAGTAGGTGATAGTGCTACGATTTATGTACCAGTTGATTCTTTAGTAAAAGGTGGACAACAATTACCTCCATTCCTTAAAAAAGGTTCTGATTTGAAATATACAGTGAAGATTATCAAAGTACAATCTAAAGCTGAGTTTGAAAAAGATATGGCTGCTGAACAAGCAAAAGCTAAAGTAGAATCGGATGCCCGTAAAGCTCAAATTCCACAGTTGATTGCTGATTATGTTAAAAAATCTGGTTTGCCATTCAAAACTGCTCCATCAGGTTTACAATATGTGATTTCTAAAGAAGGAACAGGCGAAAATCCAAAAGCTGGCGATGTTTGTAAATGTATGTATGTAGGTAAATTCTTGGATGGAAAAGTATTTGATAAGAGTACTTCACCAATGGATATGCCTATCGGTGGAATGATTCCAGGTTTCAATGAAGCATTGACGATGTTGAAAAAAGGAGGAAAAGGTACTTTCTTGATTCCGCCACAAATTGGTTATGGCGAGGCAGCTCAAGGGCCAATCCCAGGAAACTCTGTATTGATTTTTGAAGTAGAAGCATTAGATTTCACAAAAGGTGGAAATTAGTAATTAGAAGGGTAAGTAAAAAAATAAGCAATCAATCATTCACTAAGAAGTAAGTATAATCTTATTGAATATTTGAATTGTATTATTTTTTTACTTACCCTTCTTCTTTTCTATCATTTTAACAGTTTTTAACGAATCTGCCACAATGGATTTCGTTATTTTGCGTTTCAAACAAGCGTTCAGTTTCGTGGTCGTAAAAAATATGATGGCGTTGAACTGAATAAAAAATAACAGTCAGCAATGATGAAGTTCAAATTATTTAACTTTTTATTACTTGGGGCGCTCGTGGGTTTGCTCAGTTCATGTCTTTCAAAAGTAGTATTGGAAGATGATATAATCGTTCAGCAAAACGAAACGCAAATACAACAGTATATCAGCAGTAAAAACCTCAGTATGCAAAAAGCTGCAAATGGTGTTTACTACGTGATTACAAAAAAAAATGACAGTGGGCGTACTTTACTTTTAGGTGATACCGTTCGTTTACATTATGTACTTACTCGTTTGAGCGATGATGTTAAAATTGATAGTTCCTCTGTTTTAAAAAATCAGCCATTTACTTTTTATAATAATGGCGTGAATACCAACATTTTCTTGAAAATGCTTCCGCAAATGAAAGAAGGCGAACAAGCTACTTTTATTTTGCCTTCAAGCTTGGCGGGTGGAAGTGCCAATTTCCCAAATTTACCTGCCAATTCTCCACTTCGTTGTGATATTACTTATTTTTATACTTATGGCGAAGAGGCTACCATCGACCACTATATTGCTAAAAATAATATTACTGTAACCGAAAAAACTACCGAAGGAGTAAGATACATCAAAACCAAAGAAGGTGCTGCTGATTTGATTTCGGGAAAAGTGGCTAAGGTAAAATATACGGGTAAGTTTTTGAATGGCGAGATTTTCGATACCAATCTTAATACTACCGATTCATTAAGTATTACAGTAGGGGCTACTTCAACATCTTTTGTTACTGGCTTCGTCATTGGCGTTAATAAAATGAGACTTGGAGAAAAAGCTACAATTATTTTCCCTTCAAGTTTAGGCTATGGTACAAGTGGTTCAAGCAGAATACCAGGCTCTACTCCACTAATTTTTGAACTTGAAATTGTTGCATTAAAAGACAAGTAAACAAATATTATCAAACATTTAATCATGAACAAATCTATCATTTGGGTATTTTTACTGGGTATAGTTGGGTTAATCAGTGGGTGTATGAGTGGTGGCTCAGACCTTGAACAATTATATCAAGCAAATGAAAATACAGTAATTCAGTACGGGAAAGACAAAGGGCTGACGCTTATAAAAGACCCTAATTCTGGTGTTTATTATTACAAAACAGTAACTAATGCCACAGGAAGAGGAGCAGCACAGACAGAATTGGTAAAAATGTTTTATACATACACCAAGTTGGATGGAACAATGTTAGATAGTACTACCAAAACAATTCCTTTTGGTTTGTCGTATTTAACTTACAGTACAATTTTAAATACGCCTATCGCTTTAATGAAAGAAGGTGAAAGTGGAGTATTTATTTTTCCACAGACAAGCCAACTGACAGAACCAACTATTTTGACTGTAAAGTTCGTCTCTACTCGTAATGAAACTGAACAAATTGATGAGTTTGTGAAAACAAAATATGCTGGTTTGGAAGTAGTAAAAACTTCAACAGGTTTACAGTACGTTATCACAAAATCGACCGCTACTGGTGATTTGGTTAAAAGTGGACAAACCATTACCGTTTCTTATACAGGAAAATTACTTTATCCTACCAAAAAGCGAGATAGCAACGGTTTTTATATTTATAACGAAACCTTTGATTCTGGTAGCATTAGTTTTGTTTTAGGACAAGGTTCGATGGTTGCTGGTTTTGAAGAAGCCGTTTCTAAATTGAGATTAGGAGATAAAGGAACATTCGTATTCCCTTCGTCTTTGGGTTATGGACAAAGCGGACGTACAGACTCTTCGACTGGAGCTTACACTATTCCGCCTTATTCTCCAATGAATTTTGAAATTGAAGTAACAGCCGTAAAATAATACAGAAACAGATATTAGAGCCTCTTCATGCTACATGAAGAGGCTTTTTACTATTTATATGACCATGAAAAAATTATGTTTTGCTACTAATAATTCCCACAAAGTAGAAGAAGTACAAGCTGTATTGGGAAATCGTTTCGAGCTATCTACGCTCAAACAAATTGGCTGTAACGAAGAATTACCCGAAACAGGGAATACTTTAGAAGCTAATTCTTTACAAAAAGCAAGCTATTTATTTGATAATTATCAGGTAAACTGTTTTGCAGACGACACAGGTTTAGAAGTGACAGCTTTGAATGGCGAACCGGGCGTTTATTCAGCACGCTATGCTGGCGAACAGCGAAGCCACAGCGATAATATCAATTTACTGTTAAAAAACCTTTCTGGAAAAACCGATCGTTCGGCTCAGTTCAGAACGGTGATTACGCTGATTATTGATGGAAAAGTTGAACAATTTGAAGGTGTAGTAAAAGGGGAAATCATTGAAACATTGCGTGGCAATGAAGGATTTGGCTATGACCCTATTTTTATTCCAGAAGGCTTCGACCGTACTTTTGCTGAAATGTCAATGGAAGAAAAAGGGAAAATTTCGCATAGAGGAAGAGCTTTTGAAAAATTGGTACAATTTCTGAATCAACAATAAGATATTTGACATCTTATGACAATAGTGTAGTAAAACTATTGACTAAGTATATTTTATGTAGAAATTAGGTAGCTACCAATGAGGGTATTTTGTAGATGAAATGTCAGTGTTTAGAGCATGAATTTGATATTGCCTCTAAATATTGTAAATTCGGATACACAAATTGTTTTTTATTACCCTTAACATTCCTTATTAGAATGACTTATCGAAAATTTATACAAATATTGATACTGTCAATATTTGTAATTGCCTATCAATTTACTTATGCACAATATACAATTACTGGTAGAGTAACTGACGCTAAAAATGGTGACCCACTTCCTTTTGCTACGGTAGGGCTAAAAGGACTAAATGTGGGTGCTCAAACAAATTTTGAAGGGATTTATGTGATAAAATCTAAAGTATTAACAGATTCTATTTATGTAAGTACTGTAAATTATAAAAAGCGTAGTAAAGTTCTTGACAAAAAAGCTCTTTCTCAAACGATAGATTTCCAGTTGCAAGGCGAAGCTCGTTCCTTGGATGAAGTTGTAGTGTATTCTGGCGAAAATCCAGCATTTAAAATTCTTAGAAAAGTTAGCGAAAACCGTGAAAAGAATGATAGAAAACGTCTGACGGCTTTTGAATATAATTCATATTCAAAAATGGAATTGGATGTGGATAACCTTTCGGATAAATTCAAAGAAAGAAAGGTGATGAAGCAAATTCAAGGAGCAATTGCTAAGTTTGAGAAATTGGCTGGCGAAGACGGAAAAGCTGTAATTCCTACTTTTATTTCAGAGACACTCTCTAAATTTTACTTCCGTGAAAGTCCTTCAAGGAAAAAAGAAATTATTCTTAAAAATAATATCAAAGGGGTTGGTGTAAAAGAAGGTGGTTTTGTGTCGCAATTGGTAGGGGGAAATATTTTTGCCAATTATAATTTCTATGACAATTTTGTCCCTTTCTTGGGCAAAGACATCATTTCACCACTTGGTGAAAACTGGAAAGGTACTTATAAATGGTTCTTGGCAGATACTACCGATGTGGACGGACATATTTGTTATGGCTTAGAATTCGACCCGAAAAATGATAAGGATTTAGTTTTTGTCGGAAAGGCTTATATTGATACTACTTCTTTTGCTTTAGTGCAAATTGATGCCACTGTTGGGAAAGAAGCCAACATCAACTTTATTGACAAAATAAAAATTTCACAAGAATTAGAACAAACTTCTGAAGGTGCTTGGCTACCAGCTAAAACACGTTTTTTGATTGATATTGCAGAATTGACCAAAAACTCGGCTGGGATGTTATTGAAAATGTATATTTCCAATAAAGATTTTGTGGTGAATAAACCCAAAGAATTAAGCTTTTATGATTTGCCCATTGAAGTAGCGGAGGATTCCAAAGAACCCGACCCAAAATTTTGGTTGGAAGCTCGACACGAATCTCTGTCTGCACAAGATATTTTAGCTTCCAAACTGATAGATACTGTTAGAAATGTTCCTATCGTAAAAACCTATGTAGAAATAGCCGAAATTATTGCCAGTGGCTATAAGCGTTTTAATAAGTTTGGTATTGGTCCTTACTTAACGTCATTTGCCCTAAACAAAATGGAAGGCTTACGACTAAGACTCGGTTTTAAAACTTATTCTAATTTTAGTAAAGACTGGATTTTAAAAGGCTGGTTAGGTTTCGGAACAAAAGACAAAGTATTGAAGTACGGCGGTGAAGTAGATTATATTCTTTCTCGCAGACATTGGTCGGTATTGGGTATCAAACATAGTTACGACCTCGAACGGCTTGGACTTACCCCCGAACTTATCGGAGACAATAAAATCTTTTATGCTTTTACTCGTTGGGGAGCTTACACTGGGGCCTTTTATCGCAGAGAAAGTGAAATTTTCCTAAAGACTGAACCTACTAAAGGAATTTCTTTTACTGGGGCTTTTACTACTCGTGCATTTGACCCTCTTTTTGAATTTCAGTATAGAACCCACCCAGAAGCTGGAAAAAATTCACCAACTTTAGACTATTATAACGACACCTTCTTTACACTCGAAGCTCGCTTTGCTAAAAATGAAACTTATATCATGGATGGCAACGAGCGAATTGCTTTGGGAAGTAAGAGAGCTCCAACGCTTACGCTGACTTATCAGCATGGTATCAAAACCTTAAACGGTAATTTTAATTACGACCGTTTTATGGCCAAAGTATTTCAATCTTTCAGAGTAGGTACGCTTGGACGTTCTGATTATACCATTCAAGCAGGTTATATACCCACAAATTTACCTGCACCTTTACTGTTTCCACATTTAGGAAACGAAACCTTTTTCTACAACCGTGCAGCTTTTAACACGATGCACTATTTTGAATTTGTAAGTGATAAGTATGTATCACTTAATTATAATCACAACTTTGAAGGTTTACTTTTCAATCGTATTCCTGCCATTCGCCAATTAAAATGGCGTTTGATTGCTTCGGCGAATGTACTCTTTGGTAGCCAAAGAGAGCAAAATAAAGAATTGATGCAAGATGCAATTCCTGTTATTAATCCGAGGCACATCAAAGGTGATTTGCAACCAAGATATAGTTTTTCTGGACTTGACCCCAATAAGCCTTTTGTCGAAATCGGATATGGGATAGATAATATCTTTAAGATTTTCAGGTTACAGGCATTTCATCGCCTTTCGTACCTTGACCATCTTTCGCCTTCTGGAAGAGAACCCAAGCCTTTCGCATTGAAAGCCTCTGTTCATTTCTCGTTTTAAGGCGAATTTTAATATAGTTTTACAAAATCTCCTGCTTTACAGTGTTTAGCTGTGTAGGGGATTTTTTTTTGAATAAGCAAAATACAATTACAAACGAGTTGGAGGCTGAGTAATGATAGTCACGAAAGCTTGGAAATCATTGTTGACAGTTTTGTTGTTAAGATTTGCAACCGTTTTTTTCGAGATATTCAATTTGTTATTTTTCATGGTCTTATTTGGAGTTGAATTTGATTGATGATTATTGTTGATAAAGAAAATACTTATAAGCGAGTTGGAGGCTGAGTAATGATAGTCACGAAAGCTTGGAAATCATTGTTGACAGCTTTGTTGTTAAGGTTTGCAACCGTTTTTTTCGAGATATTCAATTTGTTATTTTTCATGGCTTTACTTGGAGTTGAATTTGATTGATGATTATTGTTGATAAAGAAAATACTTATAAGCGAGTTGGAGGCTGAGTAATGATAGTCACGAAAGCTTGGAAATCGTTGTTGACAGCTTTGTTGTTAAGTTTTGCAACCGTTTTTTTCGAGATATTCAATTTGTTATTTTTCATGGCTTTACTTGGAGTTGAATTTGATTGATGATTATTGTTGATAAAGAAAATACTTATAAGCGAGTTGGAGGCTGAGTAATGATAGTCACGAAAGCTTGGAAATCATTGTTTACAGCTTTGTTGTTAAGGTTTGCAAGCGTTTTTTTCGAGATATTCAATTTGTTATTTTTCATGGCTTTATTTGGAGTTGAATTTGATTGATGATTATTGTTGGTTAATGGAGTTCTTACAAACGAGTTGGAGGCTGAGTAATGATAGTCACGAAAGCTTGGAAATCATTGTTGATAGCTTTGTTGTTAAGATTTGCAACCGTTTTTTTCGAGATATTCAATTTGTTATTTTTCATGGCTTTACTTGGAGTTGAATTTGATTGATGATTATTGTTGGTTAATGGAGTTCTTACAAACGAGTTGGAGGCTGAGTAATGATAGTCACGAAAGCTTGGAAATCATTGTTGACAGCTTTGTTATTAAGATTTGCAACCGTTTTTTTCGAAATATTCAATTTGTTATTTTTCATGGCTTTATTTGGAGTTGAATTTGATTGATGATTATTGTTGGTTAATGGAGTTCTTACAAACGAGTTGGAGGCTGAGTAATGATAGTCACGAAAGCTTGGAAATCATTGTTGACAGCTTTGTTGTTAAGATTTGCAACCGTTTTTTTCGAGATATTCAATTTGTTATTTTTCATGGCTTTTTGTCTATTTTTAATGTTGTTGTTGTTTATTCCGTTTTTGATGAACCAAAGTTGCGTAAAAAAACGAGCGTATATTTACGGTCTGTTTTAATCATCTTATTATCAGTCTAAAAACCTTTATTCTAAGTTTTAATTTTTTTGATAAATGTGTTATTTGCCTATCATTCAATAAGATATATTCTTTGTGGTGTTAAAATTTTGTTCAATAAATTATTTTAAAATGACTCAAAAACAGAAGATTCATGTTGGTGTTTGGATATTATATGTGATTTATTACCAAATCAGCTATATAATTGGCTATCTTGATAAGTTCGATGTACCTACCAGTTTTGTTATTTTAGTGAATTGCTTTTTTTGGATAATTATCTTTTACACTTGTGTTTTATACATCTTTCCACACTTTCTGGCTCAAAAGAAGTACCTGTTGACATTCGCAATATGTATCTTAAATGTTTCAGTACTAACCATACTTAACCTTAGTGTTTTCGTTTACATTTTCCCGCACCTGTTCGCCAATTTCCCTAAAGTGGACTTCAATCAAAATGAACTAATTACGCATTTTTGGAATGCACAGATTTATACTATTTATGCTCTTGGATATTATTTTGCTCAGATGTCTATTCAACAGCAAAAAGACATTGCTCTGAGGGACCGAGAAATTGCCGAACAGAAGATTGCACTTGCAGAAAAGGAAGCGAAAATTGCAAAACAGGAATTGGAAATTGCTATCTTAGCAAAAGAAAAAGCCTTGGCTGAAATGGCTTTTCTGAGGGCTCAAATCAATCCTCATTTTATGTACAATACGCTTAATATGATTTTTGAGCGTGTAAGAAAAGCCTCAAGAGAAGCAGGAGATATTGTGATTGCTTTTGCAGAAATGATGAGATACGCCACCAGTACGAAATCACAAGATGATGAAGTGGACTTGCAAGGCGAGATAGACTTTGTAAAACAGTATATAGATTTGCATTTGCAGCGTTATCATTACAGGGTTTACATAGATTTTGAGGAGGAGGGAGATTTCAGTTATCATCGAATTGTGCCGATGATTTTGATAACCATTGTAGAAAATGGTATTAAGCATGGAATTTTTGATGACCCAGAAATTGCCTTTACCATTAATGCAAGTTTAATAGATGAGTTCTTTGTTTTTACAGCCAAAAACAAAAAGAATCCTTATCCAAATTTTATAAATGATACTGGCCAAACTGGCGTAGGTATTGAAAATATTAAAAAAAGACTTTTAACCACATATCCCGCTGAAGCCCATAGCTTAGAAATTATAGACGGAGACGAGGATTATACTGTAATATTTACGATAAATTTTAACCTTCTGAGGAAATGATAAATTGCGTTGTTGTAGATGATGAACAATCTGCGTTAGATCTTGTAGTGGATTATATTAATGATACTCCATTTCTTAATTTGGTTGCTTCAACAACCAACCCTATGGAAGCTGTGGGTATTTTACAGTCGAAGGAGGTAGATTTAGTATTTGCCGATATTCAAATGCCAAGAATGAATGGCTTGAATTTAGTAAGCTTGTTCGAGAATAAGGTAAAATTTGTAATGACGACGGGCTATCAAGAGTATGCCCTCAAGAGCTTCGAGTACGGTGTTTTAGATTATTTGGTAAAGCCTTTTTCATACCAACGTTTTTTGAAGGCTGTCAATAAAATGCCTTTCAATATGACATTGGTGGATGCTCCAAAAAGTATAGAACCTGCCCCAGAATTACCTGTGAAAAGAGAAGAATTTATCTTTGTAAAAGTAGATGTAAAAGGTAAATTTCATAAAGTACTTTACAAAGATGTGGTGTATATGGAAGCCCAAAAAAGTTATGCTTCTATTTATACAAAAGAAGAACGCATCACTACCAATCTTACGCTTTCGGATTTAGAAAAACGTTTGCCTCCTGATAGATTTATGCGTATTCATCGCTCCTATATTATTTCTACCGAGAAAATTACAGGTATTGAAGGCGACGAAGTAATATTGGATAAAGTAGTAAGAATACCCGTTGGAGATACTTATGCCGACGAGTTCACCAAAGCCATCGAAGGAAGTATTTATTATAAAGAAAAAGACAGTGCTACTTTAGTATATCGAAAAATTGGTGGAGACCGAAGCTAAGTTCGTGTTTTAAAACCAGTTCAGAAAGCTCTCATATTTAAAAAGTATGAGAGCTTTTTTGCCTTTTAGGGAAAAATAAAACATTTAAAAGACCGTATTTGTACAATTTAAAGAAGTTTTAGAGGCTTTCTTGTTTTTATAAATTTTGATATATATTTGTTTTTAAACATACAGATTTTTCAAATTTATTAACCAATTATTCCTCAATCAATGTCCCTAATAGTACTCATAATTGCTTGCACAGTAATGGCATATTTGCTCGGTTCAATCCCAACGGCTCTTTGGTATGGTGAAGCCTACTTTGGATTAGATATACGAAAACATGGAAGTGGAAATGCAGGTGCAACGAATACTTTTAGGGTTTTAGGCAAAAGAGCAGGTACTATTGTTTTATTGATTGATGCCATCAAAGGATGGATTGCTACTTCTTTAGCTTTGATGATGTATTACGGTCATTTAATCGACTGGTCAACTTGCCAAAACCTTAAATTACTCTTTGGCTTTGCGGCAGTGTTAGGTCATGTTTTTCCGATATTTTCTAATTTCAAAGGCGGAAAAGGCGTAGCTACTTTGTTGGGTATGGTAATGTCTGTGCATCCAGAAGCAGCTTTGGTTTGTATGGTCATCTTCTTTTTGGTTTTTATCTCATTTCATTATGTTTCTTTAGGAGCAATCATCGCTTCATTTTCTTTCCCAATTTTATTATTGTTGAAAACTTTCGGAAAAGAAAATGATTTAGTCATCGTCTTTGGTTTTATCCTTTTCCTTTTGATTTTGATAACGCACCGCAAAAATGTGGTACGCTTAATCAAAGGACAAGAAAACAGAATTTACCTTCGTCCAAAGAAAGAATCCGTATAAATCACCAGAACATATTATATTTGTACCTTCTGTTACTCAAGTAGCAGAAGGTATTTTTTTGAATTCATTCCAAGAAAATAATTATCTAAAAGCGAGTCATTGTCTCAGAATGATTCATTTAATACACAATCACAACAATCATGAAAACTTATATTGAAGAAAACAAAGAGCGTTTCTTGTCGGAATTGCTTGATTTACTCCGCATTCCTTCGGTAAGTGCTGATAGTAAATACAAAGAAGATGTACGCAAAGCGGCTGAATTTATCAGTGAAAAAATCCAACTTGCTGGAGCTGACTTTGTAGAAATTTGTGAAACAGCAGGGCATCCAATTGTTTTCGGACAAAAAATTATTGATGAGTCGCTTCCAACGGTTTTAGTTTATGGACATTACGATGTACAACCAGCCGACCCTTTGAATCTCTGGCATTCGCCGCCTTTTGAACCCGTAGTAAAAGACGAAAAAATTTATGCTCGTGGTGCTTGCGACGACAAAGGACAAGTATATATGCACATCAAGGCTTTAGAAACGATGATTGCTACTAATTCTTTGCCTTGTAATGTGAAATTTATGATTGAAGGCGAAGAAGAAATCGGTTCTGATAACTTAGGCATTTTTGTAAAAGCTAATAAAGAAAGATTACAAGCTGATGTAATTTTGATTTCGGATACAGCTATCATTGCCAACGATATTCCTTCGATTGACGTAGGTTTGCGTGGGTTGAGCTATTTAGAAGTAGAAGTAACTGGAGCAAACATAGATTTACATTCGGGCGTGTATGGCGGAGCAGTTGCCAACCCAATCAATGTATTAAGTAAAATGATTGCTTCGTTGCACGACGAAAATAATCGTATTACGATTCCTACTTTCTATGACGACGTAGTAGAACTTACAGCCGAAGAAAGAGCAGCGATGGCTCTTACTCCATTTGATTTAGATGCTTACAAAAAAGGTTTAGACATCGACGACGTAAGAGGCGAAGCAGGTTATACTACTTTAGAAAGAGCGTCTATTCGTCCTACTTTAGATGTAAATGGTATCTGGGGCGGTTATATTGGCGAAGGAGCAAAAACGGTTTTACCTTCAAAAGCTTCTGCGAAGATTTCGATGAGATTAGTGCCAAATCAGCAGTCGGATAAAATTACGGAACTGTTTACTAAACACTTTTTATCAATTGCTCCTGCTGGCGTAAAAGTGAGCGTGCATGCTCATCACGGTGGCGAACCTTACGTTACGCCCACGGACTCGAAAGAGTACAAAGCCGCTGAAAAAGCAATGGAAGAAAGTTTTGGTAAGAAACCGGTGCCTACTCGTGGCGGAGGAAGTATTCCAATTGTAGCTTTGTTTGAAAAAGAATTAGGTTTGAAAACAGTTTTGATGGGTTTTGGTTTAGATTCTGATGCCATTCACTCGCCAAACGAGCATTATGGATTGTTTAATTTCTATAAAGGAATCGAAACTATTCCATTATTTTTCAAATATTACGCAGAATCTTAAAAAAACAGAAAGTACCGAATACTTGGTCAATAAATAGCATTGAGCCTACAATACTTTACTTATTAAAAAATCAAATTGCTATATTTGTAAAAAAATATAGCAATTATTTTGTCCAAAATTCTTGATTATATTAGCTCTAATCGCTTAATCAAAAATAATAGAGGGGTATAAGTGTTGATTTTAGCCTTTTCTGAAATAATTATAATCATCATGAACGAAATTAATTTAGAAGCACTGACAACAGAAAAAACCTCTCATTACGATAACCTTGATGAGAAGTCTGTCCTTGAAATTTTAGAGGGTATCAACCAAGAAGACCAAACAGTACCCCAAGCAGTAGCAAAGGCTATTCCTCAGATTGAAAAATTAGTCACAGCCATTGTGCAAAGAATGAAGCAAGGAGGACGACTATTTTATATTGGAGCAGGTACAAGCGGAAGATTGGGAATTGTAGATGCTTCTGAATGCCCACCAACTTTTGGCGTTCCTTTTGATTTAGTAGTTGGATTAATCGCTGGTGGCGATGGTGCTATCCGCAAAGCCGTAGAAAATGCCGAAGACGATACCGAACAAGCTTGGAAAGATTTAAGTCAGTACGACATCAATCCGCTGGATGCCGTCGTTGGCATTGCAGCCTCTGGGCGTACTCCTTATGTAATTGGCGGACTCAAGAAGGCTCGTGAGCAAGGTATTTTAACGGGTGCAATTGCTTGTAATCAGGATAGCGAAATCGGAAAAACTGCCGAATACAAAATAGAAGTAATTACTGGCCCAGAATTTGTTACAGGAAGTACACGCATGAAAGCAGGAACAGCCCAGAAATTAGTGCTGAATATGATTTCTACTTCTGTGATGATTCAACTGGGAAGAGTGAGAGGAAATAAAATGGTGGATATGCAGTTGAGTAATTACAAACTGATTGTCAGAGCCGAAAATATGCTGATAAAAGAATTAGGAATTGCCCGTGAAGAAGCAGAAGTATTATTACAACAATACGGAAGTGTTCGAGCTTCAGTAGATGCTTATCGTGCAAAGCAATTGTAAAAATTAAAACATGGCGTACTATTTTTCGTTATAGCCATAACCTTTCAAAATAAAACCAAGAGCGTTGATTTTTAATCATTAGCCTTTTTCAATTAATATTAATCATTATAAGATTCCTTAAATTTATCAGTAACCCTTTATTATCATGAAAAAAATAATGTTCAGTGCACTATTGCTTACAGGATTGGCAATAAATGCTCAAGCTCAACAAGATTTCCCAGAGGATATTAAGCCACTTGTGAACAAGTATGCGTGTTCTGCTTGTCATAAAGTAGATGCTCGTTTAGTAGGACCAGCATATAAAGATGTAGCGAAAAAGAAATATTCTAATGAAAAAATCGTAGAATTAATCGGTGCTCCAAAGCCTTCTAACTGGCCTGGTTATCCTCCAATGGCTGCTTTGAAAGTACCAAAAGAAGATGCAATGAAATTGGCTACTTGGATTAACTCTTTAGCTGGTGGCGGAAAAGCTAAAAGCAAAAAAGGTTAATCAGTAAATGCAATAAAAAAAATACCTTGACTTCTTTTCAGAACCGTCAAGGTATTTTTTTTGTTGATACTTTATTGCTATTTTTAACAAAGCACAAAACTGAATATATGAACAAATATCAAGTAACTATTTATTTTGGGGTAGATGAAGAATTTATGAAACTTGTTCCTAATCACCGTATCGTCATCAATGAATTAATTCTGAAAGGCGTTATCGACTCTTATGCTATCTCGGCTGAAGCCAGTCGTGGCTGGATTATCGTCAATGCAAAAAGTAAAGAAAGCGTTCATAAATACTTACAACGTTCGCCTTTGTATCAGTACTTTGAAATAGAAATAGACCAACTGATGGTGTACGATTCGCAGTCGTATCGTTTTCCTAAAATGGTATTGAACTAAGGAATTACAATCAGTTTGCCCATTACTTTTCTGTGTATGATTTCGTTCAATGCTTCCGAGGCTTGAGCCAACGAGTAATGGGCATGAACGTGTGTTTTTAGTTGTCCGTTGCCAAACCATTGTAGTAATTCCTGAAAATTGAGCATACTTTCTTCTCGTTCTTTATTAGAAAATGCTCCCCAAAATACGCCAACAATTGATGCACCTTTGAGTAAAGCCAGATTCAAAGGCAAGTTGGCGATACTTCCTGTGGCAAACCCTACTACTAAATATCTTCCTTTCCAAGCAATCGAACGAAAAGCGGGTTCGGTGAAATGTCCGCCAACGGGGTCATAAATTACGTCAACGCCTTTGTCGTTAGTAATAGTTTTGATGCGTTCTCGAAGGTTTTCTTTTTCATAATTTATCAATTCGGTTGCTCCATATTCTTGGCATAAAGCTAATTTTTCATCACTTGAAGCCGCCGCAATTACTTTCGCTCCCATGATTTTCCCCAAAGCTACTGCCGCCAAGCCTACGCCACCTGCCGCACCCAGTACTAATAACGTTTCGCCTGATTGTAAATTTGCTCGATTTTTCAAGGCATGATACGAAGTGCCATACGTGTACATTACCGAAGATGCCGTGATGAAATCCATGTCGTCGGGCATTAATAAAGTACGGCTTACTTCTGCCACTGCTTCTTCTGCAAAACCACCAAAACCTGTTAAAGCAAATACTTTGTCGCCCACTTTAAAAGTATCAACGCCTTCGCCAACAGCGGTAATGATACCCGAAATTTCACCGCCAGGAGAAAAGGGCATTGGCGGTTTGATTTGGTATTTCCCTTGAATCATCAGTGTATCAGGGAAATTTACGCCACAGGCTTTTACCGAAATAAGTACTTGTCCTTTCGCTGGACTTGGCGAAGGAATTTCCGCTAAGACAAGACTTTCGGGCAAACCAAATTCATTACAAAGTATCGCTTTCATGCTTGGTTTTTGTTAAATATTTGCGTTCAGAATAGGATGCAATTTATAATAAAATCCAAATAAAAAGCCTTGAATGTTGATTAAACACTCAAGGCTTCTTTAAGTAAATCTTTCTAAGTGGTCGTATAAAATTAATGATAGTGAAAGTTAAGTTTTGTCTATGAATATTTTAAATTCATAACTCAACATTCATAACTCATATTTACTTACGCTTCTTCAGTTTTTGCTTCTTCTTCTGCTACTTCAATAACAAAAGCTTCTGGTAAATTAGTAGAAATGATATTATACCAATTAATCATTTTCTTTACATCCGAACCATGAACACGCTCACGGTCGAAATTAGGAACTACCGAAGCCAAGAAATCGAAAAGGTCGGCTTCCGTAGCATTTTTTACGTTCAATTCTACTTTTTCGCCATGAACTTCTCTGATTTTCAAGAAAATATTTCCTAAAGGCATTGCTGCGTCTTGGTGGTCTTCAATATATACTGAAATATCTTTTAATACCGAAACTCTTGCATTAGCCCCTACTACTGAACGTGTTTTTTTACCATCCAAACTTTCAACGATTACTCCTGTACGAGTTGGTTTTAAAATTCTGTATAAACCGCTTTGTCCTGAAATATTGGCTATTTCTTTTAATAATTCCATATTTAATTAATGATTTGTTTTTTGACAAAATTACTCAATAACTTCTTAGTAAAATAGTACCAATTACGAAATCCTCTGCTGAGTAGCCCATTGAAAGCCTAAAATTCGCTATTTAAAGTACTTATCAATTGAAGAATTTCTTCTCTACCAGTCCCACTAACGGAAGAGCTAATAAAAAATTGTGGCATTTCTTCCCATGTTTCTAATACTTTTTGTTGATAGATTTCCACATTTCTGTCCACTGCTGTTTTAGATAATTTATCAGCTTTTGTGAAAACCAAACAGAAAGGAATTCCTTCTTCGCCCAAACGGTTGATAAATTCCATATCAATCTTTTGGGGTTCGTGACGAATATCTACTAATACAAAAGTACAAAGTAGGTTTTCACGATTGGAAAGATAATTATGAATCATACTTTCAAATTTCTCTCTTTCCGTTTTACTAATTTTGGCATAGCCATAACCCGGTAAATCTACCAAGTACCATTTTTGGTCAATCAAAAAGTGATTAATCAATTGCGTTTTCCCAGGCGTTTGCGAAGTTTTGGCTAAACCTTTTTTCTGAACGATGGTATTGATTAAAGAAGACTTACCCACATTCGAGCGACCAATAAACGCATATTCAGGTTTATCAGGCTTGGGGCATTTTTCGTATTCTGTATTACTCTGTAAAAATATTGCTTCTGTGACTTTCATAAGATGAATATTATAACGAAATATAAACTCAATGGCTGAGACTGATGAGGTTATATTTTAAAAACTCTCACAAATTTACGCAAGATTTAGCACTTCTCTTGTTTCTTCTTAATTTACTCTCTTTTTGCGATTAAAGTTGAGTCCTTTGTTAGGAAATGTATCACATAATCTGATGAATCCTCATGGATTTCTTCTTGTATCAAATCCAGTCTGCTGAAACAATCGTATCTTTGTGGAAATTACAGCGATTTGACGATTCGCTTTTATCATTACCACAAACGATTCTCAAAATCGTGTAGTCTCTATATGGAAATTTTACAGAATGATTTATTGTTAAGAGCCGCCCGTGGCGAGCAAGTAGAACGTGTACCTGTTTGGATGATGCGTCAGGCAGGAAGAATTTTATCCGAATACCGTGCCGTTCGTGAAAAAGCAGGAAGTTTTATCAAATTGGCAACTACGCCAGAATTAGCTGCCGAAGTAACAATTCAACCCGTTGACATCTTGGGCGTGGATGCAGCCATTATTTTTTCTGATATTTTAGTAATTCCCGAAGCGATGGGTTTGCCTTACATCATGGAAGAAAAAGTAGGGCCAATCTTCCCAGAAGTAATAAAAACAATGGCGGATGTGGACAAGTTGCGTGTTTCTGACCCAGAAGTAGAACTGAAATATGTATTAGATGCCATCAAGATTGTAAAAAAAGAATTGAACGGACGTGTGCCACTGATTGGTTTTGCAGGTGCTCCATTCACTTTGCTTTGCTACATGATTGAAGGAAGAGGTTCAAAGACTTTCTCGAAAGCCAAAAAATACTTGTATTCTGAACCTGAACTTTCGCACGCTCTTTTACAGAAAATTACCGACAGCACCATCGCCTATTTAAAAGCACAAGTAGCGGCAGGAGCAAACTTGGTACAGATTTTTGATTCTTGGGCAGGGATTCTTTCACCAGAACAATACCGTATTTATTCGTTGCCTTATATCGCTCAGATTTGCGATGCCATCACCGAAGTACCTGTTACGGTGTTTGCCAAAGGAGCATTCTTCGCTCGTGAAGAAATGGGCAAATTGAATTGCGAAACCATTGGTTTAGACTGGAATATGGACATTGCTGAATCTCGTAGATTGATTGGCAACAGCAAAACCCTACAAGGAAACCTCGACCCATGTGTATTGTATAGCTCATTTGCAGAAATCAAAACGCATACTCGTTCGATGATTCAACAGTTTGGCGGACAAAAATACATTGCCAATTTAGGTCACGGAGTATATCCAGACACCGACCCTGAAAAAGTAAAATGCTTTATTGATACCGTGAAAGAGTATAGTTTGTAATACTAAAAAGAGAAGATACAAACGTACAGGATAGATTCCTTATATTTTTTTGATATATTACAGAATACAGGTTCGATAACCTAAAATGTTGCTTTAAGTAAACCACTAATGATTTTGAAGTATTATTATCTCTGTTAATTTATTGAAAAATAGACCATTAAATAAAACAGATACTAACTGAAAACTCATACGAAGTACTTAAATGATTCAAACTAATAATTCTTAAACAAATACAAATATGAAAAATATAGTAATCATCCTATCGGTTTTTGTTACATTGGTTTCTTGTAACCAAAACAATAAAAACGAAGTTGAGCAAGCCAAACAAATGGCGATAGATTCAATGAAAAACCAGAGTGCGTTGATAGAAGCTAAACAAAAGGCAATCGACTCGATGAAAGTGGTAGCTGCTAAACAGGCAAGTATTGATTCATTGAATGCAGCCAATGCCGCAGCAAGTGCCAAAAGTACTTCATCAACCAACAAAGTAGCCGCCAGCGAAGGAAGTAGTACTAAAAGTAGTAGCACAACGCCAGTAGCTAAAAAGAAAAAAATGAGTGGGGCAGTGAAAGGTGCATTAATTGGCGGAGGCGTTGGAGCAGTATCTGGTGCAATTATTTCAAGAAACAACAAACCCTTGAAAGGAGCATTAATCGGCGGAGCAATCGGTGCTGGACTTGGAGCAGGCACAGGAGCAATCATTGATGCTAAAAACAAGAAAAAAGAATAATCATCAAGTTTTCATTCTATTGATAGATTAATAATTTTACGGATGGCATAACTGTTATGAATTTAATGGTTGTGCCATTTTTTTATTAAGCAATGATGATAATTGAAAGCTCTTATCTTGAAATAATCAGGCAGAATGGATGAATAAATATTTTGAAAAGATTAATTAAAATGGCATTTTTATATACAAAACCGAGGATATAAAATTAAATCAATATAATATGTACACAGCCATCAACGGAGTTTATGAAAATGGACAATTTACTTTACAAGAAACTCCACCCACAACCAAGAAGTCTAAAGTACTAATCATGTTTTTGGAGGAAATTACATCAAATACTTCCGAAGAAATCACTAAAGCTAAAGGAGTACGTTTGGGTGTTTTAGCCAATAAAGGCTATAATATTCCAGATGATTTTAACATGCCATTGGATGATTTAAAAGATTATATGTAATAGAATTTCTGATAGACACTCAAATTGTAATTTGGTCATTGATAGCACCAGATAAAATTTCATTATCTGTTCGTGAAATATTAGAGACGAACACGATTAAAGTGAGCCAAATCAGTTTATTCGAAATAGCTATCAAACAAAAAATAGGTAAACTTCCTGAGTTTGATTTATCGCTTGAAAAAACCATTATTTATCTACTTGAGGCTAACTTTGAAATTTTACCAATAAAGAATGCACATATTATAGCCTATCACAATATTCCACTAATCCCATTTCATAAAGACCCCTTCGATAGATTAATCTTATCTACCGCACTCAGTGAAGATATTCCCATCATTTCAGCCGATGAAAACTTTAGACATTATCAAGGACAAATTAGGCTAATAAGTAATTAAATACGATTCAATTTGTTATTAAGTCTTTAATCCACAGAATAATAGGATAAAAAAATGCGGTTTTATTCGTTATATTTCGGAAAATTGCGGTAAAAAGAGAGGCTTGATACACTCAAGCATATCAAGTCTCTCTTTTTACCGCAAAAAACCGCAAAAAAGCCCCGTCATCCTCGCTTTTAGAGAGGTTTTTCCTTCTCCGAGCCTATCAATCCTCTCTTTTTACCGCATCAACCGAGCAAAAAGCCCCGTCATCCTCGCTTTTAGAGAGGTTTTTCCTTCTCCGAGCCTATCAATCCTCCCTTTTTACCGCATCGACTGAGCAAAAAGCCCCTTCGTCCTCACTTTTAGTGAGCTTTTCCCTTCTCCGAGCCTATCAATCCTTTCTTTTTACTGCACTAACCGAGCAAAAAGCCTCGTTGTCCTTGTTTTTAGTGAGCTTGATGCTTTTGGATGAATGCCTAAGAATCTTACTCATGGCATGACTATCCTATTTTCTAAGAAGTAGAAGAAAGATTTGTCAGTCATGCCATGAGTTTTGCCCAAACTCAACTCCATTAGGAGTGAAATATTGGTAGTAAAGAAGTGAATCCACTACCAACCAAGATATATTTTGTTCCTACGGAACTCAGTTGGTTTAAAGCTCCATCTTATTTCTACCGATATATAGTCCCTGATGGGACAGGTTTGGATAAGTTATTGCACAAACTCAACTCCGTTAGGAGTAGAATATTGGTAGTAAAGAAGTGAGTGCCCTTCAATCAATCGAGTTCCGTAGGAACGATATTTGGGTTGTACTATCCATCTTATTTCTACCGATATATAGTCCCTGACGGGACAGGCTTGGATGCGTTATTGCACAAACTCAACTCCGTTAGGAGTAGAATATTGGTAGTAAAGAAGTGAGTGCCCTTCAATCAATCGAGTTCCGTAGGAACGACATTTAGGTTGTACTATCCATCTTATTTCTACCGATATATAGTCCCTGACGGGACAGGTTTGGATGAGTTATTGTACAAACTTAACTCCGTTAGGAGTAAAATATTGGTAGTAAAGAAGTGAGTGCCCTTCAATCAATCGAGTTCCGTAGGAACGACATTTGGGTTGTACTATCCATCTTATTTCTACCGATATATAGTCCCTGACGGGACAGGTTTTGAGAGAGCCGATTGAGTGTGAAATATTTAAATGAATGCTTGTGATGTTGAAGGTATTTACCGTTTGATAAAAATAGAATCAACAGATAGGATATTGATTTGATAAAAGTTATGTTTGAGATGCCAATAAAAGACTCAAATAAACCCTATCAAAAATGGAAATTTTATACCTCTGGATTAAAAGCTACAAAGGCATTTCAGATCTTGGAATTAACCTAAGTAATCAATACACATTTAACTTTGAAGAAACAACAAAAACGCTTACTGCTACTGAAAATAGTGATTATGAGAAGAATTTTTGGGGTAAAAAAATTACTAATCTAACTGCAATTGTTGGTAGAAATGGAGTTGGGAAAAGTTCTATTTTATCATTAATATATGAGATTTCTGATGCTGGAAGAGACTTCGAAGATACCATTATCGTATATTTTGGACAGAATGGAGTTAATGTTTTTTCAAATATCAATGAAATTACGATTTCCCTTTCCTTTGATTACAAACAAGAGTTTGATTTATATAGAGTTAAATTAAACAACCCCATTTTTCTTAGCACTCATTTCGACCCAACATCTATTAACTCTTTTGATTTTTCGAAAATGGAATTGGCGGGGCAGAAAAACCTATCAACCCAATTTTTATTATCAAGAAACCTTGAGGATAAATCAAGCCCTTCACCAAGTAATCAATCATTTGAAAAACATTTTAACTCATTTGCATTCGAAGAGATTAGTAGAATTGTAAATTTAATTTCGATTGTTCACAAAAAGAATAATCTATACAGGATTAAATCTGTTAGTATTCCTAAATATTTGACTTTAAGACTAATTTATAATTCAGACCCAGAACTTCCAGAAATATTAAAAGCTGAAAGTGTTTTAGTGCGTTCAACTCCTAAAGACGAGTTTGAACGATTTATTCATAGTTATGTGAAATTGTCTATAAGAAATATTTATCAAACAAAGAGATTTGTTTTTCAGAATGAACTTTATGGAGATGTAATGAATGCTTATAATTTAATAATTGATAGGATTGTTAAATTGAAAGAAATATCAAATGAATCTACATTTATTGAAGAAATAATAGGGTTACTTTCATCTTTAGTACATTCTTCGTACCAGAGTATTAGAAATTATTTTACCTCAATACAAACTTGTGTCTCTCTCTTATTAAAATTAAAAGAATTAGCTCATGTAAATGGAAATAATATTGCTTGGGCAATATCAGATGAAAGTATAAAAGATTTACAAGCACTAATTCAAACCTATCAAAATAGTGAAATGACCTTGAACTTTTCTTTTTTCCATTTTAGTCATCAAGCTTTGGGAGATGGTACTTTAAGTGCTGGAGAATATCTTTTATTAACTTTATGGGGCAGGCTTAATTCAGTTGTACAAGACATAAATAAGGAAGGAGTAGTTTTATTATTAGATGAAATAGATTTAGGTCTTCATCCCCAATGGCAAAAAGAGTTTATAAATAATTTAATTGATTTTATTGATAGTCAATTCTCTACACATACAAGACCTTACATTCAAATCCTATTAACCTCTCACTCTCCTTTTATTTTATCTGATATTCCTAAACATTGTGTCATACTTTTAGACAAGAATGAAACTAACGCATTAGAAATAAAAAAGTTAGCAAAAAGCCATAATACTTTTGGTACAAATATTCATGAGTTATTTACAGATTCTTTTTTTCTCCAAGATGGATTGATGGGTGAGTTTTCGAGGAAAAAAATAAACAAACTCATCAAGGATATTAATGATGAAAAGGAAAGTATTTCTTTCTCAACTTTCAAAGAAAAGTATCAAAAGAAGATTAATATTATTGGAGAGCCTTTTTTAAGGAAAAAGATTACGGAATTGATTATTTCAAAATCAAAGAATGATACACAAATCATAGATTCAATCATTGAAGATAGAGAAAGTGAAATTGAAAAATTAAGACGTTTAAAAGAAGGAAACAAATGATAAAGATTGAGCATCCAGAACTTGATAAAATTGCAGAAGAGTACTTTGACTTTATAAAAGAAACCATTACAGATCGTGCTAAAATATTTAAGATGATATTAGAGCAAATACTCAATCAGAGGGATAACTTGGATGAGTTAGCAAAAAAAAACTGGGGGACAATTAAAAGCTTTACAAAATTACTATTTAAAAATAAAATAAATTTACTTAAAGCGGATGAGCTGAATGGTGAAAAAGAACGAAGACAAGAATTAGAAAATAAATTAAAACAAGGGAAAAAAAAAGATTGGGTAAATGATGATGTTCTACAGTTGTGTCAATCTCTATCAAATGAGGATAAAGTCAAGCGTATTATTTTGGCAAGTGCTTCTGATAAAGATGTAAATTGTTTTGTGATTGAGGTTAATAATTCATTTAATCTCACTAAAGATAAAGATAATCCCACTAAAGATAAAGAGAGTCATTTGTTAATTAATAAAATAATAGATTATGATATTTTAAAAAATACTGTGCCAAATGAAAAAACAGAGAAACTAATTGCTTATTGGTTAACAGAACGATTAAATGTAAATACTTGCCCATATTGTAATCGTTCTCCAATTCAAACTGTTTTTGATAATTCAGCGAATCAGAAAGGTTTAATTAGACCCACTTTAGACCATTTTTATCCCAAAGCTAAGTATCCTTTTTTAGCTTTGAGTTTTTATAATTTAATACCATCTTGTTACTTCTGTAATTCAAGTTTAAAAGGTGGCGAAAAGGATGAAGATAAGGATAAAGATAATGAAGGTAAAAAGAATAAGGTAATAATTACTCCTAAAACACACTTAAACCCATATATTGATGGCTTCGGAGATGATGCTAAATTTAGTTTTGAATTCACTGAAGTTCAGTCTCAAAAAAGTCATCCCGATAATTATAAAATTATTTTAGATTCTAATAAACAAAAACAAGTAGATAAAGAAAAGCAAAGGCAGATATTTGGTGATAATCCAAATGAAGGAAATGTAAACATTTTCAAGCTTGAAAAAATATACCAAGTTCACAGAGATTTAGTAGGGGAGTTGGTTGTAAAAGCAGAGGTGTTTAAGGCTCAACAAGAAAATATTAGACAATTTTATCAAGCTTTAAGTACTAATGACTCTGAATTGTATCAATTTTATTTTGGGAATTATCTTGATGAAAAAGACCATAATAAAAGACCTTTAGCAAAGCTTACAAAAGATATAGTGACAGAAATAATTCCTAACCATTTTTAGCCGTTTGCAAACTCGACATACTGAAATACACGGTCAGGCATTTTGCCTGACCGTGTTGTTTTACTAAGGTTTTTTAGGTTTGTTACCACCCACAAATCGTTTAGATAAATCATCGTAGATTTCTTTTGCTCCGGGTTGTTTGGCGTTTGCACAAAACTTAACGTTTTTGTAATAAGCTAAGGCTGCCATGTAGGCTTCTGAACCTGAAAGCATAAAGATGTCTTCGACGGCTTTTGCAATTTGTAGCGTACTGGTTAAAAGAGGTTTAATCAGTTTGTAGCCTGCTAAATCTATTTCAGCATCTGCTGTATCAATAAAGTAAGGCTTAAACTGTGGGGCAGATGCCATATAAGCTATGGCTTTTTCGGTAAAAGGTAAGTTGCCATCTGCCATTTTGGGCATATCATGTCTTTCCTCAGCACTTAGTACAATGCTTTTGGGGACAATAATCTGCAAAATAGCGTTGAGATGTTGGGTGAGCTGAGTTTGTTCAGCTTCGGTCAGGGAGAAAGCGATGCGATTTTCCATGATACGAGGAGGTTTAAGTAGAAATATTAAAAATAATTAAAGAGTTCTACTCAGGGCATGAGAAAAGTTTAGAACAATGCCTTTTCTCAGACAGGGGTAGAAGCTATTTAATGATTTAAAAATAATTAATTTTCTGTAAAGTGCTGAATATTATTTATTTAACGGTGATATTTTTTTGATTTTCAAGTTTAGAATAAGAGTAAATCTGCTCTGTTGGCTTTTGATGTTTGAAAAATCTCCCCACAACTATTCCAATATCTCTTTTCATTCCATTAATTCCTTTCCTTCAAAATCCGTATCTTTGCAACAAATTTCGTCAGGACTGAAAACTGACCCACAATTCTTATAAAATGATTTCAAAAACATACGCTCCACAAGACATTGAAGCCAAATGGTATCAATATTGGCTCGAAAATAAATTCTTTGCTTCAAAACCAAATCCAGACAAAGAACCTTACTCTATCGTAATTCCTCCGCCAAACGTAACGGGTGTACTCCACATGGGTCACATGTTGAACAATACTATTCAAGATGTATTGATTCGTAAGGCAAGAATGGAAGGTAAAGAGGCTTGTTGGGTGCCGGGTACTGACCATGCGTCTATCGCAACGGAAGCAAAAGTGGTGGCGATGTTGAAAGAAAGAGGCATCGAGAAAAAGGATTTGACTCGTGACGAATTCTTGGCTTATGCGATGGAATGGAAAGACAAGTATGGCGGGATTATTCTGGAACAATTGAAAAAGCTGGGTGCTTCTTGCGATTGGGACAGAACTCGTTTTACCATGGAACCTTCTTTGTACCAAGCCGTAATTGATACTTTCGTTCGTTTGTACGAAAAAGGTAAAATTTACCGTGGTGTAAGAATGGTAAACTGGGATCCACAAGGGAAAACGGCTTTATCAGACGAAGAAGTAATCGACAAAGATATTCAAGCGAAGCTTTATTATATTACTTATAATGTTGTTGGGGAAGAAGGAAGTTTAACGATTGCTACTTCTCGTCCTGAAACGATTATGGCGGACTCTGCTGTTTGTATTAACCCGAACGACGAACGTTATACACATCTTCATGGCAAAACTGTAACGATTCCATTGTTAGGTCGTGAAATTCCTGTGATTTTGGACGAGTACGTAACGATGGACTTCGGAACGGGCTGTTTGAAAGTAACGCCTGCCCATGATTTGAATGACTATGAATTAGGTTTAAAACATAAATTGCCAGTAATAGACATCTTAGACGATGCAGGTTTCTTGAACGAAAAAGCGGTATTGTATGTAGGGCAAGACCGTTTTGCGGCTCGTAGAAATATCGTGAAAGATTTAGAAGAAGCAGGACATTTAGTAAAGGTAGAAGAGTACAAATCTATCGTTAAAACATCTGAGCGTACTGGTGCGGTTATCGAGCCGAAATTATCTTTACAGTGGTTCTTGGAAATGAAAGAGATTTCTCAGCCTGCTTTAGAGAACGTAATGAATGACAACATCAAATTGTATCCACCAAAATTCAAGAATATGTACTCTTCTTGGATGGAAAATGTGAGAGATTGGTGTATTTCAAGACAATTGTGGTGGGGACAGCAAATTCCTGCTTATTACTTGCAAGACGGAACGGTTATCGTAGCCAGAAGTAAGCGTGAGGCTTTGCACAAAGCTCAACATGAATTACAATTATTTGCTTTAACAGAAGAAGACTTAACCCAAGACCCAGACGTTTTGGATACTTGGTTCTCGTCGTGGTTATGGCCAATTTCTGTTTTTGATGGTATCGAAAATCCTGATAACGAAGACATTAAATATTATTATCCAACCAACGATTTAGTAACTGCTCCAGAAATTTTATTCTTCTGGGTAGCTCGTATGATTATCGCTGGTTATGAATGGAGAGGCGAATTACCTTTCAGAAATGTATATTTAACAGGTATCGTTCGTGATAAATTAGGCAGAAAAATGTCTAAATCATTAGGAAACTCGCCAGACCCATTAGATTTGATTGCGAAGTACGGTGCAGACGGCGTGCGTACTGGTATGCTTTTCAGTTCGCCAGCAGGAAACGACTTGATGTTTGACGAGAAATTGGTTGAACAAGGACGTAATTTCTGTAACAAAGTATGGAATGCTTATCGTTTGGTAGAAGGTTGGACAACGACTGATACTCCACAAAAGCAAGAAAATGAATTGTCGGTAAAATGGTTTGAATCACGTTTGAGCCAGACGATTAATGAAGTACAAGAACACTTTGTGAAGTTCCGTATTTCAGATGCATTGTTGTCGATTTACAATTTGATTTGGGATGATTTCTGTGGCAAGTACTTAGAAATGATTAAGCCAGCTTACGAACAACCAATCGACAAAGCGACTTTTGAAGCAACGATTTCTATCTTTGAAAAATTGATGTGTTTGGCTCATCCATATATGCCATTCATTACCGAAGAAATTTGGCAGGCAATCAGCGAACGTGGAGCAAATGAAAGTATTTGTAGAGCTGAATATCCATTGGCAGGCGAAGTAAATGCTACTTTGTTAGCGGACTTTGATGCAATGTTTACCGTTGTAACAAAAATCCGTGAGATACGTAATGCTAAACAAATATCTCCGAAAACAGCTTTGCCTTTGTCTATCAAAACAGAAGAAAAAGCTCGTTATCAAACTTTAGAAGGCATTATTCAAAAATTAGCCAATACTGAAACGATTGAATATGTAAGTGATAAAGTGGCGAATGCTATTTCATTTGTAGTAAAAGCGGATGAATTTTTCATCAATCTTGCAGGTGAAATTGACGTAGAAGCAGAATTAGCCAATGCCAAAAAAGAGTTAGAGTATAACTTAGGATTCAAGAAATCGACAGAAGCGAAATTAGCCAACGAACGTTTTGTAGCCAATGCCAAACCAGAATTAGTAGCCAGAGAACGCCAGAAACTGGCAGATGCAGAAGCTAAAATTAAAGCTTTGGAAGAAATGATTGCGAGTTTGAAGTAGCTATAAGCTGTGAGTTATGAGCCATGAGCTTTAATATCAATAAAAAAAGACTTTGGATTTCTCCAGAGTCTTTTTTTATTGATAATGACTAAAATCTAAAATCTCAAAGCTGATAGCTCACAGCTCATATCTATTTTACTTCAAACGAACCTTCGCCAATTTTAAAGCCCTCAGAATATAATTCGATAATATGTTTACCTTCTTTGTAGGCTTGTCCACGGCTGTACACAAATTCAACGGATTGATGCGTGTTGTCGTAAACAATTTTTTGTTTAGCCGTGTAAGTAATCTCTTTATTTTTGAAAGTAAAATTGCCAGAACCAGTACTCATATCAGCTACGGTAGCTCCAGAAGGGTCGATAATTCTTAAATAAATAGTTTTAGCTTCACGAGTTGTCAGTTGGTTTTCTTGCAAATAGAAAAGTATTCTTACTTTATCCACTTTCTTAGATTTATACACACCGCCATCACTTTCTTTTCCTTTCGGAGAAATAGCATACACATTAATACTCTCAGCACGCAAGGCTGATGCCAAACTTACTTTTTCGGATAATTCTCGGTTGCGTTCTGCTAATTCCTTCTGACGCACGGTGTAATTTACCGACGAGTCACTCAAAGCTTTTTTAGCATAAGAAATATCTTCTAACAAAGCCTGTGCTTCTTTGCTCAAAGAATCATTCATTGCCGTGAGAATACCGTTTTCTTTTCTGAGCCTCAATAATTCATTATCTTTTTCGCCCAGTAAAGCCAAATACTTTTTGATTTTCGACTCATATTTTTTCATCGAAAAATCTTCTGTTTTCTGTAAAGCTAATTTGTCTTTTTGTAATTGTTTTTTAGCACGAATTAGCTCCTCAACACTTCCTCCCAATCGCTTGATTTCTACAATTTTTTGATTCAATTGGATTTCAATAGAATCTAATTTTGTGTTGGCTTGCAATAAATCCTTTGCTTGGGCGATACTCAATTCCTCATTTGCATGATTATGTTGGCGTTCTCGAAAATACAAAAATCCCAATGCTGCTACTAAAAAAATCAAAACAGCAACGGCAATTTTAAGCTTATTTTCACTTTGTCTATTTGGATTATGCTCCATTGGCTGGTATTTGATAATTTATGTTTATTATTAAATCAAACGTTAGAAGATTACTTTAATTTTGCAAAACTAAGTGATTGAGCTTGATAACACAAAATTAGAGGAACTTAAAGTCACTTTTTCGGAAATTTATGAATATAGGACAAAATTTAGATACAATCAATCAGCAATTAAGGGGCACTTCTGCCAAATTAATCGCTGTAACCAAAACAAAACCCATTGCGGATTTGCAAGAAGCGTATAATGCTGGTTGCAAAACTTTTGGGGAAAACAAAGTACAAGAAATGGTGGAAAAATGGGAAATTCTTCCCAAAGATATTCAATGGCATTTGATTGGACATCTACAAACCAACAAAGTAAAGTATATGGCGAGTTTCGTAGCCATGATTCACTCGGTGGATTCTTTGAAACTTTTGCAAGAAATCAACAAACAAGCTGCAAAAAACGAAAGAGTGATTGATTGTTTGTTACAAATTTACATTGCTCAAGAAGATACAAAATTTGGTTTGTCGCCCGAAGAAGCTGAAGAATTATTAGATACTAATACTTTCAAGAATTTGAACAATATCAAGATTGTAGGCTTAATGGGAATGGCAACCAATACCGACGACCAAGAGCAAATCAGATTGGAGTTTAGAAGTTTGAAAACCTTTTTTGAAAAACTAAAAGCGGAAAGAAGCGAAACCCATAATTTTCAGTTAAAAGAAATTTCAATGGGAATGTCTGGTGACTTTCTGATTGCAGCCGAAGAAGGTTCTACTTTGGTAAGAGTAGGTTCAGCTATTTTTGGACACCGATAATTTTTGAGTGATGGGTTTTGAGTGTGGAATGAGGAGTTGTGTCAGAACGCTATTCTTCATAAATGCAAAATAATTGCAAGGCAATTAAACCTGCCTTGCAATTACTTATTTCAATTCTCGTTTTGTATCCTTCATTTGAAACTTTAACACTACTTTTTTCTTAGATACTTCTTCCAGAAAAGGTTTCAAAATCTGTTCTGCCGATACTTTGGTTTGTTCTAAAATACCGATTGACAAAGCTGATTGCTGTACTTGTATTTCCGCTTTTTTGAATGCTTCATCAATCAATTGAGCTTCGTCTAAAAAAGCATATTCAGTATTATACACTCTTGATTTTGAATGGTCTATTTTAAAACTACAAATTTCAGGGTCGGGGAGATGTACCACCAAAATACTGTCTTCTTCACTAATATCGCCAAGTCGAATTTTGGTTAAATCAATACAACCCGTTGCTTCGCCCGTCACAATCAACAAAGCTTTGGCATCGGGCAATACTTGTTTTTTGATGCTACTTTCTACCACATCTCTGAAATTGTATTTCACCAATTCCAGTTTTCCCATTGAAGTAATTTTTTCTAATACCACATTGTGCGATACTTCGGGTTCAGCTTCTAAAAAAGGATTTTTAAACGTTCTGAATTTTTCCCAAGCCCAAAGTGCAAAGAGTATCACCAAAACCAAAGGAATTAGGCGAATGATTTTACGAAGTATATTCACGTATTTGAATGTTTTGTATTACTCTAAAAACAAAAGTTTGGGGAAATAATTCGTTTCTACCATCACTTCTGTCCAATCACTTCAAAAAGCTCTCCGCTATATTTTTCATCAAGCCTTACTTTAAAGCCTATGGTTGCTAATTGTTTTCCCGTCATTTGGCAAATGATTCTACCAGAAATCGCTTCTTTGATGATGTACTTTTTATCGTTTTGTAGATACTTAACGAATACTTTTCTTTCGTTTTCTAAGCTACCATGTTTGAAAACGCCAATAATGCCTCCCGATTTTGTATCTGTATTGATACGTTGGAAACCATCCCATAAACCTTCTTTGGGTTCATCAAAACCCGCTAAGTCTTGTCGGAAAGCCATAATTTGGTACTTGTTTTCCATAGATTGCAACCAATCGGCATAGATTCTATACTTGTTGAAATCTTTTGTGACCAATTTTCTTGGGTCACCAAGCATGATGGGTAAAGCTCCAGCTAAAGATTTGATGTGCATTTCCCAACCTTCATCTTGCATCGCAGGATTTCCAATCACCAAAGCCGTAGCTGGAATAGCAGGCGAACGCCACCAAGCCATATTGCGTACTCTTAAATCTACGTTTTCGTGCGGTGGCCCCGAAAAGTTTGAAAGCCAATTGCCTTCTGCGTGTTTCAGCATGGCGTAGTCTATCAATTGTAAACCTCCCATTGTTTCAAAAGTACAGTCGATAAAAAGGTTGGGTTTGGCTGCGTGCAACTCATCGAACAGTTTCCAAACGGCTTCATAATTCACATAAAAAGATGCTTGTTGGTCTTTATGACTGGGATGATTTGTAGCAAAACAGCCTGCATTTTTACTTCCAAATTTATAAGGACTTGTCACAACCGTAAAGTCGAGTTTCATGTATTCCAAACCGTACTCCAAAGCCATTTTCATCAATACTTTTTTAATATATTCGCTCCAACCTGTACTAAAACAAGCCGTTACCATCGTAGAATCTTCCCAGTGAAGATTGTAAGGTTGTTGTTTTTCGTCTAAAACAAACCATTCTGGATGTTCACGATACACTTTACTTTCGGTGGAAGCACTTCCTACACTTACCCACAAACCGGGTTTCATTCCCAATGATTTGATGTAGTCGAAAACAGGTTTTAGTCCGTTCGGAAATTTCTTTTTGTCGATGGTCCAATCGCCATAATTATCACTCCAACCATCATCAATAATAAATTCTTTCATGCCAGCTTCGGCGGCAGATTTCGCCAATTCCATGACTAATTTTTCATTGATATTTTTATTGAAAGGCTCCCAAGTATTATAAACAAAAGTAGGTTTTTGTACCAATTCAAACAGTCGAATCCCTAAATGTTTACGTGTAAAATCGGCTACGCTTGTATTCAGTACTTCATCGGGGTCTTTTTGTTGATTATACACAATGGTAAATACTTGTGGCGTTTCAAAACTCTCGCCTTCTTGAAGGTACTTTCTGAACGGATAACGTGCGTCTTTATGGGTAAGTCCGCTACAAATACTGGGTTCTTGCCAAAAAGCAGAAGTATGTTTAATAATCCCAGAGGCTTCGTTGCCAATTACCAAACCTTGCTGCCAATCGCTGTTGTGAATCGTCAGCAAAGCGTCTTGCATATTGCCATCATAAGGCCCGATAGAACGCCTTCTTCCGTAATCATGACAAATCCAACTATAAGTAGTAGCATAATAATTGGGTACTTTAAATTTTTCTACATCCACAGATTCTACCCTGACCGTCTTTTCTGATAAATTTTTTATCAACAAGTTTTTACGAATTACAGGCAAGTGAGGATAAAGTAAGTACTTGATTGTAAGTTCAATTTGCTGGTCTTGGCTGATAATTTTTACCGCTACGCCTTCGCCTTGTTTGGCATCTGTAATAGTTTGGATATTGACTAATTGCCAAGATTCTTCACCAGAATATACTTTTCCATTTATCTCAAATTGAAATTCTGGACTGCACTTTTCAAAATAGTTGAAATCGCCTGTAACTGGTTTGTACAGAGTAGTACCAATTTTGCCCGATGAAGTATTCGGAAGACTAATTACTCTTTGAACCAAACCATTGTTAAGTATTAATTCATCTTTTGTCCATTTGGCAAATCCATGTTGAGCATTCGCTTGATTCAGAATAAAAACACTGAATACAATGAGGTTGATAAAAATATTTTTTATGATGCTGGAGAGGTACTTACTGAAATTCATTTTCTGATTATTTGGTTTGTTGAATGCCTTCTTAAACTAAAAGTAACAGAAGTAAAAATATAACTAAAGGTTGTAATCTAAGCACAATAAATCAAGGCAATTCATCATTTACAAATTAGCCTTTTACATGGAATATTGATAAATCGTCATGCTTTAGCAATAAATTTTTTACACATTTAAAACTCAAAATCTATATGAAAAACAACTTACTGTACCTCTGTTTTTTCCTATTCCTTTCTTTCGCTACCAAAGCTCAAAGGTCTGTTGTTACTACGAAAGATACTTCTCTCATCATGCACATGAATTATTATGATGATTTATTAGAAAATGTAGGTTCTGTACGTAAAATATTGCCGAATAAAGGAGGGGAAAAGTATGTTTTTAATCATCATTTCCCAACTTTTATTTATCCTTGGGGCAGAGAAAGAAAAGCAAATCCAATACTAATTTTCCCAAATGATAGTATTGAGCTTGAAAAATCTAAAGAAGGATATATTACTTGTACTTTTCCACAGGATTCTTTAAGAAATGCTCTTGCCAATTTTGATAGACAATATGGCTCTGAGATTCAAGTGTCAGGCTATTCTATTCAAAATATGTCAAAAAGCGAGCATCTTGTTGTTATTCATGATATTAAAGCGAAAATGAATCGTTTGCTTTCTACCATTTTTACCTATCATCCTTCCGTAGATAGTTCTTTGTTGCGTAGCACTGTTCAGGAAGTAAAAAGTATTGCTTTGTCTTCGGTTTTAATACCTTTTGTAAGTGGCAGTACAGATTGGCGGAAGTTTCCACAATGGTATGTCGATTCGGTAAAGTTATTTAAGGAAGAAATCTTTGGAGCAGACACGCTCATCAAAGGAGCAGAGTACCGTCGTGCTTTATTTTATTATAATCAATTTCTTTGTCGAGATTCGCTTAATGGTTCTAAAGACTTTTATGTTCAGTTTAACTCAGCCATGCTGAATTTCAAAGGCGAGCATCGAGACTTTTTGATGGCTTATTTGTTGAATAAATACAAAATTGAGAACCTGCCAGATTTTTATGATTACGTGGGCATTTTCTATGCGAATTGTCAAAACGAAACTTTTTTAAAGTATGTCAAAGATAAAATTGATGATACAAATTTTACTTTTCCTGAGTTTATGTTGACACAAAAACTCATTCATGAAAATGGACAAACGACTACTTGGAAAGATTTATTAGCACAAAATAAAGGCAAACTGATATACTTTGATTTTTATGCCAGCTGGTGTCCGCCTTGCATATTCTTGACACCTTATGTAAAAGAACACGCTAAAGCGTTGAAAGACAAACCTATCGTATTTATTTCGATAAGTTCGGATAAATCTATAAAAGTGTGGAAAAAAGCTTTGGCAAAATACAAATTGTCGGGCGATGGAATACAAGCTTATTGGTTAGGGAATAAAACAAAGTTTCAGAATTTTCTATATACCAGAAGAGAGAATGAAAAAACATCTTTGTCGATACCGAAATACATGATTTTTGACCACAAAGGAAATTTCATTACTTCAAATGCCCTGCAACCGCATTTTAAAACATCCAGAAAACAAATAGAGATTTTCTTGAAAGATGTTCCAACGGAATAGAGAAGCGAATTTATAAGGTCAGCAAAATGCGTAAAACAAAAAGGAAACTGTATTTTATATACAATTTCCTTTTTAGAAAAATAGACTATTTTTGGCTAAAATCTGTGAATATTTATTTTATCATTGGCTAATCTCTATTTTTGTAAGCTCAAATAAATCTCCACAGTTTGCCTCATTGAGCCTTGGAGGAGTTCTGATATCACCACTAAATTGCACTTTTAATCCATTTTTTTTAAAGCAAGAAGGTAAATTTATAGGTGTTAAACTACCTAATTTTGCTCCTGAGTTTGGTATCAAACAATAAGCAATACCTTTCTCCTCTTCATAAACTTGTCCTTGAATATTTTCAATATGTTGTTTTATAGGCATTATTAAAGAATCCCTACTGTCATTACATTTTGTCCAGATATTATACTCTGTATTAATAATACAGTAAGTCCAATCTACCTTTTCTAAAACAACATTGTTACATATATATTCAGGTTCTTCAAGTGTCTTTTTGCAAGCCAAAAAACAGCATGAGAAGAAAAATATCAGATAGGATAGCTTTTTCATAATGATTGATGTTTTCAAGATAGATTCTATTCATTCATCTAAAAATATAAAACTTTTAGCTTTCTGAATCAATACTTTGAAAATATTCTATGATATTAAGTAGTGTATAATCTAAAAGTGAAAAGAAGATGCTTTTACAGTTATGCCAGCGTTTAGGATTCTTTTAAAAACAAAAAACCTACGAAATGATTCGCAGGTTTTTGAAAGACTTTTCTTATTTATTAATGACTATATCCAGAAGGATTTTCTTGTTTTTCTAGATCAAATAATTCAGTAAGTACGTCCACCAATTGGTCGGCATCGCCACGTTTACAAGCGGCTTTCAACTGAATTACGGGTAATTTCATAATTTTCTGAACAATTCCCATCGTGATTTTCTCTACTTTTTCAGATTCTTCTGGTGAAAGATTCTTCAAATGACGAGCCATCTCTTCTTTACGAATTTGCTCAAGAGCATTTTTCAATTTATTAATCGTTGGAGAAACTACCATTTCTTTCGACCAATCATCAAAACCTACAATCGCTTCGGCAATGATTCTTTCTACGTGTGGAATAGACGCCAAACGAGTTTTCAAAGCTTCGTCGGCACGTTCACGAAGGCTGTCAATATTATAAACCAATGCTCCCGGAATGTCTTCAACGTTGTCTTCAACACTTCTTGGAACAGATAAATCAATGAAATATTTGAAAGTAAGAATTCCGATTTTTTCAATCAAAGCTTTTGTAACAATTGGTTTATCAATCATTACTGATGAAATAATTACATCGGCTCTTTTTACTTCTCTTTCTAAATTCGCTAAATCTGCTACTCTGAAATTGCGACCAGCAGCAATTTTTTCAGCTTTTGCACGAGTACGGTTCATTACCGTAATTTCGGCAAATTCTTGGTCGGCCATGTTTTTGCAAACATCAATACCGATTTCACCTAAACCTAAAATTAATACTTTTGGATTTTTGATGTTGCGAGTTACTTCTTCCGTCAGAGCAACGGCTGCATAAGAGGTAGAAGCGGCACCGTCACGGAAAGAAGTTTCCTGAGCTACACGTTTGTTGGCAAAGAAAATCGTGTGCATCAAACGGTGAAGAAAAGGCCCAGCCATGTTTAAATCGGCTGCAATTTGGTAAGCTTGTTTTACTTGATTTGGAATTTGTAAATCGCCAACAACTTTTGAATGTAAACCCGTAGCTACTTCAAAAAGGTGTTGTACTGCTTCGGCTTGCGTATTCATTTGCTCGAAATAATCCACATACATTTCTGTATTCGTGATTCCTTTGTCGATTAATAATACTTTAATTAATTCGGCAGTATGATTTTGTTTAGCTACATAATATACTTCTGTACGATTGCAAGTAGATACCACAAGGATTTCTTGAATGCCAAATAAATCTTTGATTTTCAAAGAAAAATTCTTGATTTCATCCTCATTAAGAGCAACTTGTTCACGCACCGCTAAGGGAGCAGATTTATATGATAAACTAAATGCTTTGAAAATATTTTTCATAACTCCTTACAATTCCTGTTCGCTTACAAAAAAGTTTGTAATCTTTCTTCTTGAGCTAAAAATTTAAATTATTTGTAATATGCTGGGTGTCGAATTTTACAAAAAATTTAAGTATGCAAAATTACAACACGAATGATTATGATTGCCTCTAATATTGGCTAATTATTTATACTTCACATCAATTTAGAATACGTATAAATAACAGAGCTTTTTTTCTTTGATACTTCTTGAAAATGTACAATTTTATTGTGCATTTAGGGTTCTCTGAATTTGGCTCTAAGGTATTAGAGATTTCAAACTTAAAAACTGACTTTTATCAATTTCATAGCTAAACATTGTTAGCGTTGTTGGCGTAGATGAACTTTAAAATCAAATTTACGACAAATATATTTATCATAAAAATTGATATTTTGTATTTGATTATAATGAAAAACTATAACAAGGGTGCTAAAAAAAGGTAAAAGGTTTTGAATCTTTGTTCACTCCCTTTTACCTAAAATATCCAAAAATTACTGACCAACAATGTCACCTTTTAGGCTTGCTAAAACGGTTAATAATTGAATTTTTGTGCGTGATTCTACTTTATATTTTACCAACGAAGCCGTTAGGTCTTCTACCAAAGCATTGAATTGTGCATCGGTGATGTTCATGCCTTTGTGGGCAGTTTTCATATCCAAACCTGTATATTTTTCTGGTCCTCCAGAAGCCTGACCAACTTGATTGACAAGGTTCATTTTCAAGCGATTCAAACGAGCAGGGTCAGCCGCTGCCGCCGCAAAAAAGGCATTGATACGAGCATCAGCCGCTACTTTTCCGATAAAATCGTCGATGACAGCAGTAATCGCAGCGTTGCCACCCAAACGTGCATAAACCGTTGTTGGGCCTTCTACGATGTCGGCTTTCATTGCTCCCAAAGCTGTTAATAATTCCGTTTTTTCGGTGGCAGGTACGCTAAATTTATCCAATGCCATTGATAAATCTTCTACTAAAGCGGTGAAGTGTGTGTCTTCGATACCCATGCCTTTGTGGGCTGTTTTCATGTCGAGACCAGAGTACTTTTCCATTCCACCCGTTGCCATACCTACTTGGTTGATGAGGTTGTTGCGAAGACGAGTCAAGCGGGCAGGGTCGGCAGCGGCATCTGCAAAAAAGGCATTGATACGAGTATCGCCTGCTACATTGGTGATAAATTGGTCAATAACAGCCGAAATAGCTGTGTTGCCGCCCAAACGTTCGTAAAGCGATTTGGCTGGCATTACTTCTTCGTCTTTTTTGCAAGAACTGAACAATAGCATTCCTGCCATGAGGAAACTTCCCCACAGTTGTGTTGATTTTTTCATGATTCGAGTTAAATTAATTAAATATGAAGATGGTTGTAAAAGTCATATATGCTCGAAATAATGACTTTTACGATTCTTTTTGGAATATTCGAGCAAAAAGGAATTGAGCGTAATTATCTAAAACACAATGTTTTTTTGGCATTCAATATAAAGTCGATGTACGATGAAGGAACAGGACACTGCGGTCCTTTGAAGGCTGTAAAGTCTATTTTCTTAGCTTTTAAATTTCCCAACGAAACAGTTTTCATTAAATCAGTTTCTGCTATCTCGTCGGGATGATACGTAATACTGATGGTTTGTCCCAATCGGTTTACTGTGGCGGCAGTGATACCTTTTTGGATGGATAATATATTAGCAATTTCGATGCTGTCATTTACCGTAATCGCTCTGTCGAGATTATATACTGAAAGAGCGATTGGTTTTAGATTCAACTGGTCGGAAAGTGGCGGCTTTTCCCAATTGGCGTAAATCATAAAGGCGGTAAATAAAGCCAAAAAAGTAATGACACTTGTCTTGAATATTTTTCTGAGCGTTTGCATTGCTTTGTTTGTTAAATCTCTTTTTCAACTTATTTTAACATATCTACGCAAGGCTTTTCGTGTTGGATTGGTAACTTTCAAAAAAATATAAAAAAAAGAGAATCCTATCGCTTAGGAGATTCTCTGATAATGAATTTTACAAATACTTTTACTCAATTCTTTCCCATACTTCGTTTACTCTTTCGCCTTTGTTGCTTTGTCTGGCATGAAGCCAATCTGTGCCGTTTAAGATAAAATCATACTCAAAACTTTGTCCAGCTTGTTTAGGAATCATCGCATTGAAATTGATTTTTTCATAATACTTCTTATTTTTCTGTGAATACGTTCCGCCAAAAGAAGTAAAAAACTGTTGTGTATCAATATTAAAAGATACTTCGTGAAAATACTGTTTGGTCAGTAATTTAATGGTCTTCAACGAACCTTTCAATTGCGTTTGCATCACAAAATTGGCATCTTCTTTGGCTTTTAGTCGCCAGTTTCCTGCCAAATTTGAAGTACCTGTTTCTACTACTTTTTGCCACGTACCAGCCAATGGCCCTTGCTGAACACTCAGTACATTATTGACCAAAGTATAAAGTGTGGCAATGGTTGTGCCTGCCGTCATGGGGTCTTGAGTATTGAAATCTTTTTTGAAAGAAATTACCTTTTTTTGACCAATTTTTGATAATTGATACGTACCGCCAGCCGAGCGAAAGTACTTTTTTTGAATAAAATGATACTCCGCCAGCATCAAATAATTTTCAGAACATAGCAAAGTAGCAGTGCGTCCGTCTGGAAATTTTTGTTGCCAAGTACCTTTCAAGGGCGATTCTGCATGAGCCGAAAGACTACATAAAAGCAGTAAAAAAGCAAAGATTTTATTCATGTATTGGGAATGATATTGGTGAAACTAAGCTTTTGCAATGAGTTTCAATACTTCGTTGGCAATTTCATTAGCGGCTTCTGGCTTGGCTAATTGATGAATATTTTTACTCAACACAGCTTGTTTGGCTTCGTCTTTCAAAAGTTCAATCGTTGCTTTTACCAAGCTTTCTTTGGCACTAATATCTTTTACCAAAATGGCGGCATCGTTGTTTACCAAGCTCATGGCGTTCATGGTTTGGTGGTCTTCGGCTGCTGTGGGCAATGGTACTAAAATAGCAGGTTTGGCAGCCAAGCATAATTCTGAAACAGATAATGCTCCAGCTCTGGAAACCACCACATCGGCAATAGAGTATGCCAAATCCATTTGATAAATAAAATCTGAAACAAATACTTGTCCTTTGAAAACACTGGCACTTGTTTTTGCTCTTTCGATATAGAGTTTACCCGTTTGCCAAACTACTTGATAGCCAGCGTCAACTAATTGTGTAAGTCCGCCGTCAATGGCTTCATTGATAGTTCTTGCTCCCTGACTTCCGCCGATGACAAGTACTGTTTTTTTATCAGCTTGTAAACCAAAAAAAGCTAAGGCTTCTTGTTTTTTTGACTGTACTTCTAAAATATCTTTTCTTACAGGATTGCCCGTCATTTTTATTTTATCTGCCGAAAAAAACGTTTCCATTTTAGGATACGCCACACAGATTTTTTGGGCTTTTTTTGCCAATAATTTATTGGTAATTCCTGCATAAGAGTTTTGTTCTTGAATCAAATAAGGAATGCCCATCATTGAAGCTGCCAATAATAATGGCCCCGAAGCATAACCACCCACGCCTACGGCTACGTCAGGTTTGAAATCTTTGATGATTTGACGAGCTTCTGTAAGACTTGTGATTAATTTTTTTGGGAAACCAATGTTGGCAAATAAATTAGAACGGTTGATACCCGCAATTGGCAAACCAATAATCGGATAACCCGCCTTCGGTACTTTTTCCATTTCCATTTTTCCTTCTGCACCTACAAAAAGTACTTCAATGTCAGGATTGATTTCTTTTAACGCATTGGCGATAGCAATGGCTGGATAAATATGTCCGCCTGTTCCTCCACCCGAGATGATGACTTTAGTCATTTGATTGATTATTAAGCAATAAATTTTTAAAAACTTACAGTGGTATTGAAGTAGTAATTAGTAAAAAGTGATTGGTGATTAGGATTATGTCTTGTCCTGAAATAAGTTGACTTTTTTGATAAAGCTGAAATCCGAAAGCTGACATCTGAAATCCAACATCCCAAACCCCAAATCCCCTAATTCATAATTCATATTTAAAGTACAGGGTCTTTTACTTTATCTTGGCTTACTGAAATAATAATGCCCACCATTGCACCTGTAAACAAAAGCGAACTTCCCCCCATACTCAAAAGTGGTAAGTTTTGACCAGTTACGGGCCCAAGTCCAGTAGCAACGCCCATGTGGACCATCGCTTGTATGACCAAACTAAAAGTAAGCCCTGCCGAAAGCAAACCACCGAAGGCTCGTCCGGAGCTATCGACGGCTTTCATCCCTCGATACAGAAACCATAAATACAAACTCAAGACAAACACACCGCCGACCATTCCCCATTCTTCAATGATGATGGCATAAATAAAATCGGATTCAGATTGTGTTAGAAAGTATCGCTGTTGGCTTTTCCCTGGGCCTTTTCCCATTACTCCACCGTTGGCAATGGCATAAAAACTTCGTTCTACTTGATAATCTGTAGTTTGTGAAGCATCTTTCATTTTTGTGCCTTTTATACCACTCACAAAGTTGATGATACGGTTTCGGGCGGTTTCGATACGGCTACCAGTACCAGTCATTACCAATAGCGTAGCAGTAATAAAAATCCCGACCAAAGCCAATAGTAAGTATTGGCTGGGTACTCTTCCGAAAAACATCAATAAAAAACAAGTAGCAAAAAGTAGTAATGAAGTAGAAACGTTGGTAAGAGCAATGGCTGCACAGATTAAAATAATTTTGATAATCATCGGTAAAATCTCACCAAAAGAATAACTCACGTGCTGGCGTTTTGCCAACATGGCTGCCAAATTGGTAATTAAGGAAAGTTTTGCTAAATCGGAAGGCATAAAAGTTAGACCTCCTACGTGAATCCAACGGTTGGCGTGGTTGATTCCCTGCTCGAATTTGTAGGCATACAATAGCATCGCAAACGAAAGAATTACGCCCGCATTGGAGTACATCGCAAAACGGTGGTAGTCTAAGCGGTGAAAAAACCACATTGAACCCAAACCGAGCGATACCAGAATAATATGTTTAAAGATGTGAATGAAAATACCTCCGCCACCTTGCATTACGGCAAGTTTTCCAGAAGCACTTGATACTACGATAATACTTATCATCGACAAAGTAGCCACAATCGTCCAGATTTGGTGGTCTCCTTTAAGATTATCTTTTAACCAATTTGTTGTCATTTTATAAACATTTAAAATTTATCCAATGAGTGCCTGAACAGCCGCTTTGAATTGTCGTCCACGGTCTTCATAATTTTTGAATAAATCAAAACTTGCACAAGCAGGCGAAAGCAATACTACATCGCCTTCTACGGCTACTTGTTTACTCATCTCTACGGCTTTCAGCAGGCTATCGACCGAGTAAATAGCGGGTACTTTTTCACCAAAAAAATCTAATAATTTTTGGTTGTCTGTTCCCATACAAATCAAAGCTTTTACTTTTTGTTTTACCAAAGGTTCAATTTGTGTATAATCATTGCCTTTATCCACACCGCCCATGATTAAAACGATTGGGTCGTCGAAACTCCCTAAAGCATAAAACACAGAATCTACGTTGGTAGCTTTTGAATCATTTACAAATTTTACGCCATCAATTACGCCACAAGGTTCGAGGCGATGTTCTACGCTTTGGAATGATGCTAATCCCTCTGCAATTTTTTCGTTTTCGATACCCAAAGCTTTAGCCACCAAAATTGCCGACATGGCATTAATAGCATTGTGCGAGCCTTTGATAGGTAATGATGCTTGTGGAAAAGAGAAATGTTGTCCTTGAAAATTTACTTCCAATTGTCCATTTTCCAAAGAAGCACCTTCTGTTACTTTTTCAAGTAATGAAACTGGTAAGTAATGTACAGGGAAAGATTTTTTGACTAATTCTGTCGCTACGGCTTCACTTTCTTGATAAAAAATAAAGTGGTCGGCAGAATTCATATTTTGTAAAATTCTGAATTTAGAGTCGATATAATTTTGAAATTCATAATTATATCTATCCAAATGGTCGGGCGTAATATTAAGAAGTATGGCAATATCCGCTTTGAAATCGAAGCAATTGTCTAATTGAAAACTGCTCAATTCCAACACAAAATAATCGAAAGTATCATTGATTACTTGTTTGGCAAAACTTTCGCCGACGTTGCCCGCAAGCCCAACATTCAAACCTGCATTTTTGAGTAAATGATAGGTGAGGAGCGTAGTAGTAGTTTTTCCGTTACTGCCTGTAATGGCTACAATTTTTGCTTTAGTATAACGGGCTGCCAGTTCAATTTCTGAAATAATGGGTTTCTTTAAAGATTTTAATTTCTGAATTAAAGCCACTTTATCAGGAATTCCCGGACTTTTCACGATTTCGTCGGCATCCAAAATTTCACTCTCGGTATGTTGTCCTTCTTCAAAAGGGATTTCGTTTTCAGCAAGAATTTCTTTGTATTTATCCGACAAAGCACCTTTATCCGATAAAAAAACTTTAAAGCCTTTTGCTTTTGCCAATAATGCAGCACCAACGCCACTTTCACCTCCGCCTAAAATTGCGATTTTTTTCATATTCCAGCCTTTAAATAATCTCAATGAATTCAACAATGCAAAGTAATCAAAATCTCTGCCCTCTTTTTATATTTTTGATGGAAAAATAAAAGCCCAAAGGTATTACGCTTCGGGCTTTAGCTGAAAAATGGGCTTTTAGCTGAATGATTTCTTTTAAAAAGTATATAAAAAACCTAAACCTAAATTGCGAGCTTGCTGAATTTTTGTACTTAAATCGTCGTCATAAAGTACGATTAAATCAAAAGTAGCACTGACATACTTATTGATTTTTGCGGCTACTTTGGCATCAATTCTATTATCAATATGAGCCAAAGAATTGGCATTGATAAAAACTTGATGACGAAGTTTGAGATTGATATTTTTAGCAATGTCTTTATCGAAGTTTGAAACAATTTGAATAAGGGCAAAATCATTTCTAAACTTAGAACCTACACGTACTCCATAAGCACTCTGCAACTCGCCAGTAGTAGCATTTTTTTCTCTTACACCATCATCAGTTACGATGGTTTGGCGAATAGCACCCGGCGAGAAAACCATACCAAAGAAAGGTTTGGGTTTCCATTCAAATCCGATAGATTCGGTCAGAAAAGCAGGAGAAAGAAAATTGGAAATTTTTACGTCGTTGGCAGGTACATCACCATATTTATATCCCGACGTAAACTGAGATTGGAAGTTGAATACTCCTACTAAAGCACCTTTTGGCGATAATTTGTGACCAACTTTTGAGTCAAAAAATAAACGGTCGATACTTTTTCTAAAACCATTTCCATTGTCTAATAAACCGTATTGCATTTGCAAATCGTTTACCCAAGTCGTTTTGGCTCTGGCGTATTCTCCTCTGGTATTGAAAAAAATAGTAAAACCTGTGGCATTTTGTCCGCCCGGACTCCAGTTGTTAAACCCAGCGTTGCTAAAATTTGCCCCGTATTGGGTTTTCTTTTTCCAGTAAGTAGTATCTTTTTTTACTTCTTGTGTAGGTTTTACATCTTGAGCTACACTTACAAAAGTGTATAGCAAGGTTAAGAGTGATAGGATTGAAATCTTTGTTCTCATAAACTGATTTAAATATTTAGTCCGTTATTCTGCAAATAACGGACTAAATTTAAACATTCTTATTTGGCACTGTAATTAGGTGCTTCTTTAGAAATCGTAACATCGTGTGGATGGCTCTCTCTTGAACCAGCCGCAGTAATTTTTACAAATTTAGCTTTTTGCATAGCTTCGATGTTCGCTGCACCGCAGTAACCCATACCTGCTTTTAAGCCACCCACCATTTGGTAAATGATTTCAGCCACAGCACCTTTGAATGGTACACGACCTACGATACCTTCTGGAACTAATTTCTTGATGTCGTCTTCTGCATCTTGGAAATAACGGTCTTTTGAACCATCTTCCATTGCTTCCACCGAACCCATTCCACGGTATGTTTTGAATTTACGTCCTTCAAAAAGAATCATTTCGCCTGGTGCTTCGTCTGTACCAGCCAACATTGAACCAATCATTACAGTACTTGCACCGCCAGCGATAGCTTTTACAATATCACCAGAGAAACGAATACCACCATCAGCAATAATCGGTACGCCTAAATCTGCCACCGCTTGAGCCGCTTCATAAACGGCAGTTAATTGTGGCATCCCTACACCAGCAATGATACGAGTTGTACAAATACTTCCCGGCCCAACACCTACTTTTACAGCATCAGCACCTGCTTCGGCTAAAGCTCTTGCACCTTCGCCAGTAGCTACGTTTCCAACGATTACATCAAGATTTGGGAATTTTGCTTTTACAGATTTCAAAGCATCAATTACACCTTTTGAATGCCCGTGTGCAGTATCAATACTTACTACGTCAACGCCAACTTTTACTAAAGCTTCAACTCTGTCTAATAAGTCATAAGTAACACCTACGGCAGCACCTACTCTTAAACGACCTAATGAATCTTTAGAAGCATTCGGATGACTTTTTCGCTTTAAAATATCTTTGTAAGTAATCAAACCAATTAATGTTTCATTTTTATCAATAATTGGTAATTTTTCGATTTTATATTCTTGTAAAATGCTTTCTGCATCTTCAAGCGAAATACCTTCTTTGGCAGTAATAAGATTATTTTTAGTCATAATCTCAGTTACCAATTTGTTCAAATCTTTCTGAAAACGTAAGTCTCTATTAGTAAGAATACCAATTAGTTTTCCTGCATCATTCACTACTGGAATACCTCCAATTTTGAAATCACGCATGATACGGTGAGCGTCTCCCAAAGTTTGTCCTTCTGTAAGTGTAATTGGGTCGATAATCATTCCTGATTCCGAACGTTTTACTTTTCTTACTTGGGCTGCCTGTTGGGCAATCGTCATATTTTTATGAATAATTCCGATACCACCTTCCTGAGCCATAGCAATTGCTAATTCAGCTTCAGTAACAGTATCCATTGCAGCAGAAACAATTGGAGTATTTAAAATAATGTTACGAGTAAGTTTTGATTTCGTACTTGTATCTCGTGGAAGGACTTCAGAATAAGCGGGAAGAAGAAGCACATCATCATAAGTGAGGGCTTCGAAAAGGAACTTGGATGTATCTAACATGGCAAATATCGTTGATATTGTTATTTGCAAGACAAAATTACTACCTTTTTTGTACTTTTAAAAGATTCGTGAAAAAATTCTTATTAAATGATTGTAAAATTCTAATTCTATGAGATGGCTCTTGGCTTTTTTATTATTTTCTAACATTTCTTCTTTTGCTCAAACCCGAAAGTTCAACTTCTCGCAACCCAAAATGGGTTCGCCTTTTAATATTAGTGTTTATGCACAAGACTCTGCAAAAATCTACCAACTTACGCAACAGGCTTTTCAAATCGTAGATTCACTCAATCTAATTTATAGCGACTATCTGCCTAACAGCGAACTTAACTTACTGAGTACTAAATCTGGACAAAATACTTTTACCAAAGTATCGCCTGCTTTGTGGGATATTTTACAACAATCATTAAAAGCAGCAGAAAAAAGTAATGGTGCTTTTGACATAAGTATCGGTAGAGTAGTAAAACTTTGGCGGAAAACTCGCAAAGAAAAAGTACTTCCCGAAGTATCTATCTTGAATGAAGCCATCAAAAGTGTAGGCTATCGAACCATTATTTTAGATGAAAAATGCAAAGGTGTAAAGCTTACAAATGCCAATACTTTGTTGGATTTAGGCGGTATTGCCAAAGGCTATATTGCTCAAGTAATTGTGGATTTTTATCGAAAAAATGGTTTTCAGAAAGTATTGGTAGATGCTGGTGGAGATTTGGCAATGCACTGGGAAGGAACATCTGGCTGGAAAATCGGTATCAATGTACCTGATTCAGAAGAATTATTACAGAAGTTTTTAATCTTACAAAACCAATCCGTAGCTACTTCTGGCGATATGTATCAGTATGTAGCATTGAACGGGAAGTATTATTCGCATATCGTAAATCCTAAAACTGGAATGGGTTTAACAGAAAGAAAAAATGTGACCGTCATCGCCACAGACGGAGCTACTGCCGACTGGCTCGCTACGGCTTGTAGTGTTTTATCAGTCAAAAAAGCCTTGAAACTCATCAAATCTATGCCCAATTGTGAAGTATTAATTGCTGAAATCAAAGATGGTAAAATCTTACAATGGCAATCAAAAGGCTTTCAAAAGTACTTTCAAAACGAAGACTGATAAGATTTTTTTGCATGAAGGTTCTGTCTATCAATCGTTTAATTTCAAGATTTATTATTTACGGTACCTCAATTGTCGTATTGAACAGGACATAAGAAAAAATACATTACTATAAATTTGGTAAAGCTCACAAAACAAAAACAATGCGAAAAATACTCTTAATCTTTTTAACGATTCTTTCACAACATATCATTGCTCAGGATTTCAAAGCTTATGAGCAAACCATTCCGAATACCTCTGTAAAGTTTAAAATGATGCCCATTCCTGCGGGTGAATTTACTTTGGGAAGTCCAGAGACAGAACAAGGACATGAAGCAGACGAAAGCCCACAAGTAAAAGTAAAAATTGAAGCCTTTTGGATGGGTGCTTATGAAGTTACTTACGACGAATATCAATTATTTTTTGAAGAAGAAAGAGACCCAGAACCAAAGCCCGATGCCATTACTCGTCCGAGTCCTCCGTACATAGATTTTACTTTGGGTATGGGAAAAGTAGGCGGTTTCCCTGCCAACTCTATGCAACAATACGCTGCTTTGATGTACTGCAAATGGTTGTATTATAAAACAGGAATTTTTCACCGATTAGCCACCGAAGCCGAATGGGAATACGCTTGTCGTGCAGGAAGTAATACGGCGTACTTTTTTGGAAATGATGCTTCAAAACTCTCGGAATATGCTTGGTTTAAAGATAATTCGGGCGATAGGTATCATCATGTAGGCGAAAAGAAACCAAATGCTTGGGGTTTGTATGATATGCTTGGCAACGTAGCAGAATGGACACTCGACCAATACGACGAAACTTTTTATCAGAAAATTCAAGCAGGCGAAACCAATCCTTATAATACAAAACTAAAACGTTATCCAAGTACCGTAAAAGGTGGCAATTACCAAGATGTGGCTACGCAACTAAGAAGTGCCAATCGTCTGAAATCAGATGCTGTTTGGAATAGAAGAGACCCACAAATTCCTAAAAGTAAATGGTGGAATGCCGATTCTCCTTTTGTAGGTTTCAGAATTATTCGCCCTGTAAAACAGCCAACCAAAGAAGAAGTGGAGGCGTTTTTTGAGAAAGTGTTAAAATAGATTTCGGATTGGTGATTTCGGATGTCGGTCATCGGATTTCAGACTTTGACATCACATCAATTTAATGTAATGGTAAGTGAACTAAGAACCATCATCTTAAATCTGACATCCGAAGACCGACATCCGAAATCCGACATCAAAATAATAAACAATTAACTAAACAACTATGAACTTAAATAGACGTGATTTTGTGAAAAGTACTTCTATCATTACAGGTGGAATACTTACTACTCCGTTTTTATCGGAGGCTTCTTTTTTCAATAGCAACACCGACGATACTATCAAAGTAGCCCTCATTGGCTGTGGCGGTAGAGGAACTGGTGCGATTGTACAGGCTTTAAGTACCAAGCAAAATGTAAAATTAGTAGCGATGGCAGACGCATTCAAAGACCGTCTGGATAGTTGCTATGAAGAAATTACAAGTGATGAACAAGCTCATTTAAAAGCTAAAATTGATGTTCCGAACGACCATAAATTTACAGGTTTTGATGCGTATCAAAAAGCTATTCCTTTGGCTGATGTGGTGATTCTGACTACTCCTCCCGGTTTTCGTCCTATCCATTTTGAAGCAGCAGTGAATGCAGGCAAACATATTTTTATGGAAAAACCTGTGGCAACTGACCCGGCTGGTATTCAAAGAGTATTAGTGGCGGCTGAAAAAGCAAAAGCTAAAAAGTTGAATGTAGTGGTAGGTTTGCAAAGACATTATCAAAATTCTTATAGAGAATTAATGAAGCGTTTGCAAGATGGCATGGTTGGCGATATTGTTTCGGCTTCGGCTTGGTGGAATAATGATGGCGTTTGGACTAAACCAAGAGTAGCAGGACAAACAGAAATGGAGTACCAAATGCGAAACTGGTATTATTTTAACTGGCTTTGTGGCGACCATATTACCGAACAACACATTCATAATATCGACGTAATCAACTGGGCGAAAAATGGTTATCCAGTAAGAGCCAGAGGTACTGGTGGACGTGAAGTGAGAAAAGGAAAAGATACAGGAGAGATTTTCGACCACCACATTGTTGAATTTGAATATGCCGACGGTACAATTTTAAATTCACAATGCCGACATATCAAAGGTACTTGGGCAAAAGTTGACGAATTGGTAGTGGGAACAAAAGGGAAAATTCAGTTCGATGCTGCCAAAATCACCGACCACAAAGGAAAGCCTTTGTATGCTTTTGATAAAAAGACCAAAGAAAATCAGCCTTACCAAACTGAACACGACGAATTGTTTGCAGCCATAGCCAAAGGCGAATACAAATTTGCTGATGCAGAAAACGGAGCAAAGTCAACCATGACTTCTATTTTAGGAAGAATGGCAACCTATTCAGGACAAGTAATAGAATGGGACAAAGCCATTAACTCGGGCATTGATATTATGCCAAAAACCTTTGCTTGGGACGCAGATATGCCTCTGAAACCCGATGCAAACGGCAATTATCCGGTAGCCATTCCCGGTAAGACCAAGTATTTCTCATAAATAATAAAGGCAGGACGAAGTTAAATTTGTCCTGCCTTTTATGATATGCTAATACTCTAAAAGTAAAATGGGTATTACAAAGCCAATAGCTTTTTTGTATTTTTGTATAGATAAAAAATAAGTACAATGGAAGCAATCAGAATTAATGTAAGTAAACAAATGGATGGCTATACTTTCAGTATTGCTCCATCTATTAGACAGTTGATTAAGAGTTGGTTTCCTAACTCTCATCCAGCCAACAATATTTTTGTTGCTTATGATACAAAGAGCGACTTTGAAGTTTATTACAATAAACTTGAATCTTATATTTATCCAGCGTTATTGGGTATGGATAATCAAAGCGAATTAAATAAAAAGGTAGATTTTATTCAATTTGTGGATTCGCACACGGGTAATATTTTGCACTCACACAAAGTACCAGCGTAAAGAAAAATTATCATCTCTATTTAGGAAAAGCAGGACATCTGACGGTAATGTCTGAGTTTTTAACCCGTGGTTGGAATGTTGCTATTCCAGAGGTGGATATTGGCGATGATATTTTTGTTGTTCAAGATGATAATGGAACTTTGAGAAGAGTACAAGTAAAAACCTCTACTTCAACTCAAAGACAAAACAGTTTTAGTGCAAAGTTTAACGTTCCTCTTCCTCAATTAAGAAATATTGCTAATATTCCTGTTCACTATGTTTTTATTGTTAGAAATAATGAACAATGGACTAAGCCACTCATCATTAGACAGGATTATTTGCTTGACTATTTACAAAATTTCAAAATAGGTACTGAGCATAATGGGAACTTAACCTTATATTTTTCATATATGGAAGATAGGGTAGAGTGTTCAGGCATTGATTTTTCCAAATATGTATCCGACTTTACTGATTTTCCTTTGATTGAAGATTAGTAGAGTAGCAAAGCCCCAATACCACAGCCTTCTTCAGACGTGTTATTGGGGCTTTACTTTTCCCTACAAATTCGTCTGAACAAAGTCTTCACAGTACTTTTTAATCATTTCACGAACTCGGGCAAATTCTGCTTTGGTTTCTTCTTCTGTTCCTACAAATTTGGCTGGGTCTGGAAAATTATAATGAAATTTCACGGCTTTTGTGGGGAAGTATGGACAACGTTCACGGGCATTGTCACAAACGGTAATCACAAAGTCGAAGTCGATACTTTCGTATTCTAATACATTGTTAGAAGTGTTTTTTGAAATATCAATGCCATCTTCTGCCATTGTCGCTATCGCTTTTGGGTTTACTCCGTGCGTTTCTACGCCTGCTGAATATACTGCTGCTTTTTCGCCAGCAAAGAATTTTAAATAACCATCGGCTATCTGACTTCTGCAAGAGTTACCTGTGCAGAGAACTAATACTTTTTTCATTTTTTGACTATGAATTTAAGAGAACAATATTCTTATTGATTACTAAATTTTCTTTCTTGTTTCAAGGCAAAGTTTACCATTAAAATCAATACAGGTACTTCAATCAGTGGCCCAACTACTGCCGCAAAAGCAGCACCCGAATTAACACCAAAAACAGCAATGGCTACGGCAATGCCTAATTCAAAATTATTTCCTGCGGCTGTAAATGCCAAAGAAGTAGATTTGGCATAATTCGCTCCTGCTCGTTTGGATAAGTAAAATGCCGAAAAAAACATGATGGCAAAGTATGCTGTCAGTGGTAAAGCAATGCGTAGGACATCTAAAGGAATGGAAACAATTAATTGTCCTTTCAAACTAAACATTACCACAATGGTAAACAATAAAGCTATCAATGTGATAGGACTGATGGCTGGTAAAAACTTCTCTTCATACCATGCTGTACTGAATATTTTTGATAGAATTATGCGAGAAAATAAGCCTGCTAAAAAGGGTACTCCCAAGTAAATAAATACACTTTTGGCTACTTCAGTGATGGTAATGTTTACTTCAAAACCTTGTAAACCAAAAAGCGGAGGCAAAATAGTAATAAAAAACCAAGCATACACCGAATAAAACAGTACTTGGAAAATACTGTTGAAAGCGACTAAACCAGCGGCATAAAGGCGGTCGCCGTTGGCCAAGTCGTTCCAAACAATTACCATGGCAATACAACGAGCAATCCCAATCATGATTAGTCCCGTCATGTATTCTGGTTTATCTGGCAAGAAAACAATTGCCAATATAAACATCAAAACTGGCCCAACGAGCCAGTTCTGCACAAGCGATAAACCTAAAATTTTAACATTATTAAATACTTTAGGAAGTTCGGCATACTTTACTTTTGCCAATGGAGGGTACATCATCAGGACTAAACCAATCGCAAGCGGAACGTTGGTCGAACCCGAATTAAATTGATTAACGAAGGCTTCGGTTTGCGGAAAAAAGTAGCCAATCGCAACACCAATTGCCATCGCTAAGAAAATCCAAAGCGTAAGGTATTGGTCTAAAAATGAAAGTTTTTTGGGTTGAGACATATTTTTATATATTGAGTTTGGGCTTAAAAACCTTTTCTGAGCATTTCTGCTAAATTATTGGGTAAAGGACTGTTTTCAATGGCTTTTGCTGCCGTTTCTATATCATACTCAAATCGAATAAATTCCACTTGAATACTTTCAGCATTAAGTTTAGTACTGTTTTCGTTGATACTCAAAATCACATAACAGCCACGAGCGTCATTGTCTTTAGGTTTACCCACAGAACCAATATTGATAGCATGACGAAACTGCTTTTTACCTTCAAGTTCAGTTGACAAAATTCTGTGATAAGGCTTGTGCGAATGCCCAAAACATAAAATATCAGCGTCGGCTTCTTCCATGATTTCAAGCATCGAGGCTTCTTCTTTATCTTCTAAAAGATATTCATTAATCTTTCTTGGACTTCCATGCACCAGCAATAAAGTAAGCGAATCCTCATTCAATTGAAAGTTTAATCTAATATGTGCAGGCAAAGTTCTGAGGTACTTTCTTTCTTCTGCTTTCACCAAGAAATTGGTGTATAAAGTAGAAACCTTCCCCGATTGTTCATAGTCACTTGTCCACTCAGTTATCGGACTCATACGTGCAATGTCAAAATCATGATTGCCTGCTAAAGTTGGTATTTTCCGCTTTCTGATTTCATTAATAATTTCATTCGGCCAAATATTGTAACCGACTAAATCTCCGAGACAATACATTGCGTCGATGTCTCTACTTTCTACATCTTTTAAAAAAGCATGGAAAGCAGGTAAATTAGCGTGAATGTCTGAGAATAAAGCAATTTTCATCATTTAGGGAGTGATTGGTCAATAGTAATTGGTGATTAGTATTTTAATTGTTTAATTATCAGTTATTTGTAAAAAATAGAAAAGTCAATAGAATTGTATTCAATACGTTGTTTGTAAATCAAAAATATCAGTTTTACTCAATGACAAATCTTTTATCATTGAGTAAAACTGATACTTATCTATGACCAATTAGCAACAGCCACTTCCGGGAGTACAACAAGAAGTACTATTGGCTACATCAGCTAAATTAATTCTAATTTTTTCTTTTTTCGTACCTTCTACTGCTGGTTTTTCTGCATAAACCGTTACGCTATAAATACCAGTACCCGATGCTAAAAATTCTTTCAAGGCATCAATAGAAAGGTATTCCATCAAAATATTGTCAGGTAAAAAGATAGGTTTTTCTTTCTGAACTGTAATGTTGGTAAAACCTGCTTCTTTGATTAACTGCAAATATTCTAATTTTTGAATAGCTCCCGAAACACAACCTGCGTACATTTCTGCGGCAGTTTTTAAAGCTTCTGGAAGGTCGCCTTCCAAAACAATATCCGAAATACTAAAATGTCCGCTTGGTTTCAGTACTCTAAAAATTTCTTGAATAACATTTCTTTTATTTGGCACTAAATTCAACACACAGTTACTCACAATTACATCTGCAATATTGTCGTTCACAGGCATATTTTCGATGTCGCCTTCACGAAATTCAACATTGTTGTAGCCCAATTTCTCGGCATTTTTTCTTGCTTTTTCAATCATGGCTTTGGTAAAATCAATACCGATTACTTTACCCGTTGCACCAGTTTCAGCACGAGCAATGAAACAATCGTTTCCTGCACCAGAGCCTAAATCTATCACAGTATCGCCTGCTTGAATATTGGCAAATTGTGTTGGCAAACCACAGCCTAAGCTTAAATCAGCATCAGGATTATAACCTTTTAAATGCTCGTAGCTTTCCGACATGATGGTGTATGAACCAGCCGAAGGCCCAGCACCGCAACAAGTAGAAGCATTATATTCAGCTGATTGAAGGGCTATTTCGCCATATTTTTCTTTAACAATTTCTTTTAAATTTTCTTCTTGCGTTTTCATAATCTTGTTGTTTTTATATGAAAGAACCCAAAGTCTGAAAAAGGACGCAGGTTTTTTAAGAAATCATTTCAAAAAATGATATTTATCATTATATTTAAAAATATTCTTGGAAAAATAAAATTTAAACGTCGATACGCACATGGAAATCTATCATTTTGATTACAATTTTCAGGAAAACTATCAAGGAGCTAAAAGAGATTTGGGTGTTTTTGAAGAAAAATGGCTTGGGGAATCGTTGGTTGGATACTTAATAGATGCACAGTCGGGCGACTGGCTGATTTCTTTGGTCTTTGTTTCGAGAGAAACACCTTTGAAGTTTTTGATACGGAAATTAGAAAAAACGCCTTCTTTTGCCAAAACAGAACAGTACAAAATATTGGCTGCCAAAACGACCAATATGTTGAAAAATTGGTATCAGGCCTCTTTGAATTAAAAAATTAGATACAAAGACATTCGCCAGATTGTCTTCTTACTTCTACGATATTACCATAAGTATCTACTTTTACGGGGCAACAATCCATGAGTTTTTGCTTCAATTGTTCACGACCACGCTGTACTCTTGATTTTGCCCCAGAAACAGAAATACCCAATTTTTCAGCCAATTGTACTTGCGAAAGTCCCTCAATGTCCACCAAACGCAAGGCTTCTTCATACTTAGGGTCAAGTTCTTTTCTGAACGATTCCAACCAATTGGCTACCAAAGTATTTAGCTCATTTTCATTGAAATAGGTCTCTTCCAAACCATTCAAGTATTCGTCGTTGTCTTCTGCCAAATGGTTTTTCTTGGCCCTGAAATAATTCAAAACCGTATTACGGGCAATTTGAAAAACCCAACCAGCCAGCCTTTCTTCGTCTTGAAGTTGTGATAAATGTTGATGTATTTTGATAAATACTTCTTGAAGGAGGTCGTCGGTAATGTCTGAATTATGCGTTTGATTACGAATGAATTCTTTCACAGGGCGACTAAAATTGAGCCAAATATCATTAAACTTTACTTTGTTGGAAGCAGGAATCAAAACCATAGTAATACCTTTTTTGATGAAAGACACATAGCGACCTTAAAGGACGCAAAAAAACACGAACAAAACTTGAGTTTATTCGTGTTTTCTGAGATTTATTTGCAAAAAGCTACACTTCTGCGGTTTCCTCTTTGTCGATTGTTTCTTCTTGTTCTTCAAATAATTTAGCATCCATAATGTCTGCCATCGTTACTTCAAAGAATTTTTTATGAATATCAAAAGTAGCATCTCCGCATTCAACGGGTGAAGCACAACGCTTGAACGAGCCATCTTCTTGCATGGTATAGGCATTCACGTTGTCTTTTAAGTTCCAAGCTAAAATATTAATGGCTTGTTGTTTTACTTGTGTACCGTAAATTTCAAAAAGAGATTCAATTCTACGGTCGAAACTTCTTACCATTACATCCGCCGAACCACCATATACTTTAGGATTGCCGTTGTTGTGGAAGTAATAAATACGGGTATGTTCTAAGAAATCGCCGACGATAGAACGTACTGTAATATTTTCGGACAAACCTTTTCTTTGCGGACGTAAACAGCAAATTCCTCTGACAATCAATTGAATTTTTACACCAGCTTGCGAAGCTTTATACAATTCATCAATCGTAATTTTATCTTGTAGTGAATTGATTTTCAGACAAATGCCACTTGGTAAACCTGCACGAGCATTTTCTGCTTCGTTTCTAATCATGGCTACTAAACTCTTTCTCATGTCTCTCGGAGCAGTAATCAACCTTTCGTAAGAATATGGCTGAGAGTGTCCAGTGATAACATTGAAAAATTCTGAAATATCTCTGGTCAATACTTCATCGGTAGTTAATAAGCCAATGTCAGTATAAAGTTTTGCTGTATCTTCATTGTAGTTCCCTGACGATAAGTGGGCGTAACTCACTACTCTATCGCCTTCGTTCCTGATGATTTGCAAAAGTTTAGTATGGGTTTTCAAGCCCGGAATTCCATAAATCACAAAACAGCCAGCTTTTTGTAAACGAAGAGCCTCACGAATGTTGTTTTCTTCGTCAAAACGTGCTTTTACTTCAAACAATACCGAAACGTGTTTGCCATTTTCTGCGGCTCTAAGCAAAGCCTCGGCAATACGTGAATGTTTTGAAATTCTGTATAAAGTAATTTTGATAGCCAGTACGTTTTGGTCTTCGGCAGCTTGTTCCAACAACTGAAGTACAGGTTCAAAATTATTGAAAGGATGATGCAAAAGAATGTCACCTTGCTTCATCGTTTCAAAAATATTTTCGGGCTTTTGAGTCACTTGTCCCAAAGCTGGTACAGAAGCTCTTGGGGCAGCTTGTTTAGCCTTAAATTCTGGATGTTTGATGATTTGCCAAAAAGCCGAAAAGTCTATTAAAGTATCGCTAAAGAAGATGTCATTTTTTTCTAATTTCCATCTTTTTAGCATCATTTGAAGCATCCATTCCGAACAACCTACCTCCATTTCGATACGAGTTACTCGTCCGAGACGGCGGTCTTTGATTTTCTTTTTGATTTCGTCGATAAAATCGGTTTCAGAATCTTCATGTTCTACTACATCAAAGTCACCATTTCGGGTAATTCTGAACAAAGAAACAGATTCAATTTCTACGTTTTTATAAAGTTTCCAGATTTCGTGACGAATGATTTCTTCAATCGGTAAAAAGAGAATTTCATCTTCACGCTCAACTACATAAAAGCGTTTTAGATTTTGTGGAATTTGTACAAAACTAATTTTACGACTTTCGTTGATGTTAGTTTCTGTACGTTCACCTTCGCTTTTAGTAACAACACCGAAAATCAACGTTTTGCCTAATAAGCTTGGGAAAGTATGCGTATGGTCGAAAACCATCGGCGTAAGCATCGGGTAAATTGTGCGGTTGAAGTAGTCGAGGATTTGCTCCATTTCATCCTCATTCAAGTCGCTCAAGCCGATTACTCTAAAACCGTTTTCTTCAAATTCTGGAAAAATTTCTTCCTTATACAGTCTTTGAGTTTCTAATACAAATGACTGAGAAGTAGCCATTAAGGTTTTCTTGAAAGGTAATTCTCGTAAGCCTGAATAATCGGTGCGTTCTTTACCGTAGTCGATGTAATTGTACAGTGAACCCACACGAATAGTAAAAAACTCATCTAAATTTGAAGACGTAATTGCCAAAAACTTTAGGCGGTCAAATATATTTCTACGAACATCTCGTGCTTGGTCGAGTACTCTTTCATCAAACTTCAACCAACTTAAATCACGACTGATATAGTCTGATTTTTCAATTACATCATACGATTTATTGATGACTTTTTCAAGACGGCGTTTCTCCTCTGGCGTTTGCTTAGTGTTCATAAAATTGTTTAGAAAGGAAAAAAGATTCCCGATAAGAGAATCCTTGGCTCTGCTACGTTTTTTATATTTGGAAGTAAATCCGTTCATATTACAACAAAGTTAAACGAATCAGGATGAATCCTAATTATAAAATTGTTAAATTAAAGATAGTTCAACGTTGTAAAATCACTTCTTCTTCAACTAAAGCTCGAAGAAGGGCTTCTAACTGCTTCAATGTTTCCGGACTACCGGCATAGTCTTTTATTTTTTTTGTTTTTTCATTATCAGTAAATGAAATATAAGTAGTAGGCAAATCCGAGACGTTCATTTCATAAACATTCTTCAATTCAAAAAAGTTAGCGTTTCTAAACTGTTTTTGCAGTTTTTCAACTGTTCCTTTGGCTAACTTTTTAGAAATTTGTCCTTTTACTTTTACATAATTTTCTCCGTTGTACACCAAACTATCATTCTCAAAAACACTCATTTCAAAAACTGGACAAGTACCATAACAAGCAGTAGTTGCCAAAGTAAAAATAATTTTTGGTTGACTAATAGCGATTGCCGAGTGTTGATTTTGCTCAGAGTTACTTATCTTTTTTTGGCTTTTGCAAGCTCCTATCATAAAGAGACTTATGAATATCAGAATATATTTTTTCATGGAATATGTAGGTAAGTCATTCAAAAAATGAACGGCACTCGTATAAAAAATATTATATAAAACCTTGTGATTTAGCTAATTTAGGATTTTTAGCTTTTGAAAAATATAGTTAGAAGTAATTTTTTTTTCGCTAATTTCGCATTCTGAACAAACACATCGCATCACGCCCACCAAAATCCCTTTTTAAAATTATATTGAATGCCTTCAAATTTTAGCTTTTTGGCTCAAGATTTGAGGCTTTAAAATGCTCTCCAATTTAGCAATTGATATAATGAATTCTAAAAGCCTTAGTGATGAACAATTGGTTACTTTATTTATAGAAACCCAAAAAAATCTTTATTTCGAACACCTATACGACCGCTACGCCGATAAAGTGTATCGAAAATGTATGTCTTTTGTAAAAGATGAAGCCAAAGCGGAAGATTTTACACATGATATTTTCATGAAGTTGGTCTTGAATATCAGTACTTATAAAGCCACGGCTAAGTTTTCTACTTGGTTGTATTCCATCACATATAATTACTGTATCGACCAAGTGCGGCTTTCAAAAAAATATGTTGAGTATCCATTAGACTACGATTTCGACTTAGTCGAAGATGATGACTCTGAATTCGCTGAGTTGGAAGAACAACGATTACGCAAGGCTTTACAACAGATTGTGCCTGAAGAGAAGTCAATCTTATTGATGAAATATCAAGATGAACTCAGTATCAAAGAAATTGCCAGTACTTTGGCTATTTCTGAAAGTGCCGTGAAAATGCGTTTGCTCAGAGCAAAAGAACGACTCAAAAAAGTCTATATCGAAAGTGCATTATTCTGGGGAATCATTATTACGAAAATGCTGAGTGTCTTATTTACAAACAATGACTAACGATAAAGTACCTGAAAACAATCCATTTAAACAAATTGAGTTTGAAGGGAACGCCCCCGAGCATTTAAAAAACGAATTGGTCTCTGAGATTGAAACCATCCGTAATACTTCTGTCATTGTAGAATTATATATCGGAAGTTTTATCGACACCATCGTTCGTGCCATCTCTATTGACGAACCAAAAGATTTTACAGATTAAATTACCTTTACCAAAGCTTAAATAATAAAAATATGCCAAATATTCAGGATATTCTATTACAAACTTTTCAACGACTTATTGAACAACTTTTTCTATTTACACCCAAATTGGTCGGAGCAATCGTACTACTGTTAATAGGTGTCATTGTTGCCAAAATTGTTACCAATCTTCTTCAAAAGGCACTTGCCAAAGCTGGTTTTGATAAATTAGGTGATAAACTCAACGAGATAGACGTTATCAAACGTTTTGGCGAACTAAAACTTAGTATTATCGTTGCCAAAACGCTCTACTATTTTATCATGTTGGTTTTTATCACGGCTGCCACCGAAACACTTGGCATGAAAGTACTTACCGATATGGTTTCTTCATTGGTAAACTTGATTCCTAAATTGATTGCTTCGGCTGTAATGCTTTTGGCAGGAGTAATGATTGCGGATGCACTCAAAAACTCGGTTGTCAATATTTGTAAATCATTTAAAATTGATTCGGGCAAACTTTTGGGAAATATCGTTTTCTTTTTCTTTTTGGTAATAGCCCTCATTGCCGCTTTGAAACAATCGGGCATTGAAACCAGCTTGCTTGAGTCCAGCTTTAATTTAATTATTGGAGGTGTAATTTTCGCTTTTGCTGTGGGTTATGGTGTAGCTTCTAAAGATGTACTTTCTAATATTTTATCAAGTTTTTACAGTAAAAATAAATTTAGAGAAGGGCAAATAATTGTTTTGGAAGGTATCCAAGGCGAAATCATTGCCTTAGATACTACTTCGCTAACGCTGAGAACTGGAGATTCTACTACGATTTTTCCACTAAGTGTTTTGCAAAATCAGAAAGTAGAAATTATTACTTCGGCTGAATAAGGAATGTCTTAGGGATTCCAAGTTTTCATCAACTGTAAAGTCTCGTAAGCAGCTTTTTGATTATACTCAAAAGCCAGACTTTTATAGTTTACTAAATCGACGATAGTTCCGATAAAACACAAACCACCCGTAAAGAAATAAAGTATTCCCATTCCGATTTGGTCTGTCAAGAATCTTTGAATACCTGCAAAACCAAAGAAGCCAATCACGGTTGTTACCAAAATAAGTGTGCTGTCACGGCGTTTGTTTTGGTACATCATCACAAAGGTTTTTTGTTGGTCTTCTGAATAATCTTTGATTAAATTTTGGATAAACATGGCTTCCTCAGCTTCAAGGTTAGCAAGCATCATCATTAAGTTCGGATTCATAGTTTTGTATGTTTAAATGTTGGTAAGTATTTTTTATTAAAGTAATAATTCTGTGAATGATGACAATCAAGGCAAACACGCCAAGTGGATGATTATCAAATGATTGTTTTAGATTTCCGTGTAATAAAAACGAAATTGAATGCCCAATGCCACAACCCGGACAAAATGAAAAACCTAAGTTTTTTATCGGACAAAATGTAAAATGATTTTCCAGAGGATTATCCAAAAACAACCAGATTAAAGCACCCAGCCAGAAAATAAGTTCGATATTGAATTTGTGTTTCATTGTGAATCAAAGGTTGATTGATTTTCTGAATATTGACTATAATTATACACCAATTGTCTTTTTCATGGGTGAATACTTCGTTTTGAAGGATGAAAATATAAATCAGAAAATTATGCAACATTATCTGAAACAAATATAAATACTTGTAATGTTGTAAATGTGTATCTTTGTGGAAGCTATCAGCTATGAGCAATGAGCTTTGAGCTGTCAGCTACAAATTACTATTTTAACATAAATCTCAAAGCAGTAAATTTTGAGATTTCAGCTACCAGTTACTATTTCACAATATAGCTCATAGCTCATAGCTCACTTCTCAAAGCTCAAAGCTAAAATGAAAAAAACACTCATACGCATATTTTGCCTTTTGATGGCCTTCCAAGTGCTTTTCGCAAGCGTTGGATTTGCTATGTATGAGCATCTTTGTAAAATTAGTGGCAAAAGTAAAATTACTTATACTCAGCCCAAACGCTCTTGTTGTGCAAGCAAAGCTAAGATGACCAATGGTTCTTCTAAGACTACCATCAAAAGAGCGAAGTGTTGTTCTGATGCAGTTACGCATTATAAAATTACGCCGAATGCTTCACAAGGAGTAAATATAGATTTCCATTTTCCTGCCTTCGCTTGGCTGGCAGAAACACCTGTTTTGCCTACATTTTCTTGGGTTGCACAGTCTGTTTCATTTAAAATTCCTCATTACTACAATACCGCACCGCCTTTGTTTGGGCGTGAACGCCTTATTTTCATTCAGTCTTTCTTAATTTGATTTTAGTTAAAATCTCGAACGATTTTTTCAGGTGATTGGCTTGTCGAACCTTTTGGGAATTCAAGCAAAATACCTATTCGTTTTAACATTTTAACATTTAAAATCATGAATTCTACTGTTGTTTTAAAAAGACTCTCTGGACTTACTATCCTTATAATCAGTAATATAATATTTAGTTTTCAAACTTTTTCTCAAAATGGAGAAATTGTTCGTGGAATCGTTTTAGAAAAAAAATCTGACGGAAAAAAAGAAGCCATTATTGGTGCAACACTCCGTTGGCAGAATGCACAAAGAGGTACTTCATCTGACGAAAAAGGAGAATTTTCTTTGTCAAAAACCCCACAAAATCATCAATTAATTGTTAGTTCGGTAGGTTACAGAACTGATACTTTGATGGTCCATTCCTTAGCATTTTTAGAGATTTATCTCACTCCAGAAAATGCAGCTTTGGCAGAAGTTGTTGTAAAAGCCGAAGCTACTTCTATGGATAGAATGAATCCTATTCATACCGAAATTATTACTTCAAAGGCTCTTGCCAAAGCGGCTTGCTGTAATTTATCCGAAAGTTTTGAAACCAACGCTTCTGTTTCTGTAAGTTATTCGGATGCCGTAACGGGAGCAAAGCAAATTCAATTATTAGGTTTATCGGGTAATTATATCCAAACCAATGTCGAAAACATTCCTGCCATTCGTGGATTAAACAGCACTTTTGGTTTGAATTATATTCCCGGTACTTGGATTTCTTCGATTGATGTGGGCAAGGGTGCTGGTTCGGTAGTAAGCGGCTACGAGTCGATGACGGGTGCTTTGAATGTTGAATTAGCCAAACCCGACGTAGCTGAAAAACTGTACTTGAATACTTACTTGAATAGTCAGGGTAGGGGAGAAATCAATTTGAATTTAGCTAATAAAATCAATGAAAAATGGTCAGTTGGTTTACTGACGCACGCCAGTACTTTACAAACGAAGTTAGACCAAAACAAAGATGGTTTTTTAGATTTACCGCTTTACACTCAATACAATGCCATCAATCGTTGGAAGTACCAAAGTGATAAAATGATGGCTTCTTTTGGGATAAAGGCATTGTATGAAGACCGTTTGGGTGGACAGGTAAATTTTAATGCTGATACCGACCGTAATACCACCAAAGCGTATGGTTTCGGAAGTACTACCAAACGCTACGAATTTTTTAGTAAAACCGCCAAACTCTATCAAACAAAGCCTTATCAAGGTTTGGGCTTTATCCTCAATGGTGTTTATCATGATAATGTTTCTTATTTTGGATTAAAAAACTATGCTGGAACTCAAAAAGGTCTGTATGCCAATTTGATTTATCAAAACATTTTGGGCAATACTAATCATCAATACAAAGCTGGGGTAAGTTATTTGTTAGACGATTATAACGAAAAGTATATTGATTCTACTTTCAAAAGAACTGAATCTGTGCCGGGGGCTTTTGTAGAATATACCGAGACAATTCCTGATAAACTAACACTTGTATTGGGCGGAAGAGTAGATTTTCATAATCTTTACGGAACACGATTTACGCCTCGAGTACATTTAAAATATGATATTACTTCTGAAATACATCTTCGTTTAAGTGCAGGAAAAGGTTGGAGAATGCCCAATGCCATTGCCGAAAACTTCGGAATGTTGGTTAATTCCAGAGAACTTGCTGTGTTAGATGTGATTCGTCCAGAAGAATCTTGGAATTTTGGGGCGAGTTTGAGCAACGATTTTTATCTTTTGGGTAAAAAAGGAACAGTCATTTTAGATGTGTACAGAACCAATTTCCAGAATCAATTAATTGTCGATATGGAAAGTGTTAATTATGTTCGTTTCTATAATCTGAAAGGTCGTTCGTTCTCAAACAGTTTTCAAGCAGAGGTGAATTATGCACCGAGCAAACGTATCGAAACTAAATTGGCTTATCGCCTTTTTGATGTTCAAAACGATATGCTTAATCCAAGTGGTGAACTTACTTTATTGCCCAAACAGTTTGTCAATCGTGAGCGTGTTTTATTCAATATTGCTTATGCTTTGCCTTATAATAAATGGAAATTTGATTTTACTTGGCAATGGAACGGCAAGCGTAGAATCCCTAATATGATAGAACACCTTCATGGCACTACACCACCGTCAGTTTTCGCTCCTGCTTTTTCAAATATTAACGCACAGGTTACGAAGGCTTTCTTGAAATGGGAAATGTATGTGGGTGGTGAAAACTTAAATAATTTTACCCAAAGTAATCCGATTGTAGCGGCTAATGACCCTTTCGGGAAATATTTCGATGCCTCAATGGTTTGGGGGCCAGTTATCGGACGAATGGTTTATGTGGGAATGCGTTATAAAATTAAATAGGCTGTCATGAAATTATACATCAAAAATATGGTTTGTGACCGCTGCAAAATGGCGGTTAGTCAAATACTTACTCAGCTCAATATTGAAGTACGTCAAATGGAACTGGGAGAAGTAGAACTCAATCAGGATTTAGACGAAAATACCCAAAGTACTTTGGCGAAACAATTGGCAAGTATTGGCTTTGAATTGTTGGATGATAAACGTAAAAAGATTGTTGAAAAGATAAAGAATGTAGTGATTGAAATGGTACATCAGTCAGGTACGGATGTCGATAAAATTACGCCTTCTTTTCTAATATCTGAGCGAGTTGGTAGAGATTATAAGTATTTAAGTACGCTGTTTTCGGAAGTAGAAGGAAAGACGATTGAACAATATTTGATTTTCCAGAAGATAGAGAAAGTAAAGGAGTTGTTGATTTATGATGAACTGACATTAAGCCAAATTGCCGACCAATTACATTATAGTAGCGTTCAGCATTTATCGAATCAGTTCAAAAAAGTAACGGGACTAACGCCCAGTAATTTTAAAGAACTGCAACACCATAAAAGAAAAGCCATTGATGCGATTTAGAGAGTGATTGGTAAATAGTAATTGGCGATTAGTATTTCAAGTTAGATATATCAACTTTCAAAAGATTTAGTTAAATCTAACAATCGGATACTTACATTCCTTGAGCGAGTTGCTATATTCTCCGAGCAGGTGCTTACATTCTTCGAGCGGGTGGTCATATTCTCCGAGCAGGTGCTTACATTCTTCGAGCGGGTGGTCATATTCTTCGAGCGGGTGGTCATATTCTCCGAGGAGGTGCTTACATTCTTCGAGCGGATGGCTATTTTCTCCGAGAAGGTGCTTATATTCTTCGAGCGGGTGGCTATATTCTTCGAGTGGGGGGTCATATTCTCCGAGAAGGTGCTTATATTCTAAAAGCGAGAGCTTAAATACTCGAATTGATTTGACAAATTTTAAAATTTGTCAAATCTGGAAATAAAATAGAAACAAATTTTAAACAACATAATAAACAATTAAACAAACAACAACATGAAAAAGAGCATTTTAGTATTCGTCCTTTTATTGGTTTCAGTGTTCACTTTTGCAGAAACACCAAAGAAAGAAACCGTGAAAATCAAAACTTCTGCCATTTGTGAAATGTGCAAAGAACGTATTGAGAAAAAATTAGCTTTTACAAAAGGCGTAACAGAGTCGAACTTGAACGTAGAAAGTAAAGACAAAGTGGTTACAGTAACATTCAATCCAAAGAAAACATCTGTTGACAAAATCAAGAAAGCGATTTCGGAAGTAGGTTACGATGCAGAAGAAGTAGCAGCAGATGCAAAAGGTTATGAAAAATTACCTTCTTGCTGTAAAAAAGGAGGCTCGGCTCACTAAGCGATACCCGTTATTTGTTAATTAGTCATTACTCATGCCATGAATCAAGTTCATGGCATGAGTTTTTTTATAGCAAAAAATACAAAAGGGTTGCTGATGCAAAATCAACAACCCTTTTGTAATCTCAAAGCTCATTGCTCAAAGCTATTACGCTATCATACTTAACAGCGAAGTAAGTTTATCTTTTAAATCTTTTCTATCTACGATAAAATCAAGGAAACCGTGTTCTAATACGAACTCTGCACTTTGGAAACCTTTTGGCAAATCTTTACCAATAGTTTCACGAATTACTCTTGGCCCAGCGAAACCAATCAAAGCACCTGGTTCAGAGATATTGAAATCGCCAAGCATGGCATAAGAAGCCGTAACACCACCAGTAGTAGGGTCTGTTAATAATGAAATGTATGGAATTCCTGCCTCAGCCAACAAAGCTAATTTGGCAGAAGTTTTTGCCATTTGCATCAAAGAAAAACCTGCTTCCATCATTCTTGCACCACCCGAGCGTGAAATCATCAAGAATGGAATTTTGTGTTGAAGAGCGTAGTCGATACCTCTTGCGATTTTTTCACCTACTACCGAACCCATCGAGCCACCAATAAATGAAAAATCCATCGCTGAAATAACAATATCAATGCCATTGATTTTGCCATGGGCAGTTCTAACGGCATCTTTCAAACCTGTTTTCTTTTCTGTTGCCTTGATACGGTCTGGATAACGTTTTGTATCGACAAAGTTCAAAGGGTCACCAGAAGAAAGCATTGCATCCAATTCTGTATATCGTGTTTGGTCGAAAAGTAGCTCGAAATACTCTTGTGAGCCAATTTTTTCATGATAATTACAGTTTGAACAAGTATAAGCGAACAAACGATGTTCACGAGTGTGCATTGCTTTTTTACATGAAGGGCATTGATACCAAAGCCCATCTGGAGCTTCACGTTTTGATTCTGTGGGGGTTAAGATACCCTTATCTTTTCTGGTAAACCAAGACATATTTTATGATTTCTTAATGCAATTAATAAAAATTGAAACTATCAAGTTGCAATGAATAACGTGGTTTTGCTTCTCTTTTTTAGAGAAAAACTTTGCAAAGATAAGATAATGCTTTTCGACTTATAACATTTTTGTAAAAAATTGTCAGAGTAAAAGCAAACGAGCCTCTATGTTTTTCATAGAGACTCGTCGAAATAAATTATTTTGTTAAAATTATTTTCTTGAAAAGTACGCCGTTTTCAGTTTGGAGTTTTAAAATATATGCTCCACTTTGAAGATGCGAAAGGTTAATTGAGCTTGAAAACTCTGTTCCAGAATTAAGGTGATGTTCAGATAATACCGCTCTGCCAATCATATCATGCACGTTGATATTGATTTCTTTTGTGTTTTTCTGGAAAGATGCCTTCAACAGAAATTCACCCGAAGAAGGATTGGGAGAAATATTTACGTCAATGGTAGCGATAGGTTCGTTGGCTAAAACGGTTACTTTCGGAGCAACTTGGATATTCAAATCGTCAATAGACCAGCCCCAGCCATAAGCAAGTGGGTCAGCTAATAATCTGAATCGAATTAAAACATTGTCTCCAGCCTTAAAATCGCCTGATTTCAGCATATCAATTTCTCTTTTTCTATAAAGAGAAGTAGAGCCTACTACTTTAGAGTTTTGGTCTTTGTCAATATTATTCCCTTGCCATGCGTTCAACCAAGTTGGGTCAGCGTTTGAATCCCAACCGTCCTGAAACCACTGCCAAGTTTTTCCATTATCTTTTGAGCCTTCAACCACAACATAATCAAAAAATTCACGGTCTGGAAAAGTAGCACCATCTGCTCCTGGTTCAACTAATACGATTTCGTTGAAGTAAATTTTTGCACTATCACTTTTCAACGTAACAGGTCTTAGCAATTGAGCAATATAGTTAGAAAACAAATTACCATCTTCTGGGAAGGTTTCTTCCGAACCATTTTTATATGGGTGGTCAGAATTTAAAGAAATATTATTAAAGCCCGAAGGTTGAGTAAAAGAGAAACCTTTAAGATAGAAATCCTCTGGTGGCGAAGTAACCGCATCAAAATTGTTTGAATAGGTTTTTACAGCACTCAACAACTGGATTACTTTAATTTCGTAATAACCAGATTCTGGCGAGTACCTTACATTTTTGATTTTTGCTTTGTCTTTTACAACAATACGATAAGTGATAATATCTCCTTTTTTAATTTTCCCTGCACTAAAATTAAAACTACCATCAAAAGCGACGATACTATTTTGAGTTACAGTTGTTAGCATGATAGGGGCTTGTTTAACACCGTTAATCAAGTATTCAATGTACACGCTATCAATACCAATGTTGTCATAAGTATATCCTGTAGGAATGGTAACTTTAGTGTCTGTATTGAAAATATTGTAAATATTATTTTGATATGACAATACAGGTTTTACCGTATCAGCTCCAATGGTGAAATTATAATAATTATAAAAGCCTTTTGTACTTCTTGGGGCTTCTGCTGGACTGGCAATTTTGTTACCAGCAAGGTCTTCGCCTGCCCAATAATACTGAATCAATCTTCTATTTGTCGATTTTGGTAAAGTATAAGAATATTGGTTTCCAACCTTCGTTAGGGGTACTTCGGTAGCACCTAAAATATTGGTTGTACTTACAAAAAGTTTTACAGTACCATCTTTAATTCCAGCATCACTGTAAACGGTGGCAGTCAGTACATAATCTTTGTTGGTATCTTCATTGTCTTTAAGAGGCGTATGGATAATAGAACTACTCGCCCAACCGATGTCGTTAAAGAAATTTAAAACGATTGGCCCAATTTCACGAGTAACTTCGCCAGCGGCAATAGTGGGTGTCATTAAGGCATTTGGGTTTCCAACTGGATAAGTAGCTTGGTCAACGTGATAAATACTTGAACCAGAACTATAAGTACTCGGTGCATAAAGCTTTGCTCTGACTACCGAAGGGCTATTCAAAAACAGTCTATTACTGGTAATGTAACTACGAAGAGCCGTCGAGAAATTTTCAATTTGGCTTGTATCTATCAGCGAAAGTCCTGCATTGTTTTCAATATAATTATCAAATATTCCTGCATAACCTGCATAAGAGCCATCGCCCCAGCCCGCAATGGTTTCGTTGGCAGCAAAAGTACCAATAAAGCCAAGTCCATGACCGAACTCGTGCAATACTACCGAAAGTAAATCATATTGGTTTTTAGTAGGGGCAGTTGCTCCGTAGTTCCAGTCGTTACGGTCTGAATTAAAACTTGCATAAATGTCATATTCACTTGCACCATTTAGTTCCTGACGAGCCATTTTCTCTGCTAAAGCCACAGGATACCAAGTACCAGCCTTGGCTGCTCCCTGAAAGTCGTGATAGTAAGTAGAAGCACCTGCCGAACCAAGTACGCCTGTGGCAAGGCTTTTCCATTGCACATAAATACGGATGGGTACATCAGAATTGAGAGCGTCTGCCCAAATGGCTGCTGCGTTTTCAAATATTTGTTTTACTTCAGCACTTACGCCATTGGCATTTTCAAAAGTCACTTCAAACTTGGCTTTGTTGGCATTGGTACTTGCTTGGCGAGTATTACCTGAGAGTTTTCGGGCTGCCGCCAACTGTGCTTCTATCATTTGGGTATAACCCATTGGTAGCACACGCTCTTTGGCTTGTTCGGGTGTGGGGGAATAATCCACAATTTGGTTACCCTTTGTAGAGCCTTGTTTTAGTCTTTGGGAAAACCCCAAAAAACTCCCAATAAGTAAAAAAGTAGTAAGTAGTATTTTTCTCATATTATGAACATTTTAGCAGACTGACTCAACAGGATTAAAGTATGAAAGTTTTGGAATACAAGATAATAACTATTCTTCATAGAAGTACAATCATTGAATTATTAACGATAAAAGTACCTCCGCTTGTATAGCTTTCGCCCACAACTTGTCTATGAAACATTCGTTTCATAGAATTTATATGAAAAATAATTATCTTATTTTGTAAAATAGATTAACTTAGATACTTGTAAAGGTATTAAAATAAGTAAATATTGGATTATTTTCATAATCAACTTTAGGGAACTCATTTATTACTAAGACAAGAATTTGTCTTAAAACGTTATTTTTTATTCATATTTTTGAAAGTGATACCGCTCAATAATTTGAGAAGCACTAAAGCCTTCTATCTTTGTTTAATACAATAAATAATTTTTATATTTGCTCGTCTAAAAATCTCAGACTTTAACTAAATTAAAAATAATTATGGCAGCAAGCTTCGACGCTCTTACCCAAGAAAAAATCAATTTATGGCTATCTGGAAATTACGATGCCGACACAAAAGCTAAAATCCAACAGCTTTTAGACGAAGGGAAAGAAACAGAATTGACAGATTCTTTTTACAAAGACTTAGAGTTTGGAACGGGTGGAATGCGTGGTGAAATGGGAGTAGGTTGCAACCGAATGAACAAGTACACCGTTGGGTCGGCAACACAAGGATTCGCCAATTATTTGAAAGCAAATTTTTCTGGTGAAAGTATTAGCGTAGCCATCGCACACGATTCTCGTAATAATTCACCATTTTTTGCTCGTGTAGCAGCAGATATTTTTTCTGCTAATGGTATTAAAGTTTACTTATTCTCGGCACTTCGCCCGACGCCAGAACTTTCTTTTGCCGTTCGTCATTTAGGTTGTAATGCAGGTTTGGTAGTTACGGCTTCACACAACCCACGTGAGTATAATGGTTACAAAGCTTATTGGAATGATGGTTCTCAGGTAGTTGCTCCGCACGATAAAAATATTGTAGCAGAAGTAAATAAAATTCAATCGGTAGATGAAATCAACTTTACTGGAAATCCTGATTTGATTACCCTTATCGGTGAAGAAATTGATACAGAATATTTGAAAACCATTCAAGTAAACTCTATCAATCCTGATGTGATTGCTCGTCAGAAAGACCTTAAAATTGTTTACTCATCTATTCACGGAACAGGTATTACTTTAGTGCCAAAAGCTTTAGCACTTTTGGGCTTTGAAAATGTACACGTAGTAGAAGCACAAGCTGAACCCAATGGCGATTTCCCAACGGTAGTATATCCGAACCCAGAGGAAAAAGAAGCCATGACTTTGGCCGTAAATTTGGCAAAAGACCTTGATGCTGACTTGGTAATTGCTACCGACCCTGATGCAGACCGTGTAGGTGCGGCTGTAAAAAATCCAAAAGGAGAGTGGGTATTGCTCAACGGTAACCAAATGGCAAGCTTGATTATCTATTACTTATTAGATGCTTGGAAAAAAGCAGGTAAACTAACAGGTAAAGAGTTTGTAGCGAAGACCATCGTAACGACTAACATTATCGACAAAATGTGTGAAACACAAGGCGTGAAATGTTATAATACTTTGACAGGCTTTAAATTTATCGCTGCTGTAATTCGTGAATTAGAAGGGAAAGAAACATTTATCGGCGGCGGTGAAGAATCTTATGGATACCTCATCGGTGATGCTGTACGTGATAAAGATGCAGTAGCTTCTTGTGCGATGATTGCTGAATTGACTGCTTATGCAAAAGACAACGGTAAATCATTGTTTGATTTCCTAACGACAATGTACATGGAAAATAATTTCTACTACGAAGGCTTAATTTCTTTAACTAAAAAAGGAAAAGCTGGAGCAGAAGAAATCCAAAAAATGATGGCAGATTTACGTAGTAATGTACCAGCAACCGTAGCAGGTTCAGAGCCAGTAACTGTACTCGACTATACAAATCTTACTTCAACTGATTTGAAAACAGGAGCGGTAACCAGTATTCCAACAGGCTTGGGAATGGAATCTTCAAATGTAATACAATTAGTATTAGCAGATGGCACAAAAGTATCAGCTCGTCCGTCAGGAACAGAGCCGAAAATCAAATTCTATGTTTCAGTAAACGCACCGTTGACAAAAGCAGAAGATTTTGATGATACTTTAGAAAGCTTGAAACAAAAAGTATCGGCTATTCAAGAAGATTTAGGTTTGAAATAAGCGTTATTTTTCAACTAATTTTATGTAAAAGGACTTATCATTTCAAATGGTGAGTCCTTTTTTGTTTAACTAAATATTTGTAAAGTTATATTTTAGCCGTAAAATAAGTTTATTTTAAAAGAACTGGGAAAAAGATTTACTTTGGTTGAAATCAAATATTAAACCTTAACATTTCCCATTATGAAAAAGAAAGTAATGTATTCAATTATTGTTACTCTTTTGTTATTCACATCGTTGAACAGTTTTTCTCAGGCTTATAAAAAGGGTTTTAAACAATTCAATGCAGGAGTGGGGCTATTATTTGTCGGAGCTTATGCCAGTGCAGAATTTGGTGTGGATAATAATATAGGTGTTGGTCCTATTGTTGGTTATACTTATTATAATACGGGCTTATTAAGCGGTTATTATGGTGATTACGGTTATGGACAATACAGAGTTGGGGCAAGAGGTGCCTATCATTTAGGAGAAACATTTAAAATAAAAGATGATAAAATAGACCCTTATATTGCTTTAAGTATTGGGGTAGTAGTTGATAGAACAGACATAAATTTTAATGCTAATACTTTAGAAATTGAGTACAATAAAAGAGTATTACCATTTTTTAATCCAAGATTTGGTGCTGCCATGGAATTGACACAAAACCTAAAAGCTTATGTTGAATTGGGTTATGGAGGTTCATGGATGCAAGGGGGGATTGCATTTAAATTTTAGTAGTTTCCATTGCTGATTGATAGCTTTCCCTACAATTATTTTGTAGGGATTTTGCTTTAATATAGCTTTACTCTTGCTTATATTTATTGAGCAATTATATTTGTTACTCTTAACTTGCTAAACTATGTATAAAAAAACTACGGTATTAAGATTTATCGCTATTCTTACACTTTTGGCTACTGCTTTTACTTCGTCCACTAACACGAAAAAGATTAGTGCTTCAATGCTTTCTCGTTCTGTAAGAAATGGAAAAACCTTAACGGTTAAAGCTGAACTTTTTTATCAATTGGCGGGTGGAAAAATGATTAGTCATTACACCCAACCCACAGAACAATATATCGTCAATACTTCTAAAGGGGAAATCAGCATTTACAATCCAGAAAAAAATACCGTAATCCAGCAAGTAAATTATTTATTCAGTACAGAAACAACGCAGTTTTATTATTTCTTGAATAATCAAAAAGTAGATTTAGGACTAAGAGCTATGGGCTTTACTAATAGAGATACAAAGTTTGAGAAAAACCTGATGATAAGTACATGGATTGCACCGCTTCGATTGGCGAAAGACATTAAACAAGTTGAATTGGTCCATAATGGTGCAAACCCGATTTACACAAAATATATTGGTAGTAATGGACAGCTCATCAAAAAAGTGTACTATTACAATTATCAAACCATCAATGGACTTGATTTCCCTTTAACAGTTACACAGATTGATTACTTCTCTGCAAAAGATTCTGTGATTGCTAAGACTACTTATTCTGATATTAAAGTAAACGAAGCCGTAAGTAATAAACTTGCTGATTTTACCATACCCGCCAATGCAAAAATCCTTAAATAGCCTTCGTGTAAAACTCACAGGTTTCGTGTGTTTGTGTCTTTTTGTTTTTAATTGCCAAGCTCAAAGTCATAAAATCGACCTTGCTTACTTAGCTCAAAGAGATAGTTTAGTAGCCTCTACTTCCACAAATTCGAAAGTAAGTACGAAGAGAAAATTCAATCCAATTACTTTGTTTCTTGGTGGTTCATTAAAGTTTTATCAAAATACTATCTCACCGCAAATTTCAGCTAATTGCTTATTTGAAGTTTCCTGTTCAAGGTTTAGCCAAGGAGCTATTCAAGAGTTTGGCGTTCTTAAAGGAATAGCACTTACCGCAGACAGACTGGCAAGGTGTAATCGTATCAGTGCTACCACTATAAATCCTGTGAGAATTACAGAACAAGGTAAAGTAATAGACGACCCCAAGATGTATAAAATAAAAGAATGAAATTATACAAACAACAATTGAATTTCAAAGGCTTAGTTTTATTTTTGATAATTTCTCTTAATCCTGTTTTTGCTTTTTCTCAAGTTCAAAGAGATAGCTTATTCCTACAATACTTAGTCGCAAAAGATGAACACCGAGATGTAATCACCTTTTTGTCACTGTTGCAAAATCGCTATGCCGACTCTACTCAAAGCCGATTTGAAATACCTTATTGGAAAGGCTTATCGTTTTACTCTTTAAGAAGTTTAGACTCCTGTTCATATTACTTGGCTAAAGTGAGCCAAAGTAGTCCATACTATAAAAAATCATTATTCTTAACAGGAATCTCCCACAGTTATCTTCGTCGTTTCAATCAAGCTGAAAATACTTTATTAAAAATATTCAGCAAAGACGATAGCATTCACTTGGCTACCCGCACTTTTGAATTGGCAGGTATAGCTTTACTAAAAAGAGATTTGTATCGTTTTGATTCTCTCAAAAATCACTTCTCTACGCAGTATTATCCATTACAAAAACAACAAAGTAATTTTGATTCTTATCGAGATATTATCAAAAAACAGCAAAGTAAATCTGCCTTTAAAGCCGCCTTGCTTTCTGCCATTGTACCTGGTATGGGAAAATTATATGTAGGGGGGCAATTAGGACAAGGAATTTCTACTTTCTTACAAAATACGATTTTAGGCTTACAGGCTTATGAAGCCTTACGAAAAGATGGAGTATCAAGTCCCAGATTTATTATTTATGGAGGTTTATTTAGTGTATTTTACCTTGGCAATATTTGGGGAAGTGCTTTGAGTGTAAAAATTAAAAGACAAGAATTTAACGATAAAATAGATGAACAGATTCTATTTGATATGCACATTCCTTTGCGTACCATTTTTAACTAAAACATTTGGTCAAAATTTTCAAGAAGGAGATAGTTTATTGAAGCGTAAACAATATGATTTAGCTTTATTAGCTTATGAACGAGTTTACTTTGAAATAACTGAATTCTCCGACACCACCTTGTCTTCAAATTCATTGCAAGAAGCAAAAAATAATTGTGTACTTCGTAAGGTCTATTGTTTGAAGACAATGGGAAAATTTGAGGAGGCAAGCAAAACAGCCCAACGCTTTGAATTAAATAATTTATCAGACTCAAGGCAGTTGCTGTTGAGAAATGAAATCGTGGTCTGTTATTTTTTATCAGGATTTTATGAAGATGCTCTTAGTCAAATTCAGCAAATTCGTTTTTTTATAAAGGATTCAACGCTAACTCAGCAAACAGATATTTGGGAAATATTATCATTAGTCCATCTTAAAAGATATGCAGAAGCTAAAGTGATTTTCAAAAAGTATCTCGAACGTAAGCATATTTCTATGGATGTTGATGAAGTATTTTCATTTGAAAAAAAGACAGGTTTTCGTAATCCTAAAAAGGCTGAGGCTCTTGCCACTTTCTTACCCGGAGCAGGTATGATTTATTCGGGGAAAGTGAAAGAAGGCGTTACTTCGTTAATATTACAATTAGCAACTTTGGGTTACGGAGGATATAGTATTTGGAAAGGATATTACTTTTCAGGCTTTTTTTCGGGTTTTGGGCTTTTTCAAGCATTTTATTTTGGTGGAATAAAAAGAACTGGAGTATTGGTAGAGCAACGCAACAAAAACTTAACAGATAAGTATGCTCAGGATATGGCAAAAGTGATTATGAAATTAGAAGAGTAATTATAATAACAGTAATAAAAAAGCCGAACCCTTTCATAGAGTTCGGCTTTTACTATTTTAGAGCAATATTATTTCCCGCTCCACATGAAGAATTTAGGATTATCTTCATATTTGGAAATACCTTCTTTGTTAATCAAGGCAATTAACAAAACAACCCAGTCAACTGTGGCAACGATACCGCAACCTCCTAATGTTAGGATATAGCCAACACCAGTCAATGTAGCAGTTCCCATATAAAAACGGTGAACACCTAATGCTCCTAATAACCATGATAGCACAAATGCAACGGCAGGGTCTTTTCCTCCAGCCAAAGTAGCTGTTGGTAAACCGTTTGAAGTACCAGTTAATAGGTTGGCAGAAGATGGAGTTGCTGTTTCATTGAGTTGAATACTTGCTACTTCCACACCTTTGTTTAAGGTTGCCTCAATCGCTACATCATCTACTTCATATTCGCTTGATGCAAAGGATTTTGTGCATACTGTTAAGAACAGCATAGAGGATAAAATGAAAATCTTTTTCATAAAAAAGGGGGTTTTAAAGTGAGTACTAAGAATTTATTAATCCTCAACAAGATACTGATAAAAACAAACTCTTGGTCTCACACCCCTCCAAAAACTTATTTTACGGTAAACTTTTTTTATGAGTGCAATTATACCTCCACAGCTCGCTTAAATTCAGAGGTAAAGTGGAATTGAATATCTGGATTATTTTGGATATTCATTCTTAAAATCCATTCTGATTCTGCCAAAAATACAAAGTTCCCGTCTTTGTCTTGTGCGATATTTTGGGCTTTTAATCTTACAAATTCTGTCAGTTTTTTCTCGTCGTCTGAGGTTACCCAACAAGCTTTGGCAATATCACGGTGGTCGAAACGGCATTTCGCTCCGTACTCATGTTCCAAACGATATTGAATTACTTCATACTGAAGTTCGCCTACTGTACCTACAATTTTTCTGTTCCCTAAATGTGGCTGAACAAATAATTGAGCTACTCCTTCGTCGGTCAATTGTTGAATTCCTTTTTCCAATTGTTTTGATTTCATTGGGTCGAGGTTCATCAATTCTTTAAAAATCTCAGGAGAGAAACTTGGAATACCTTGATATTGTAATACTTCTCCTTCGGATAAAGTATCACCAATTTTAAAGTTACCAGTATCGTACAAACCTACTACATCGCCTGGGAAGCCTTCTTCAATTACTTCTTTTTCTTGAGCCATAAAATTATATGGATTGTTGAAACGAAGATTTTTATCTAAACGAACGTGTTTGTAAAATTTATTTCGCTCGAATGTTCCCGAACATACTCTCAAGAAAGCAATTCTATCTCTGTGTTTTGGGTCGAGGTTGGCGTGGATTTTAAAGATAAAACCTGTGAATTTCTTTTCGTCTGGTTCTACAATTCTTACATCAGTTTTGCGTGCTTGGGTACTTGGGGCGATTTCGGTGAAAGTATCTAACAATTCTTGTACTCCAAAATTATTCACAGCTGAACCAAAGAAAACTGGAGCTACTTCGCCAGAAAGATAAACACTTCTATCAAAATCTCCGTAAACGCCTTCTATCAATTCAATATCTTCACGCAATTGATTGGCATCTTTTTCGCCTACTTTTTTATCTAATTCTTCCGACCAAATATCAACGGCTACTACTTCTTTTTCAATTTTAGTTTTGTTGGCATTGAACAAATTCAAAGATTTTTCATAAATATTATAAACACCTTTGAAGTTTGAACCAATGTTGATTGGCCAAGTAAGCGGACGTACTTTGATGTTTAGTTTTTGTTCTAATTCATCCAATAAGTCGAAAGGATTTTGACCTTCTCTATCCATTTTGTTAATGAATACGATTACTGGTGTGTTTCTCATTCTACAAACTTCCATCAAACGTTCCGTTTGCTCTTCTACGCCTTTTACGCAGTCGATAACCAAAATTACCGAATCGACAGCCGTTAAAGTTCTATAAGTATCTTCGGCAAAATCTTTGTGACCGGGTGTATCAAGAATATTGATTTTCAAGTTATTGTACTCGAAAGTCATTACAGAAGTAGCCACCGAAATACCTCTCTGGCGTTCAATTTCCATGAAATCGGAAGTTGCTCCTTTTTTGATTTTATTTGATTTTACCGCACCCGCCGTTTGGATAGCACCCCCAAATAAAAGTAATTTTTCAGTAAGTGTAGTTTTTCCCGCATCGGGGTGAGAGATGATACCGAAAGTACGGCGTTTATGTATTTCGTCTTGTATGGTTGCCATTGTCAATCTAAAAATGAATGATTGAGTATCAAAATATTACTCAATGCTGAAAAGGATTTGAATCAATTTGCAAAATTACTCATAAAAAAAGAAACCTCACAGAATTTTGTTTTCTGTGAGGTTTTTTAAAATATCAGCGTGTGATATTAGTCGTTTTGATTTAGATTACTTTTGCCTCTACTATAAATAAAATACACAATAATACCCAGCGTACTCCAGATAAGGAATGCTCTCCAAGTAGCGGCTTGTGTTTGTGTCATCAAGTATAAGTTAAAGAAAACGCCCATTGGAGCTACAAACCAAATAAGTGGTGCTTTGTAAGGACGTTCGATGTCTGGCTGTTGGTAACGTAACAATAGTACTGCACCCGAAATCATAGCGAAAGCCAATAATGTTCCCATTGAACACATTTCAGATACTTTATCAATTGGCGTTAATGCTGATACCACCGATACGATGAAGCCTACTAAAATAGTACTTTTCCACGGTGTTTTGAATTCTGGGTGAATAGCTTTGAAGAAAGCAGGTAATAAACCATCTTTTGCCATTCCTAAGAAAATACGAGTTTGACCAAGCATCATTACCAACATTACCGAAGTAAGACCTGCTACTGCTGCAATAGTGATAATAAATACAGCCCATGGTAAGCCAACGTCTGCAAATGCTGCGGCTACTGGTGCTTTCAAATCAAGTGTATCGTATTTTACCATACCTGTTAAAACCAATGATACCAAGATGTACAAAACAGTACATACAATCAAAGAAGCTACGATAGCGAAAGGAACGTCTTTACGAGGATTGATGGCTTCGCCAGCTTGCGTAGAAACAGCATCGAAACCGATATAAGCGAAAAATACAACCGTTGCGGCAGTTCTTACACCAGCCCATCCGAAGTGTTCAACGCCATCAGCACCTACTTGTACTGGAGGAATGAAAGGCGTCCAGTTCTCAATTTTAATATAAAATGCTCCTGCAATAATTACGAACAATACAACAGATAATTTGATGATTACAATGGCATTGTTGGCTTTTGCTGACTCTTGAATACCTTTTACTAAGACAGAAGTTACCCCCCAAGTAATTAAGAAGGCAGCAAGGTTGAAAGCTGGTACTGGGCCTTCTAAACCTAATTTTTCGCCTGCCGTGTAAGGGTCGTTCATTAATCTGACGGGTAATTCTATGCCGAAAAGATGGACAAGTTTTTCAAAATACCCCGACCACGCTACGGCTACCGTAGTAGCACCCATCATGTATTCAAGGATTAAGTTCCAACCAATCAACCATGCGAAAGCTTCTCCGACAGTTCCATAAGAATAGGCATAAGCAGAGCCTTCTACTGGAAGAATGGAAGAAAATTCAGCATAACATAGCGAGGCAAATGTACAACCGATAGCCGCAATAACGAAGGCAATAGCTAAAGCTGGCCCAGCGTGGTTGTGTGCGGCGATACCTGTAAGAGTAAAAATCCCTCCACCGATGATAGCCCCAATACCAAGAGAAGTAAGTCCCCACTTGGTCAGAACTCGTTTTAGTTCAGATTTTTTCATGTCAGCTTCGTAGGCTGCCATTGGTTTTTTACGCCAAATACTGTTGCTCATAGGGTTTTAGTTTTTTGTAAATTTGAAGTGAAATTTTAGCTTTTAAATAATTCGTGTCTTTTTAGAAATTTTAGTTTTAGGGTACAAAAAGAAACTCATTAGCGATAATTCAAAATATATTTTGGATTATCATCTTTCAAGATACTGAAAATTTTGTCTTAAAACAAAAAAAGACCTGTAAGTCGGTTAAAACTTACAGGCCTTTTTTTTTATTTATTAAGCTTTTGTTGCTGGTTCTACTTTTTTCTTACCAGTTCCTAAATCAATTACGATAGGAGCAGCTACGAAAATTGAAGAGTAAGCACCAAAAACAACACCGATGAACATCGCAAAAGAGAAGCCTCTTAGAATATCTCCACCGAAAATTAATAGTACTGTTACTACTAAGAATACTGTGGTTGCCGTCATTACTGTACGGCTCATTGTGTGGTTGATAGATTGGTTGATGGTTTTAATCATCAATTCTTTATTACTTAAATCTGCATCAATACCAATTTCTTCACGAATACGGTCGAATACTACCACAGTATCGTTGATAGAGTAACCAATTACGGTTAATACCGCCGCAATAAAGATTTGGTCAACTTCTAATTCAAAACCGAAAAGGCGAGTAATACCAACCATGCCTAATACTACCAAAGCATCGTGTAAAAGTGCTACGATACCTCCTAATGAGTATTGCCATTTACGGAAACGAATCAAGATGTAAATGAAAATACCAACTAAGGCATAAAGAATAGAAACAAACGATTGTGTAAGAATATCATCGGCAATAGTTGCTCCTACTTTAGATTCTGAAAGAATTGTTGGTTTGGCATCAGCAAATTTCTGTAAACCTGTTTCTAAAGCTTTACGTACTTTTTGGTTAGCTTGGATACTTTCGTCTTCTACTAAGTAAGCGGTTGTGATTTTTAATTTAGTATCGCCGTTGAATGTTTTTACTTCTACGCCTTTCCCATCAAAACTACCCGCTAAACCGTCTTTAATTGTACCTGCTGGAATTGGTTTGCTCAATTCTACTACATACGAACGACCTCCTTTGAAGTCAACACCTAAGTTGAAACCACCTTGAATTGTCAAAACGATTGCACCTAAAGCGATTAATCCCCACGAGAACCAGTAAGAATATTTACGTTTTCCGATAAAGTCGAAGTTCATTCCTTTGAATAAGTCTTTTGAAATAAAGGTTTCAAAAGTAACATTCTTTTCTTTTCCTGCTTTGATAGCACGTTTTGCCATCCACTCTACCAATACGTGTGAAATAAATACAGCAGTAAATACAGAAGTAACTAAACCAATACAAAGTGTAACTCCGAAACCTTTTACAGAACCAGAACCGAAAATAATTAAGATAACCCCAATGATGATTGTAGTAACGTTACCATCAATAATCGCAGAAAGTGCTTTTTCATAACCTGCTTTAATGGCATCTAACAAACCTTTTCCTTGATGAAGTTCTTCACGAATACGCTCGTTAATCAATACGTTGGCATCGACAGCCATCCCTAAAGTAAGTACGATACCTGCGATACCTGGCAATGTTAAAGCCGCTTGAATTTGTACTAATACACCAGCAATGAAAAACACGTTGAATAAAAGTGCAGCGTTTGCCATCCAACCTGGGTTTCCGTAGTAACCAATCATAAATACTACTACTAATAACAAACCAAGAGCCATTGAGAAGTATCCTTGGTTGATTGCCTCAGCACCTAAAGAAGGCCCGATGAAAGCATCTTCAACAATACGAGTAGGAGCAGGTAATTTACCAGCTTTCAATACATTGGCTAAGTCTTTTGCTTCTTCAACTGTGAATGAACCAGAAATTGAAGAACGTCCTCCTGCGATTTCGCCGTTGATGTTTGGAGCAGAATAAATATAGTTATCCAAAACAATAGCAATACGCTTACCAACATTGGCAGCAGTTAAGTTTTTCCAGATTCTTGCACCCGTACCATTCATGTTCATGGTTACTTCTGGGCGACCGTTTTGGTCATAGTCTTGTGCAGCGTCTGTAATTACATCACCTTCTAATGGTGCAGTTTGTCCTTCTGCTTTCTTCAAAAATTCAAAAGAGATGATTTCGTCACCATTATTTGCCGGAATTCCTTTGGCGTTCCAAGTAAATTGAAGTCCTGAAGGGAACATTAATTTTACTTCTTCACGACGGAATAATTCATTTACACGAGCAGTATCTTTACGGAATACACCCCAAGCTCTACCTTGTTGGTCTAATGGTAAGAATAATTTTGTCAAAGCCGAACCAGCAGTTGTATCTTTTGCCGCTGAATCTTTTTTAGCAACTTTTGCTGCACCTGATAATTGTCCTGCCAATCCAGAAGCTTTTGTTGTATCTGTTGAAGCTGCTGGAGTCGCTGCCGAAATTTTCTTCGCTTTTTCTTCTGCTGCTAAGTATTCACCTAAAGCATTTAAGCCCGGACCCCACTCAGTAATTTCAGCTACTTCAATAAATTCTAATTTCGCAGCACCTGATAATAATTTTCTTGCACGCTCAGGATTATCAATACCCGGTAATTCTACTTGGATACGGTTTGTTCCTGGCAAACGTTGGATATTTGGGTTTGCCACACCAAATTTGTCAATACGAGCTTGAATAATTTTATAAACACGGTCAACGGCTGCTTCAATTTCTTCATTGATTACTTTCTTTACTTGTGAATCAGATGAAGATGAATTCAGTTTGTCACGGTTTACAGAGTTAGCGAAAATAGTAGCTAACTTTTGGTTTGGAGCAACTTTCGCAAAAGCTTCAAAGAATAATTCATTGAATGGTTTTGTTGAAGTAGCTTGAGCTAAAGAAGCTTCTTGAATAGCTTTTTCAAAATTCGGGTCATTACTTTTTCCAGATAATGCACGAAGAATTTCTACTGGCGATACTTCTAATACTGCATGAAGACCACCCTCTAAGTCCAAACCTTTATGAAGGGCATAAGTAGTTACTTCTTGTAAAGTAAAACCTAAGTAAACTGGTTGTTTCCACAAAGAGTCGATGTAATGAGTCTTTTTAGCTGGGTCAAGTTTACCAGTTGAAGAAGTAGCATAAGCAAGTGCTTCCTCACGAATCGAATTGGCTTTCCACGTAAATGAAAGGAAAAATAAACATAAGGCTGAAATAATTCCAGTCAGCCAAATAATGGCACTTTTATAACGCATTTTTTGAGAAAATAAATTGTGAAAAATGAATGCTTGGTCAAGAACAGTGTATTCTTAATACCAAAGGATATGAAATAAGGGTTTTGGATAACAAAAATTGCTATCTAAAAAGAAGAAAATACAAGAAAATTAAGGGGCGTTGGTAACGATAAAATGCTCGAAGAGTACTTCGAGATGAGGAAGGCGAAAGCTTAAATTTTGAACGGCTTGAATGTTGGGTTCAGCTTTCAAAAAGGCAAATTCGCATACTTTGAAGATAAAATCTTGTGCAAAATCAATATTGATAGGTACTGAAACCTGCATCACTGAAAGTTCTGAAACTGAGCATTGTTTAGGAGCTTTTGAATCCTGCGATTGCTCTGTTTTTACCTTTCCAAGCTCTTGGTGGCGGTTTTGCGAAGCATGAATGTTTTTACCGAAAACAGTAAAAAGCATTACAAGCGACATCAAAAAGACGCTAAAGAGACGAGATATGTGAGTATTTTTTTGCATTTTGAATTACAAAACTATCACTTTTTGTTTGGTAAATCCAAATTCTTATTTAAAATAATTAGAGAGTTGGGTATTTGGCTTTAGTAATTTGGGTGATTCATTGGTGTTCTTGGCTCTAAGTTGTATAATGATTGATTAATGTGAATTTATGAAGAACACCTACAAACTCAAATATTCTATTATTATCTTTGGCTTTCAAATACAAAATTAAGCCTCATTAACTGTATGAATCGTTCAATAAAAATGTTTTTGTCCCTATTTTGCTTTATTTTAATAGTAAACCTGTTGAATAGCTGTACTACTGTTGAAAACCCAAGTCCAGACTTGGATTATGTAGATATACCTGATGTGAATTTTGAAAAAGCCTTAATTCAATTTAAAATTGATTCTGAGCAAGATGGTAAAGTACTAAGAAGTAACGTACTTAAAGTAACATCGCTTTATATGTCTTCTTCCCTTGAAGATAGTAAAAATTCTTATGGAAAAATAAAGGATTTAACTGGCATCGAAGCATTTGTTAATCTGAAATCACTAAAATGTATTCATAACGAATTAACAAAATTAGACATTAGTAAAAATACTGCTCTGACTGAATTATGGTGTTCTAGTAACCAATTAGTCGATATTGACGTCAGTAATCAAACAGCATTAGAAGTATTACGTTGTGGAGATAATCAGTTAGCAAACTTAGATATTACTAAAAATAAAGCATTAAAAGAGTTAAGTTGTGGTGTTAATAAATTGACTCTTCTTGATATTAGCCAAAATACGTCTCTAAAGCGGTTAAATTGCGAATATAATAAGTTTAAAAACTTAGATATCAGTCACAATAGCGAACTAATGTATCTTAGCTGTTCTTTGAATAAATTGGCAGCACTTGATCTTAGTAGCAATACAGCATTAGTATATTTAGATTGTAGTTCAAACGATCTGACAACGCTCGATTTAAGTAAAAATAGTGCATTAGGATATCTAAATTGTTATGATAATAAATTAGTTAATTTAGAGCTTCAAAAAAACACCTCAATTGATGTGTTGAATTGTATTGGTAATCAACTTAATAGTTTGGATGTAAGTTATATTAAGGATCTGACTACTTTGTATTGCAATAACAATAATATCCAAACCATTTGTGTAAACAGTCTCAGCCAAGTGAAACCAGCTTGGCAAAAAGATACAACGGCTACTTATAAAGTATGCCCTTAATAAAACCCAGAACAATGTTCAATTATTTAGAACCTACATACATCAAAAACTTCATTCAAACGGCACTTACCGAAGACGTTGGTGATGGCGACCATACTTCTTTGTCAACCATTCCGCCGTCTGCTCAAGGGCGAGCAAAATTGCTTGTGAAAGACGATGGCATTTTGGCAGGAGTAGCCTTAGCAAAGCTCATTTTTGAAGAAGTAGATAAGCAGTTGACGGTAAAAACAATCCTTGAAGATGGAGCAGTAATTAAAAAAGGCGAAATCGTATTAACAGTTGAAGGTTCTTCACAATCTATTTTAAAAGCCGAACGCTTGGTATTGAATTGTATGCAAAGGATGTCGGGCATTGCTACTTATACACATTCGATGGTAAAACTCTTGGAAGGGACAAATACTAAATTGTTGGACACTCGTAAAACAACGCCTAATTTCCGACTTTGTGAAAAATGGGCTTGTAAAATCGGTGGAGCAGAAAATCATCGCTATGCTTTGTTTGATATGATTTTGATAAAAGACAATCATGTCGATTATGCCGGAGGGATTCAAAATGCCATCAACCAAGCCAATGAGTACCTCAAACAAACAGGACGAGATTTACAAATTGAAATTGAGGTAAGAAATTTAACTGAACTTCAAGAAGTATTGGCAATCGGGCAAGTTCACAGAATTATGTTAGATAATTTTTCTTATGAAAACTTGCGTGAAGCCATTCGCTTAATAGATGGAAAATATGCTACCGAAGCATCTGGAGGTATCAACGAAACGACCATTCGTGCTTATGCCGACTGTGGCGTAGATTATATTTCTTGTGGAGCTTTGACCCACCACGTAAGTAGCTTAGATTTGAGCTTAAAAGCTTATTAGAGGGATTAGTAAAAAGTGATTGCTAATTTGTTTTTGAAATACGAATCACTCTTTAACACTTTCGTTTTTATAAAATATTTTAAAATAAAGTATTTTACAAAACCGAATTCTGACATCAGAAAGCCAAAATCAACAATTTCACAATTCATAATTTTATCTAAACGATTAAAATTTCAAACATGAATTTATTAGAAGAATCGCAAAGAGTAGGCTACGTGAGTCGCTCTGTTCCTTTTAAAGGAGAAGATTTAAAAGAACAAATTTTAAAACTGAAAAAAGAAAAAAACGCAGTTATTTTGGCTCATTATTATGTTGATGCTGAGATTCAAGATATTGCTGATTTTTTAGGAGATAGTTTAGGCTTGGCTCAGGCCGCAGAACAAACTGATGCCGATATGATTGTATTCTGTGGAGTACATTTTATGGGAGAAACAGCAAAAATCCTGAACCCAAATAAAAAAGTAGTTTTACCTGATTTGAATGCAGGTTGTTCGTTGGCAGACGCTGCTCCGAAAGAAGCATTTGCAGCTTTCAAGGCTCAGTATCCAGAAGCTGTGGTGGTTAGTTACATCAACTGTACGGCTGATATTAAAGCGATGACGGACATTATTTGTACTTCGTCGAATGCGGTAAAAATTGTAGAAGCAATTCCTGCCGACAAGCAAATTATTTTTGCTCCTGATGCCAATTTAGGAAAATACGTCGCTAAAAAAACAGGAAGAGATTTAATACTTTGGGACGGTGCTTGTATCGTTCACATTGATATTTCTTTAGAAAAATTGAAAAAAGCTAAAGAAGAAAATCCTAATGCTTTGTTGATTGCTCACCCAGAATGTAAAGAAGTAATTCTTTCACAAGCTGATTTTGTAGGTTCAACAACAGCTTTGTTGAGTTTTGTACAAAATTCTGATTGCCAGGAATTTATTGTAGCTACCGAAGCGGGAATCCTGCACAAAATGAAATTGGCAGTACCGAACAAAAAGATTATTCCAGCACCAGCCAATGAGAAAAATTCATGTGCTTGCTCGGAATGTCCTTATATGAAAATGAATACAATGGAAAAATTATACAACGCTATGTTTTATGAATTACCAGAAATTCAAGTACCAGAAGAAGTAAGAGTACCAGCCTTGAAAGCCTTAAAAGCGATGTTGGAGATTAGCAAATAATTTTTCATTCATAAAAAAAGCCATCGAATATTTACTTTCGATGGCTTTTTTATGAATCATCCTTAATAATTTTCTTTCTTTTTCAGAAAAGTCTGGTATTGTTCTTCCGTAAGTACTGCTTTGATGGCTTTATTTCTTTCTTCTCGAATAGCAAGAGCTTTTTCTCTTACTTTTACTCGCATTTCTTCTGTAAACGGAGGCTGTAATTTTTTTACTTCTTCATTAAAATCCATTCTTTTGAAAGCGTAATTGATATTAATCGTTTCAATTTTTGGAATTTGCTCTTCTGTAAGTTTTAGCTTTTTCGTCATCCAGCGAGTTTCTTCGGTGGCTACTTTTTCGGGGTCGAAGCTTTCTTCTTTTCTTGGTGTATTTGCTCCTGCATCAGGAATGGCACTTCGTCCGTAACCACGGCCATATCCATAACCGCCAGCTCCGTAACCGTACTGTGCTTGGCTTGTATGAGCTATTATCAAAAAGAATAGACTGAGTAAAAATGAAAAAAAGAAATTTTGTTTAGATTTCATTGCTAAAGATTTTCTATAATTGAATGATTTGATTTTAGAATAGAAAAATGACAAGTATTTGTAATACTCATCGTTCAAATAAATTAAAACGAAAGTACTTATTTTTTGAAGAATCACAAAAAAAGCCCTCAATTCGTAGAAAAGAGGGCTTTTTAGGTTTACAATAATTAAGACCCGCAGGCTTCGCATCCATCTGGATCATCAATTGAGCATTGCATCGCCGACCAGTTTTGTTCGACTACGCTGTCTAAACCTCCTACAACGAGTGAGGCTGCTGATGATTTCGCTTGTGCTGCTTGTGCGGCATAAGCTTCATAACTCATCTCATGTTCTTGCACAACATTTGCTTGCTCAATGGCCACTTCGGCTTGTTTCTCGACTGTAAACTTGATAGCATCGGCTGCGGCTTTCGTTCTGAGATAATACATCCCAGTTTTCAAGCCTTTTTCCCATGCGTAGAAGTGCATCGAAGTAAGTTTACCAAAGTTCGGGTCTTGAATGTGGATATTTAATGATTGCGACTGGCAAATATAAGCACCTCTGTCGGCAGCCATTTCAATAATTACTTTTTGCTTGATTTCCCAAACAGTTTTGTACAAATCCTTCAAATCTTGTGGAATCTCAGCGATATTTTGTACTGAACCATTAGCAGAAATCAATTTATTTTTCATTGAATCATTCCATAAATTCAACTTCACCAAATCACGAAGAAGGTGTTTGTTGACTACGGCAAATTCTCCAGAAAGTACTCTACGTGCATAAATGTTTGAAGTATAAGGCTCAAAACATTCGTTGTTACCCAAAATTTGTGAAGTAGAAGCCGTAGGCATAGGAGCTACCAACAATGAGTTTCTCACACCATGTGTTTTTACTTTTTCTCTTAAAGCTTCCCAGTCCCAACGTCCTGATTCTGGTTTTACGCCCCACATATCAAATTGGAAAATACCTTGCGAGATTGGAGAACCCGCCCAAGTTTCATAAGGTCCTTCTTGAATTGCCAATTCCATTGATGCTTCCATTGCAGCATAATAGATGGTTTCAAAAATATCTTTATTCAATTGTTTCGCTTCTGCCGACTCGAAAGGCATTCTTAACAAAATAAATACATCTGCCAAACCTTGAACACCCAAACCAATCGGACGATGACGCATATTTGAACGTCTGGCTTCCTCTACTGGGTAATAGTTGCGGTCGATGATTTTATTTAAGTTCTTGGCTGCTACTTTCGTTACTTTATAAAGTGCTTGGTGGTCAAATTCTTGATAGCCCTTGGCATTTGTTTTCAAGAATTTTGGTAAAGCCAAAGAAGCCAAATTACAAACCGCTACTTCGTCTTTTGAAGTATATTCCATGATTTCAGTACACAAGTTTGAAGACTTGATTGTACCTAAATTCTTTTGGTTTGATTTACGGTTTGCATGGTCTTTGAATAACATATAAGGCGTTCCAGTTTCAGTTTGCGATTCCAAAATCTCGAACCACAAATCCTGAGCCTTGATTACTTTACGTGCTTTTCCTGCTAATTCGTAGCTTGTATAAAGTTTCTCAAATTCTTCGCCATAAGTATCAGCCAAACCTGGGCATTCGTGTGGACAAAGCAATGACCAAGTATCATTGTCTTTCACACGTTTCATGAATAAATCAGGAATCCATAATGCGTAGAATAAATCTCTTGCACGCATTTCTTCTTTACCGTGATTTTTCTTTAATGACAAGAAATCAAAAATATCAGCGTGCCAAGGTTCTAAATAAACAGCGAAAGAACCTTTTCTTTTTCCACCGCCTTGGTCAACGTAACGAGCGGTATCGTTGAATACTTTCAACATCGGTACGATACCGTTTGAAGTACCATTTGTTCCTTTGATATATGAACCCGTAGCACGAACATTGTGAATTGATAAACCAATTCCACCAGCCGACTGCGAGATTTTAGCACATTGTTTTAAAGTATCATAAATGCCTTCGATAGAATCGTCTTGCATCGTTAATAAGAAACAAGAAGACATTTGTGGCTTTTGTGTACCTGCATTGAAAAGCGTAGGAGTAGCATGAGTAAACCAACGCTCAGAGAGCAAATGGTAAGTTTCGATAGCACTTTCTACGTCTGCCCCATGAATACCAATCGCTACACGCATCAACATGTGCTGTGGACGCTCGGCAATTTTTCCTTCCATTTTCAAAAGATAAGATTTCTCTAAAGTCTTGAAACCGAAGTAGTCATAGCCAAAATCACGGTCATAGATAATCGCAGCGTCTAATTCAGCAGCGTTTTTCTTGATGACATCATATACTTCTTTCGATAAAAGAGAAGCATTTTCACCAGTTTTAGGGTCAGTATAATTATATAGACGCTTCATCGTTGCCGAGAACGATTTCATAGTCTCTTTATGCAAATTGGAAACAGCAATTCTGGCTGCAAGCACAGCATAGTCTGGGTGCTTGGTCGTCATCGAAGCGGCAGTTTCAGCTGCCAAATTGTCTAATTCGCTCGTGGTTACTCCATCATAAAGTCCTGTAATAACCTTTTTGGCTACTTCGAGGGGCTGCACAAAGAATGGGTCGAGGCTATAGCAAAGTTTTTCGATTCTGGCGGTAATCTTGTCAAACTTTACAGACTCACGTCTGCCATCTCTTTTGATAACGTACATAATAACTCGGGTTTTGGGGGGTGATCAATTCAAAAATAAAAACGAAGAATGATGTTTTATAACCTTTCTAAGAAATTCAAGAATTAAGGTTTAAGTACTCGTATTAAAACTTGAATACACAGTGTTTGGTTCAACACCAAGTATATGTTTTTCATTCCACTAATTCCACAAAATTTTCTCAAACTTCTACATTTACTGTTAATAACAATGAGGAAAAATGAAGCAAAATTCAGTCCAAAATATTGAAAATTTATGAGAACAATTTCCGCTAAGGAAGTGAGCGTGTTTGTACAAGTAAAATCTTCAAATTACTTAAAGACTTTTGTGGTGGTTGAGATATGTAATTCAAAGATAACAATTTCTTAATCTATTCGCAATGACTAATCCGCAATGAAAAAACTAAAAAAATATCATTTACTTCGTTATGTACAATAGTACTTTTAGTCTGATGCCACTTCACGAAGTATCGAACTTGGAATAATCATACTGAAATTTTTTCAGAAAAATTAAGAATACTTTTTCTGAAAAAGCTTGAGCAAATTACCTTAAAAAAGTTTTTGAAACCGCCAAAAAAAATGTAATTTTGCACCCTCAAATAAGAAAAGTGCTTTGTCGATAGTTTCCAGTATTTCGATGATTACCTTTAGTCAGCTCGATTACTGTATCTCCCAATTGAATCATTGACTCATTATATACCAACTCAGAGACGGCGGGGAATCGTCTCAAAATCAAAATATTATCATGAAACAAGGAATTCATCCAGATTACAGACCAGTGGTTTTCCACGATTTGTCTGCTGATTACAAGTTTTTAACACAATCTTGTGTTAAAACTACTGAAACTACTGAATTTGAAGGAGAAACTTATCCAGTATTCAAAATCGAGGTTTCTTCTCAATCACACCCATTCTATACAGGTAAAAACGTATTGTTGGATACTGCGGGTCGTGTTGATAAATTCTACAAACGTTTCGGTGGCAAGAAATAATTCTTCTACCCAAAGGTGTCGAAATTTGAAAAAAAACCTTTTAGAGCAATCTGAAAGGTTTTTTTATGCCTAATTATCGGTAATATATAACTTATATTTGTGACAATTATTTGTTTGTTAGTAATCATGAGACATTAAATTAATGGTAATGCTTTAGACAATAAGCTGTAAGCAGAAATACTTTTTATCGTAAAAAATAAATATTTTCCCTATTGCCTAAAGCTTACAGCCTAATACAAAATGGTAAAAAATAATTTTGTACGATTACTTACTAACAGATAATACTGGAAATTAGTGAAATGTAGTACATTCATTAATTTTGTATGCTAATCAATTATTAAATATTCTTGCCCAGCGGATGGGATACTCCGTATTAAATGTATGAATTTTATACTCTTTGATGACCCCCAGATTCGTCAGTCTTTGTTACCTCTTACTTTTACTCGTCCTGTCGGTGAAATTCGTATCGGAATACAAACCATCAGCGAAAAATGGCAAGCCTACTTGCAAAGCGAAACTTCATTTTATACGCAAGATTATTTACAGACTAAGTTCCCCGTCATTGTGGCAGACGACAATGTATTTATTAATTGTGCCGTTTGTCCGACAGAAACTTTAGTAGAAGCCATTCAGCAATTAGCACCCGAAACGGCTTTACTTCAAGGAGAAACCATTCTTGCTTACAGAAGTAAAGAAGCCAAAGATACTTTTGAAAATACGATTACCTTTGAGGGAACTGTCCGAATCATCCGCCATGCAATAGATATTTATACACACAACGGCGAGCAAATCATCAATGATTTTCAGAGAATCACCGCAGGAAGAATCTCGCAACCCATCAACGACCGCTTTACGGCTTTTTATAATGAATCACAGATTTTTATTGAAGAAGGCGTTGATTTAAAATCTGTTGTACTCGATGCTACACATGGCCCAATTTATATTGGCAAAGGCGTAAGCCTAAGTATTGGTGCTTTAATTCAAGGTCCTTTTGCGATTTGCGAAAATTCTGTGGTGAATATGGGAGCAAAAATGCGTAGAAATACAACCATTGGCCCGCATTGTAAGGTAGGCGGAGAAATCAGTAATTCCGTTATCTTTGGCAATTCAAACAAAGGACACGAAGGCTTCATGGGTAATTCTGTGATTGGCGAGTGGTGTAATTGGGGAGCTGATACCAATAATTCTAACTTAAAAAATGACTATTCAAAAGTAGAATTGTGGAGTTATGTAAGTAACCGCTACGAAAATACAGGTTCGCAATTTGTGGGTTTAATCATGGGCGACCATTCTAAATGTGGTATCAATACGATGTTTAACACTGGAACAGTTGTGGGTGTGAATTGTAATATTTTCGGAGCAGATTTTCAACCAAAGCATATTCCTTCGTTTTCGTGGAGTAATGGAAATGGTACTTTCAAAACCTATCATTTGCGTAAAGCAAACCAAGTAGCCCGTGCTGTTTTGGAACGTAGGGGAAAAGAATTTGATGCTGTCGAAGAACAAATTTTAAAAGCAATTTTTGAGAAGATTTGATGATTTGGAAATTTGAAAATGAAATTTCATTAAATTAATTTGAAGGTTTGAAAGTGTGGTAATTTGAAAATAAAAATGAGTAAGCTACTTATTTTCAAATCATCAAATTTTCAAATTCTTTTACTTTTTCAAATCTTCAAATTCTCCCACATTTTCAAATTTTCAAATTAGAAATTAATGTTATTTAAAGAAATCCCAGGTTTAAATGCCATCAAAAATACGCTGATTCGTTCGGTGCAAATGAACCATGTGGCTCATGCACAACTGTTTCATGGAGCAGTTGGTGGAGCAAACTTGGCTTTGGCTTGGGCATATTCTACTTATATCAATTGCGAGGATAAGACCGAAGCTGATGCTTGTGGACGTTGTGCGTCTTGTATCAAAATGGCAAAAATGGTGCATCCTGATATTCACCATATTTTCCCGACTCCGAGTGCGAAGGAAACCATTTTGGAATTATTGCCCACTTGGCGTAAGTTTTTGATTGAAAGTCCGTACAGAAGTTTAACAGATTGGTTGGAGTTTACGGGTGCAACTGGCAATAAGCAAGGAATTATTCCTATCAAGGAAGCTCATAATATTATTGAGAAAATTTCGCTCAAGGCTTTTGAAGCGGAGTACAAAATCCTGATTATTTGGCAACCAGAATTAATGAACATCGAGTCGGCGAACTCTTTATTGAAAATTTTAGAAGAGCCGCCTACCAAAACGCTGTTTATTCTCGTATGTAACGATACCAACAAGTTATTAACAACGATACTTTCCAGAACGCAAAGAGTAATGATTCCTGCTTTTTCAGATGAAAATACGGTTGAATACCTTACCGAAAAAACAGGAGTAACAACAGAAAGAGCCAAACAAATTGCGTACTTATCTGAAGGAAATATTTCAAAAGCAGTTGCTTTAACCACCCACGAAGGACAAGTACAGCACGAATGGTTTGCCAATTGGATGCGAATGGCGTACAAACCCAATGTGCCAGCCTTGATAAAATTGGCTGATGAATTTGACGGAATGTCGAAAGAAGACCAAAAAGGCATGATGGAGTACGGCTTGAATATTTTCAGAGATTTATTACTTTGGAAAAATGGAGCAGAAGTTTTGGTAAGATTAGAAGGAGAGGAGCTTACTTTTGTACAGAATTTTTCAAAAGCCGTAAAAGTTGAAGCCATTGAACTGATTGTACAAGAATTCAGTCAAGTATACTATTATTTAGAACGCAACGCAAGGGCGAAAATATTACATTTAGATTTATCACTAAGCATCGCCCGATTGTTCAAAAGTTAAGTAAAAAAGACGTTATTCGTTAACAGTATATCAGTTATCTGTATTTTCTCAGTAAACAGATATTTAATATTTTCCGATACTTAAACGGAATTATCCAAAAAACTAAAAGCTTACAGCTCAAGGCTTATAGCTCAGAGCTAATAATCATCCAACCATGAGTACAATAAAATTAGGAACGAGAGGGTCAAAATTAGCACTTTGGCAAGCGTACTTCATCAAAGAAACATTAGAAAAAGGCGGTTTATCAGTTGAAATCGTCATTATCAATACCAAAGGAGACCAAATCTTAGACCGTTCCTTGTCGAAAATTGGCTCAAAAGGAGTATTTACGGAAGAATTAGAAGAAAAACTTCGTTCTGGCGAAATAGATATTGCACAGCATTCAGCCAAAGATTTACAATCGGAATTGGCGGAAGATTTAGAATTAATTGCCTTTACCGAGCGTGAAAAAGTAAACGACGTTTTGGTCAGTTATGATAAAAGTTTGTCGCTCGAAAGTGGAAAACCTTTTGTGGTTGGTACTTCTTCGACCCGAAGAGTAGCGATGTTGAAGCATTTTTATCCGCACATCAAAACAGTAGATATGCGTGGAAACTTGCAAACTCGTATGGGCAAATTAGAAAGTGGCGTTTGCGATGCTTTGTTATTGGCTTATGCAGGAGTACATCGCATGGGCTACGAAGAACATATTGCAGAATTGATTTCCTTAGATAAATTTACACCTGCTGTCGGACAAGGTTCTGTGGCGATAGAATGTGCCGTTTCGTTGGATGCTGAAAAGAAAGCAAAGATTCGTGAATTGTGTAATCATGCTGAAACGGAACAACAATTATTGGCAGAACGTGCTTACTTGAGACGCTTGCAAGGTGGTTGTAGCATTCCTGTTTTTGGCTTGGCACAAACTGCTGAAAATGGTGAATTGACGATGACAGGCGGAATTATCAGTTTAGATGGACAAGAAGTGTTGAAAGAAAGAGTTTCAGGAACTGATGCCATTGAAGTAGGCGAAATTTTAGCAGAAAAGATTTTGAGTTTAGGCGGAGATAGAATTTTGAAAGAAATTCGTGCGGGGTTGAATAATTAGTGAGTTAGTGAATTGTGATTGAGTGATTAGGTTTTAATTATCTGATTTTTTAGAAATACTGATAACGGATATACTTTTAACTAATAACGTATTACTTATGTCTGCTGAAAAGATATTCAAAAAACTTCGTTTGGATAGCGACAAACAGCTTTTGATTGTGAATGCTCCTGAAAGTTACTTATCGTTATTGGCAGGCTCTAATTATGATACTGAACCAAAAGCGGGGGGAATCTATGATTTTGTACAAGTATTTGCCATTCAGCAAGCTGAGTTAGAAACTTTGATGCAGTCTGTAAGTAAAGCAGGGAAATTTGATTGTGTATTTTGGGCTTGTTATCCGAAAGGAACAGGTAAAATAAAAAGTGATATTAAGCGTGAAACTGTTTGGAAGGCTTTTGATTTAATCGGACTTCAAGCGGTTTCACAAGTAGCCATTGATGAAACTTGGTCTGCTTTGCGTGGCAGACCTGTTTCTATGGTGGGAAAATGATAATTTGAAGATTTGAAAATGTGGTAATTTGAAAATTACTTATAGCATAGATAGATAATTGCCCAAAATTATTTTCAAATCTTCAAATTACCTCATTTTCAAATCTTCAAATCATCTCAAATCTTCAAATCAAAAAACTACTTCAAAGCTTTTGCAATAGCTTCTTTCGCCAGTTTTTCCATGATTTTATAGCAAGCAATTGTTGGATGTACGCCGTCTTCTGCCATTTCTTTGCTCAAACCATTTCTTTCATCTTTCAAAGGCGTGAAGTAATCAAGATACACCAAGTTGTATTGTTTCGCCAATTGTTTGATGCCTTCGTTCAAAGCCATTACTTTGCTTGGTACATCTTTAATTTCTTTTCTCCACGGAAAAGCCGCCGCTGGCATCACCGAAGCCAAAATTACTTTAATATTATTTGCTTTGGCGATTTCAATCATAGATTTATAGTTTGCCAAAGTATATTCTTGCATATAATCGCCCGTGTTTTCTGCAATGTCGTTGATACCGATGTTGATAATGACTACTTTAGGTTTCAAATCCACCACATCTTGACGAAAACGCAATAAAGTTTGTGGAGAAGTTTGTCCGCTGATGCCTCTTCCTACATAATTATTGCTATTAAAAAAGTCAGCGTCAGCACCAACCCAGCCTTCTGTGATAGAATCTCCCGTAAAAACTACTCTTGTTTGTCCTTGTTTTGGCTCACCGATTTCGGCATTGGCTTTTTTGTATTTTACCAAATTTGCCCAATCTCTTCTTTCTCTTTCAGCATTTTGTTTAGCAAAAGTCTCTAATTGTTCTTCGCTAAATTGTTGTTCCCATTTATTAGGATAACGTTTCTTGAGATAACCTTGTAGTTTCAACCAATCGCCAAAACGTTCGTACCAAGTATCAGTCGGGATTTTTTGTTTATTCATACCAAAACCATGTCCACCTCTTTCGTAAATGTGCATTTCTACGGGTTGTCCTGCGGCTTTCCAATCTAAATATAATTGTGCATTTGCTGGTGCAAAACCCAATTGGTCGTCGGAAGCCAAAGCGATAAAGATGGGCGTTTTTTCTTTAGGAATATTTTTGATTTCCTCTACGGCTTTTGTGTAAGCGTAAATAGGAGCGATAAAATTAGGTTTGCTTTCTTCGGTCGCCTTGTAAGTTGCCCCTAAAGTAAGGGTTGCACCAGCCGAAAAGCCAATCATCCCAATTTTGTTTGGGTCGATGTCGTACTTTTCTGCATTTTTTCGGATGTATTTAATCGCTGTTGAAGCATCTTGAATGGCTAAAGGAATCACTGGAGCGTTTTCTTCATCCAAAGTTTTGAAGTTACCCATTTTTCCCATCAATTCTTTCACTGGGTCGTCGGTGAAACTTCTGGCTACTCTGTACTTCAAGACAAATGCGGCAATCCCTTTTGAGTTTAAGTACTTGGCTACTTCAATGCCTTCGCTGTCGATTGAAAGTGTATGAAATGCTCCGCCCGGTGCAATCAACATTGCCGTTCCTGTCGCTTTGTCTTTGTCGGGTAAAAAAGCCGTGATGGTTGGTTCGGCTACGTTATAGACTATTCTTGTTTTGAAGATGTTATTCGTACTTTCGGCTTCCGACCAAGTCCAGTTTTCAGAACCTGGGGCTTTGCCTGCATACAATTTGGTGACTTCCTGCGAGAAAGCAGAGGAACTGAGGAGCAATGAAAAAAGTAAACAGTAGCGTGATTTAATCATAATGATAGTATTTTGAGATTGTGTTTTTGAAAGGACTCAACTGAGAGACTTTTAGCAAACAATTTTACACAAAATACTATCATTATAATCATGTACAATCATGTTTTTATCAGAAAAGGTATTCTTATATTACCGATTTTGCGGTTAAAGTTGGTTGTCAATCATTTTGCGTAAGGCTTTTTCTTCTAAATAGCCCGTAGAGCGTTTTACTTGTTTGCCATCTTTAAAAATGATAAAAGTAGGAATTTCATCTACTTTATACTCCTCTACAACTGCTTTGCTGGCATCGGCATCTACTTTAATAAACTTTACTGAACCTGTTAATTCTTGGCTAAGTTTATCTACGGTTGGCATCATTTTCAAACAAGGGCCACACCACGAAGCGAAAAAATCTAAAATTACCAAACCTTTGGTATTAAGAAGTGCATCAATTTCTGATTTAGAATATCCTTTTGCTTCGTTATTTTCTTTTGAACCCTCCACAGGTTTTTTCCCAGCCGACCATTTTAAATAACCACCTTGTAAGTCATATACTTCTGTAAAGCCATTTTGCTTGAGTACTTCTACGGCAGCTTTGCTTCGTCCGCCAGCAAGACAATAGACAAAGGTTGGTTTGGTTTTATCTAAAGTACTGATTTTTTGAATAAATTCAGGGCTGCGATAGTCGATATTTGTGGCTTTGGGCAAATGTCCTCCGCCATATTCGCCACTTGTACGAACGTCAAGAAGTTGAGCATTTGGTTTTTCAGAATATTTTTTCTCAAATTCGTCAGCCGACAAAACTTGTGAGAGGCTAATGTTTATATTTGCAAAAGAAAGTATGGTGAAAAATATAAATGTGCGAATAATATGTTTCATTTTTTTGAGTATTAAAGTTAAGTAACTGTGAAAGTATTAGAAAAGTACAAGCAATCTTGAAAAAAGGCTTAAATTTGTTCTCATAATTAGAGCAAAGTATTGAAATCAACGATAAAATGCGAAAACTTGGCTATTATTGTTGGTATTTTGTTCAAACAATGCCGATAGTTATTATCTAATTTACAATAATTCCCTCCGTTTATAACCAAAAACAAAATTTACGCAAAATGAGTGCAATTCAACATGTACACGCAAGACAAATTTTGGATTCTCGTGGAAATCCAACAATTGAAGTAGATATCCGTACCGAAGACGGTGCTTTCGGACGTGCCGCTGTGCCATCTGGAGCTTCGACAGGTATTCACGAGGCCGTTGAATTACGTGATGAAGATAAAAGCGTTTACGTAGGAAAAGGTGTTTTGAAAGCCGTTGAAAACGTAAATACTAAAATTGCTCAAGAATTGTGGGGCTTAGAAGTTTCTGAGCAAAATTTAATTGACCGTTTGATGATTGAATTAGACGGAACTGCTAACAAAGGTAATTTAGGAGCAAACGCTATTTTGGGGGTTTCTTTGGCAGTAGCTAAAGCAGCGGCTCAAGAGTCAGGTTTATCTTTATATCGTTATATTGGTGGTGTGAACGCAAACACTTTACCAGTACCAATGATGAATATCTTGAACGGTGGTTCTCATGCTGATAACTCAATCGACTTCCAAGAGTTCATGGTAATGCCAGCAAAAGCTGAGTCATTCTCACACGCTTTGCGTATGGGTACTGAAGTATTCCATGCTTTGAAAGGCGTATTGAAATCTAAAGGATATTCAACTAACGTAGGTGATGAAGGTGGTTTTGCACCAAACATCAAGTCTAACGAAGAGGCTATCGAAATCGTTTTACAATCAATCGAAAAAGCAGGTTACAAACCAGGTGAAGAAATTTTCATCGCTATGGATGCTGCTTCTTCTGAATTCTATAACGAAGAAACTGGTCTTTATACATTCAAGAAATCTGATGGCAAGCAATTGAATTCTTTAGAAATGGCTGCTTACTGGAAAACTTGGGTTGATAAATATCCAATTATTTCTATTGAAGATGGTATGGCTGAAGATGACTGGGCTGGTTGGGCAGAACAGACTAAATTAATCGGTAGCAAATGCCAATTAGTAGGTGACGATTTATTTGTAACTAACGTGAAACGTTTACAAATGGGTATCGAAAAAGGCGTTGCTAACGCTGTATTAGTAAAAGTAAACCAAATTGGTTCTTTAACTGAAACAATTGATACTATCAACTTAGCAAAACGTAATTCATACAAAAACATCATGTCGCACCGTTCAGGTGAAACTGAAGATGCTACAATTGCTGACTTAGCAGTAGCATTGAACACAGGTCAAATCAAAACTGGTTCGGCTTCTCGTTCAGACCGTATGGCTAAATACAACCAATTACTTCGTATCGAAGAAGAATTAGGCTCAAACGCTTACTTCCCAGGATTGAATTTCTAATTGGAAATCATATATAAAAAGAGCCTTGCAGAGTTTTTTGCAAGGCTCTTTTTGTTTTTTGTAATTCTACATGGAATGCTCAAATTGAGTATATTTGTAAAAAAGCTTTAGTTATGACACAAAAATTGTCACATAAGAAAAACGATAATCCAATTCCTCTTCTAAAGAAAGGACAATACAATAGCTATCGCCCAGAAGATATTAAGCAATGGGGCGTTGAACGTTTTTTAGATACTGTTTGTGCAAAGAATGACATTGAAGTACCCGTACTGACGAGGAGAATAAGAATATGGATGTTATTCTGTGTGAATGCTTATGATAATTTCATCATTTCATATTATTAAGCCTTATCAAATAGAAGTACTCTTTGATGATGGTAAGTTTGTTGTTGCAGATTTAGAGGATTTTTTGACTAAAAGTGCTAATCCTCAGATTAAACAGTTCTTAGATACTGATAAGTTTTATCATGTAGAGATAGATGATTTTGGAGTATTGGTCTGGGGCGATGATGAGATGGACATAGATCCATTAAAAATTTATGAGGGTCATTATTCTGTTAAAGATAGTTTACTAATTACTTAGCCATGAAAAATTTACTTTTAGGAAAATACCGTTTTTATACCCTTACTTTTTCGGTGTTGTTGGTATGGATGCTTTTTTTTGATGACAATAATATTTTCGTACAATTCAAAATGTACCGTGAACTTAGCCGTTTGGAAAGTGAAACGGCATATTACGCTGAAAAACTAAAAGAAGTAGAGAAAGAAAAAGTAGAAGTAATGGGAACGCCAAAATTGGTTGAAAAATTTGCCCGTGAAAAGTACTTGATGAAAAAGCCACAAGAAGAAATTTATGTAATTGTGGACGAAGAAAACCAACCAATTGAGAAGTAAAACACTCTAAATGGTGAATAAAATCATTTGAACCTGTACGAACCAGCGTGTTTTACAGGTTTTTTTGTGAAATTTGTAAAAAGCTTATTACATACCGCTCAAACGAGTTGTATGATGTTTTAAAATTATGATGTTAAAAATTTTATTTGTTTGTACTGGTAATATTTGTCGTTCGCCCATAGCGGAGGAAACTTTTAGAAGAGCCGTAAAGGCTCGTGATTTACAACGTGTCATCCAATGTGATTCAGCCGCTACTCATGCCTATCATATTGGCGATTTGCCCGACCCTCGTACTCGTAAAAATGCAGAGTCGCATGGCTTGAAACTTACCCATCATTGTAGAAAACTTTCGGGAGAAGATTTTTCGGTTTTTGATTATATCGTTGCGATGGACAATTATAATATGGAGAATATCCAAACCATAAGTGCTCGCTCAACAGGTATTCATCAACACGAAGATATTTGTTTTTTATACAGAAAATTTGACCCGCTGGCTCAGGGAAAACGCTTGGAAGTACCAGACCCTTACTATGGAAATTCAGAAGATTTTGAGGAGGTTTATCAAATTGTAAATCGTTGTGCAGAGTCATTTTTAGATTACTTAGTTGATAAACATCATTTGTAAATGAAAAGATTAAGCTTAATATTACTTACGCTAATTTCAATACAAACTTTGGCTCAGAACTACCAAGAAAGTATTGCAAAACACCGTGAACATTATAAAAAAGAGTTTCTGACAAACGGTGGACCTTTGAAAAAGAAGGATTTGGAGTACTTACGATTTTATGAGCCAGATACCAATTATCGAGTAAAAGCAATTTTTAAAAAAGCTGAAGATGCCAGTACTTTGTTTTTTGCTACCTCCGACGGACAAAAGCAGGAGTATTTCAAATATGGTGTTTTCATTTTTGAAGTAAAGGGAAAAGCTGTGATACTTAACGTTTATCGAAGTTTAGCTTTGATGCGAGTGCCAAAGTATAGAAATTACTTGTTCGTTCCTTTCAAAGACATGACGAACGGTAAAGAAACTTATGGTGGAGGGCGTTATTTAGACCTTGAAACTACCGATATTCAAAATGATAGCGTAATTTTAGACTTTAATAAAGCATACAACCCTTATTGTGCTTTCAGTAATGGATATTCTTGCCCGATTCCACCCAAAGAAAACCACTTAGCGGTGACGATTGAAGCAGGGGAGAAGACTTTCGGAAAAGAACATTAGGAAAGAGTTATGAATTTAAAATATTGATAAACAGCATTTTAATACTCAGAAATCTCTTATTTACAGAAGTTACTTAAAAAATAAATGCTCAAAGCTTACAGCTAATTTCTAACGCTAATAAAATAAATCAAGCAATACACGTGGACAAAAAAGTAATTTTAATCATCCTTGACGGTTGGGGAATAGCTCAGAAGGGTTATGAAGACCGTTCGGCAATCATTGCAGCAAAAACGCCATTTTATGATTCTATTTTGGCGAATAATCCAAATAGTACTTTAGTGACTTTCGGCCCAGAAGTGGGTTTGCCAGAAGGTCAGTTTGGTAACTCAGAGGTTGGTCACATGAATTTAGGGGCTGGTCGTACTGTAAAACAAAGTTTGGTTCGCTTAAATGATGCCATTGAACAAGATACGCTTCGCCATGAACCTGTTTTAGTAAAAGCGATTAAGTATGCTAAAGATAATAACAAGCCTTTTCATTTGATTGGTTTAGTGTCGGACGGTGGCGTACACGCACACATCAATCACGTAAAAGCATTATGTAATGTATTGAAAGATAATGATTTAGATAAAGTATATATCCATGCTTTTACAGATGGACGTGATACTGACCCTAAATCTGGAAAAGGGTATATCGAAGATTTATCTTCTTTTTTAACTACTTCTGTGGGTAAAATTGCGAGTGTAACAGGTCGTTATTTTGCCATGGACAGAGACAATCGTTGGGAGCGTATTCAAAAGGCTTACGACGTAATGGTTAAAGGAATCGGAACTGAAACAGAAGATGTATTGGCTTCAATTGCCGCTTCTTATGAAGCAGGAGTAACGGACGAATTCATTGAACCGCTTTTAGTAACTGAAAACGGAAAACCTGTTGCTACTATCGAAGAAGGTGATGTAGTATTATGTTTCAATTATCGTACAGACCGTCCACAGGAAATCACGAAGGCTTTAACGCAACAAGATTTCCCTGAAAATGGTATGAAGAAATTGGATATTCAGTACTATACTTTAACAAATTACAACAAATCTTTTGTAGGAGTAAATGTAATTTTTGATGATAGCAACTTGCCTGCTACTTTGGGTGAAGTATTATCTGAAGCAGGTAAAAAACAAATCAGAATTGCTGAAACTGAGAAATATCCACACGTTACTTTCTTCTTTTCGGGTGGTCGTAACGAAGAGTTTGCAGGTGAAAGCCGCATTCTTTGTAATTCTCCGAAAGTGGCTACTTATGACTTACAACCAGAAATGTCAGTCTATGAAGTACGTGACAGCTTAGTACCTGCTTTAGCAGATGAAAAAGCAGATTTCGTATGTTTGAACTTTGCTAACCCAGACATGGTTGGGCATACTGGCGATTTCCAAGCAGTAGTTGATGCTTGCGAAGCGGTTGATAAATCATTAGAAGCAGTTGTAACGACAGGTGTTGAACATGGTTATTCTGTAATTGTATTGGCCGACCACGGAAATGCTGATTATATGATTAATGACGATGGTTCACCAAATACGCAACACAGTTTAAATCTTGTGCCTTGTATTTTGATTGACAAAGACAAAAAAGCAATCAAAAATGGTAAATTGGGAGACATCGCTCCAACTATTTTGGATTTGATGGGTATCGAAAAACCAGCAATTATGACAGGCGTAAGTTTGGTATAAGATTTAAAGTTTTTTATAAATAAGGTCAGGCTTTAAAACCTGACCTTTTTATTTTGCCTTAATCTAAAGTCTAAAGTATTTTACTAACGTCTTGCTTCTTGTCTCTTGTCTCTAAAGTCTAAAGTCATAACGTCTTGTCTCTTTCTTCTTGCCTCTTGTTTCTAACCACTATTCTAAAATTCCAATAAAAAAAGCCCTCAGAATTAACTAAGGGCTTTTTTTGTATATGTTGAATATTCATTACTAAACAATCCAACGAGCTTTACGATAGCCACCAACCTTTTCTTGGGCCTTAGCTTCTTTAGCTGTTTCTACTTGTTGTAATTCTTCTTTTGAAGTAATTACATAATCAGCATACTTGCGGATACCAGTACCTGCTGGGATTAAGTGACCAACAATTACGTTTTCTTTCAAGCCATCTAAAGTATCTGCTTTAGCACGGATAGATGCTTCAGATAATACTTTCGTTGTTTCTTGGAAAGAAGCCGCAGAAATGAATGAGTCAGTTCCTAAAGATGCTTGAGTGATACCTTGTAAGTTTGGTTGAGAAACCGCTGGTTGTGCATCACGAACAGTAACAATCTTCATATCACGACGTTTCAATGAAGAGTTTTCATCACGTAAAGCACGAGCAGAAACAATCATACCCACTTTCATTTTCTCAGAATCACCAGCATCTACAACAACTTTCTTATCCATGATTTTATCGTTTTCCTCACGGAACAAGAATCTGTCAACACTTTGTCCGTTCAAGAACATTGTATCTCCCGACTCAACGATGATTACTTTTTGCATCATCTGACGAACGATAGCCTCGATGTGCTTATCGTTAATTTTCACACCTTGCAAACGGTAAACGTCTTGGATTTCATTTACTAAGTACTCTTGTACAGCAGTTGGTCCTTTGATAGCCAAAATATCTGAAGGCGTAATAGCACCATCTGAAAGAGGTACACCCGCACGCACAAAGTCATTATTCTGAACAAGGATATGTTTAGATAATGGTACTAAGTATTTACGTTCGCCACCATCTTTTGCACGTACATAAATTTCACGGTTACCACGTTTGATACCACCTAAAGTAATAACACCGTCAATCTCAGAAACTACTGCTGGGTTAGAAGGGTTACGAGCTTCAAATAATTCAGTTACACGTGGAAGACCACCCGTAATGTCACGAGTTTTACCAGCAGCACGAGGAATTTTCGCCAAGATTTGTCCCGGTTTAATTTTCGCTTTGTTTTCAACTGATAAACGTGCCGCTACTGGTACGTTGTAAGCTACTGGTTCATCAGAACCTTTCACAACAACCAAGATAGCAGGGTTTTTAGTTTTATCTTTAGATTCGATAATTACTTTCTCACGCAAACCTGTTTGCTCATCGGCTTCTTCTTTGTAAGTAACATTTTCTTCGATAGCATCGAATTGAATAGTACCTTCAACTTCCGATAAGATTACAGCGTTGTATGGATCCCAAGCACAAATCTCTTCTCCTTTTGTAATCGTTTGTCCGTCTTTAACTCTTAAATAAGCACCATAAGGTACGTTATTAGCGATAAATACTTGTTGAGGATTGTTTGGATTTAAGATTTGAACCTCACCCGAACGACCCATTACGATTTCAACTGGCTTACCTTCTGGGTCAACCGAAGAAACTGTACGCATCTCTTCAAATTTAATGATACCATCAAATTTAGCTTTGATAGCAGCATCCAATGTTACGTTTTGAGCAGTACCCCCAACGTGGAATGTACGAAGCGTAAGCTGTGTACCTGGCTCACCGATTGACTGAGATGCAATTACACCCACAGCTTCACCGATACTTACCATTCTACCTGTTGAAAGGTTACGTCCATAACATTTAGCACATACTCCATAACGAGTTTCGCAAGTTAATACCGAACGAATTTCGATTGAATCAATCGCAGTATCATCAACAGAAAGAGCTGCCTCTTCGCTGATTTCTTCACCTGCTTTGATTAATAATTTACCAGTAACTGGGTCATAAACATCATGGATAGATACACGACCTAAGATACGTTCTGATAAAGGTTCAATGATTTCTTCGTTATCTTTCAATGCAGAAGTTTGAATACCTCTTAAAGTACCACAATCTTCTTCATTTACGATTACATCTTGAGCAACGTCATGCAAACGACGAGTTAAGTAACCCGCATCGGCAGTTTTCAAGGCTGTATCGGCCAAACCTTTACGAGCACCGTGCGTAGAGATAAAGTACTCAAGTACGTCAAGACCTTCTTTAAAGTTAGAAAGGATTGGGTTTTCGATGATTTCACCAACCGAACCTTGTAAGTTCTTCTGAGGTTTCGCCATCAAACCACGCATACCACCTAACTGACGAATCTGTTCACGAGAACCACGAGCTCCAGAGTGCATCATCATATAGATAGCATTGAAACCTTGTCTGTCGTTCTCCATTTGATTCATCAAAGTATCAGTAATTTTCTTGTTTACTGATGTCCAGATGTCAATTACAGCATTGTAACGTTCGTTATCTGTAATTAAACCCATCAAATAGTTGTCAGTTACTTCTGCTACTCTTTCTTTCGCTTGAGCAACCAAAGCAGCTTTTTCTTCTGGAACGATGATGTCACCGATACCCATTGAAAGACCTCCTCTGAATGCCATTTGGTATCCTAAGTCTTTAATATCATCTAAGAATTTCGCTGTACGAGCAACTCCAGAGATTTTAAATACCGTAGCAATGATTTGTTGCAATTTCTTTTTAGTCAACAATTCATTAATATATCCTACTTCTTCAGGAACGCAAAGGTTGAATAATACACGGCCAGCAACAGTTTTCACCATTTCTTCAACCAATGAACCATCTTCTTTACGTACTTTCGCTTTTACTTCGATATTTGCATGTTTCGATACTTTTCCTTCGTTCATACCGATTACTACCTCCTCGAAGCCATAGAACTTCATACCTTCTCCTAAAACTGGATATTCTGGTGTATTTCTACGTCCTTTTGTTACGTAATACAAACCAAGAACCATGTCTTGTGAAGGTACAGTAATAGGAGCACCATTGGCTGGGTTCAAGATATTGTGTGAACCTAACATCAATAAAGATGCTTCCAAAATTGCTTCTTGTCCAAGTGGTACGTGTACCGCCATTTGGTCACCATCAAAGTCGGCGTTGAATGCCGTACAAGTTAATGGGTGCAATTGGATTGCTTTTCCTTCAATCAATTTAGGTTGGAATGCTTGGATACCCAAACGGTGAAGCGTAGGGGCACGGTTTAGAAGAACTGGATGTCCTTTCATTACGTTTTCCAAAATATCCCAAACTACTGGGTCTTTTCTATCAACAATTTTCTTGGCAGATTTTACCGTTTTCACGATACCTCTTTCAATCAATTTTCTGATAACAAATGGTTTGAAAAGCTCGGCAGCCATATCTTTTGGCAAACCACATTCGTGCATTTTCAATTCAGGCCCAACCACAATTACCGAACGACCAGAGTAATCGACACGCTTACCTAATAAGTTCTGACGGAAACGTCCTTGCTTACCTTTCAACATATCTGAAAGTGATTTCAGAGCACGGTTACCTTCTGAACGAACAGCGTTGATTTTACGTGAGTTATCGAATAATGAATCGACAGCCTCTTGCAACATACGCTTTTCGTTACGTAAGATTACTTCTGGAGCTTTGATTTCAATCAAACGTTTCAAACGGTTGTTACGGATAATTACACGACGGTAAAGGTCGTTCAAATCCGAAGTCGCAAAACGACCACCATCTAAAGGTACAAGCGGACGCAATTCTGGTGGAATTACTGGTACCATTTTGATAATCATCCATTCTGGCTTGTTCTCGATACGAGTACCCGCCTCACGGAAAGCTTCCACTACTTTCAAACGTTTTAAGGCTTCAGCCTTACGTTGTTGAGAAGTATCGTTTGCTGCTGAGTGACGTAAATCATAAGATAAATTATCTAATTCAGTACGCTTCAACAACATATCCAAAGCCTCTGCACCCATTTTAGCAATGAATTTCTGAGGGTCTTCGTCTGGTAATAATTGGTTTTCACGAGGCAACTTGTCGATGATGTCCAAATATTCGTCTTCTGTTAAGAAGTCCATTTTGTTTACACCATCCTCAGCTTTGATACCCGCTTGAACAACCACGTATCTTTCGTAATAGATTACTTGGTCAAGTTTTTTAGTAGAAAGCCCTAACAAGTAACCAATTTTGTTAGGTAAGCTACGGAAGTACCAAATGTGTGCAACAGGCACAACCAATTCGATGTGTCCCATACGCTCACGACGTACTTTTTTCTCCGTAACTTCTACACCACAACGGTCGCAGATAATTCCTTTGTAACGAATACGTTTGTATTTCCCACAATGACATTCCCAGTCTTTTGTAGGGCCGAAAATACGCTCACAGAACAAACCTCCCATTTCTGGTTTGTAAGTTCTATAGTTGATTGTTTCGGGTTGTGTAACTTCTCCGTGTGATCCTTCAAGAATCGACTCAGGTGACGCTAATGAAATCGTTACCTTAGAGAACTCACTGTTTAATTTTCTATTCTTTTTGAATGACATATTTGATTTATTAAACGAGTCCTAAACTTTAATTATCTTATTCGTTGTAAAATACTGGATTCTATTATTTTGATATAAACATAAATAAACTTTGTATGTACCTTTTCCCAACAGTTCTTTTTCAATATTGGTAAAAACTTTGTTTCTGGATGAATGCCAAAATTTAAAGTTTCTGAACATATTCTTTGTTGAGAAAACAAAGGTTTTATTATCAGATTTTAATACAAAATAAATACCATTTAACCCTAAATAATTAATTGGCTGTTGGTCAAAGCTATCATCAGTAATGGTAATAAAGGTATTTTTTTGTAACTCAAGTACTTGATTTACTTTTAAATCGCCTTCAATATTACGCTTACCTGAAATCACTTTCCACTCACGGTGTAAATCAGTACTTGGAAATGAGTAAGCACCTAAGTGGCTCAAATCCTTATCTATTGAATTCTGGAAATTTTGAAAGGCATTATCCGTTCCAAGTACGGGGTTTAAGTAATGATTTGCTCTATCCGCTGCGACAACTTTCGCTCTGTCAGACATGTAAATTGAGTACTTATAAAACCCACAAAAGAATAAAACCATTGCACAGATAGTAATAAAACCTTGTGTTTTTTGGTTTAAATTCGATGAAAAGTATAAATAAATAAGTGATAGCTCTAAAAAACCGTAATAACGATGATTTGAAACCATTGAACTTATTTCTGGATTAATTCCAGCCCTTCCAATTGCAACCATACTGATTACAACCATTAACAGTAATAAAACAAAGAACAAAAAAGCATTTTGTAAATAGTCTTTAGATTCTTTTAGTTTCCAAAAACTTTGGTAGATAACATACACTGACGACAGAAAAGTAATGAATCCGAAAAAACCTACTACTTTCAATCTCAATGGGTTATCTTCATTCATAAAAAGGTCGCTCCATCCGCCATGTATCCATAAAAATCCTTTCGGAATATTTAAAACACTGTGTTGGATAGATTGTAGAGCAAAAGTAACAATGCCATCTCCTTTGATGTAGCCAGTGAAGTAAAACATATAAATACCCACTGCATACAAAACCCAAATTGCCATTAGTTTGTAATTGGCTTTTGTGGCTAAAATAATAATGGCAAAAGGCAAAGCCAGCAAACCACTTCCAAAAGAAAATACTGCTAAAAATGCCGTTAAAAATGCTAAGTATTTGATTTTACCTTCATTCAATAAAAGAAAAATGGTGAAAATCGTAAAACCTAAAGCACATAAATATTGGCATGAGGCATTTGCCCAAGTAATTATAATGAAAATATGCAGTGGAAATACCAAATATAAAACTGGTAAAAACGTACTTATTTTCACTTTTTTACGCCACACAAACAAGAGCAAAAAACAAATACTGTATATAATCAAGTTGCCAAGAAATATATAATAGGTAAAGTTTAGTTGCCCAAACAATTTATACTGAATCAAACTAATCAGTGCCAATAATGGAAATCTATATTCATTTTGTTGAGAAAAAACCGCTTTCAATTTTCCTGATATACTTGGTGATTTTATACTCTCGATAAATGGAGTACCAATCATGTTGTAATCATCTAAAATGAAAAGGTTTTGACTAAAATAAATGTAAAAACCCATAAATAAGCTCAAAGGAATAAATCCCAACAAAACAGGCAAGAGGTTGTAGGCTTTCATTTTTACTGAATTTGTATCTCTGTCAATTCAATTGAGGTTGCTTTTTCATAACCTTTTGGATAAGGAGATACTAATTTTATGGAACGAATGCCTACGTTTTTCTGTCCTTGTGTACTAAAGAAAGTAAAAGCTTCAGCATTATTTCTCACTCTTTTATTAGCAATTACTCCTCCGTTTAGTACATTAGGCACAAGCCTAAATTTTTCTGAACTTCCATCAGTATATTCAAAAACACCAAATAAATAAGGCGGCTGAAAAAGTATTTTAGAAGCTTGTCCTAAGATACTGTATTTCAAATGCCATTTTATAAGTAATATATTTTGTGTTGGAGGCAAATCAAGCTTTGAAAAAGTATCAATGGTTTTACTACTTTTTGAAATTATGACTTCTTTTTTTACTCTGTTTGATTTTTTCAAAACCATCAAAGTATCCACATTGCCTTCTTCTTGTTTTACTTTTATCAAGTTTTGAACATCAAATCTTGTTAAAATTGCTCTTTTCGTCGCTCCTTCATAAAAGAAGAAAAACTGTTCTCGGTAAGGTAATTCTTGATAAAGTAAATAATCTGGTGCTGTTTGAGATTTGTATTTCTGAGCATTCAAACTATCTAAATAACCAGAATAAGCCTGATAAGTCTGCACAATGGGTCTTGGATTATATGGTAGTTTATTCACCATGACATAAGCTATTTCCCAAGGCAAAATATCAACTGTTCCTTTTCTCAAATAAGCATTTACTTCATCTGGAAATTGTCTTACAAGAGCGTCTTGCTTTGTATAAGTAACTTCTTGTTCATTAAACGCATTCGTGAAAAAACCGATGGATGATGAACTACCGATAAAAGTCTGAATGCCTTCAACATTTGATTTTCGGTTTTGCCAATTGTCTAAATCTTTTTTAGCAGTTGGCAAGGCTGAAAAAGCATAACCTTGTAAAGTACCGTCTGACCAATACCAATGAAGTCCATTTCTGAACAAAAAGCCTAATAATACAAGTACAATTACTTTTGCTTGTACTTTTTTAGTATTTTCTACCAGTAAAATCAGTGAAATGATTACTGGGAAAAATAAAAGAAAACCGTACAAATTGGTAGAAGACAAAGACGAAAAGCTTTGTTTATAACTCAGAAATAAAGAAAGAGCTACCAAACAGAATACATATAACTGATTGGCTTTTGCATTTTTATTTTTCTGAGCCAAGAAATAGTCCCAAGCTATCCATAAAAAAAATAGAATTACTGTAAGTACTACTCCAAAAGCTAATACGAGTCTAATACCATAAATATCATTCATTACTGCCTGAGCATCAATGTATCCATCAATCAATTTAACTCCCGACGAAACGTAAATAGCTAAATTGGTTTGTAAGATATATGCCAAAAGCAATAATAAAAGAATACTTATACTTGCTAAAGTGACGACACTTTTGGCTAATAAATAACGCCTTAAACCAAAGAACGATAAAGAACCAAACCATATTACGAGCATTGCGAGGCTCAAATTTAGTTTGATAAAAAAGGCAATAATTGTAATAATTGAAACGATTCCTAAACTGTAAATTTTCTTGTTTTGTAAGAAGAGAAATAAAAATCCTACTTGAAGTATCAATAAGGAAAAGGATAAATCTCCTACAAAACGGTAAGGAAAAAAACACAGTCCCGCAAAAAATAGAGCCATCACTTTTGAGGCTGACTTTTTTACGATTTCAATAATTAATACAACAAAACCGACTTGTATTAATAAATGAACTAAGAATGCAACAAGCTGATAAGCAAAACCTTTTGGGGCATAACCTGTATTCAAAAAACCCAGTGGGCCGTAAGTAAACAGAAAATCCTGACCAAAAAGTAATTTATCTTCAATTGCTACCTTTAGTGCAATACACCACGAGGGGTCGAGTCCTTTGGTGTACTCTTGTACATTTTGAAATGATGGCAAAAGCATTAAAAACATCCACATCCAAGCAGCCCATACGGAAGTCTTTTTTGAATATTGAGTCATAAATAAACAATTTGCCTTTACATTTATCTTTGAAATCGGCACACGATGACCGTGTGCCGATTTTTATAGATTACTCTAAAGTGATTTCTAATGCTAAACCTCTTAATTCGTGAATCAATACGTTGAATGATTCTGGAATACCTGGTTTTGGCATACTTTCTCCTTTAACGATAGCTTCGTAGGCTTTCGCTCTACCAATCACGTCATCAGATTTTACTGTTAAAATTTCTTGTAAGATGTTAGCAGCACCGAAGGCTTCTAATGCCCAAACCTCCATCTCACCAAAACGCTGACCACCGAATTGAGCTTTACCACCCAATGGTTGTTGTGTAATTAATGAGTATGGTCCGATTGAACGAGCGTGCATTTTATCATCAACCAAGTGACCTAATTTCAACATATAGATAATACCTACTGTTACTGGTTGGTCGAACATTTCACCTGTTAAACCATTGTATAAGTAAGTACGTCCCCATGCTGGTAAGCCTGCTTCTTCTAATTCTTTAGCAACTTCTGCCTCAGTACCACCGTCGAAGATTGGTGAAGCGTATTTACGACCAAGTTTTTCACCTGCCCATGCTAATACGGTTTCGTAAATCTGACCGATGTTCATACGTGAAGGTACACCCAGTGGGTTCAACACGATTTCAACTGGGGTTCCGTCTTCTAAGAATGGCATATCTTCATCACGAACGATACGGGCTACAACCCCTTTGTTACCGTGACGACCCGCCATTTTATCACCTACTTTCAACTTACGTTTTTTAGCGATATATACTTTCGCTAATTTCACGATACCTGCTGGTAATTCATCACCTACTTCAAGAACAAACTTCTCACGTTTGTAGCGACCTACTACTTCGTTACGACGAACGTTATAGTTTTTCACCATTTGTAATAAAAGAAGATTTGTTTCTGATTCTTCAGTAGCGTTTTCAAGAATTAAGTCAGCTAATAAGTTAGCTTCTTCTGGAACGCTGTATGAACTATCATCACGGTACAAGTTTTTCGCTGGGAATAAAGCTTCTTCGATAATACGACCTGTAAACTTAGTGCCAGCTTCGACAATTACCGTTCCGAATTTATGTTTGATACCAGCAGAAATTTTACCTTCTAACAATTCAATCATCTTTCTAATCATCGTAGCACGGATGGCCGTCAAATCTTTAGATAATTGTTTCGATAAAGAAGCAATTTCTTTTTTCGCTTTCTCACGTTCGTCTTTATCTTTCTTAGGACGGCTGAAAAGTTTAGTATCAATTACTACACCTTTCAATGATGGAGGTGCTTTTTTAGAAGCATCTTTCACATCACCTGCTTTATCACCGAAGATAGCACGTAATAATTTTTCTTCTGGAGTAGGGTCAGATTCTCCTTTTGGTGTGATTTTACCAATCAAGATGTCTCCTTCTTTTACTTCAGAACCTACACGAATTACACCGTTTTCATCCAAGTTTTTCACAGTTTCTTCTGCTACGTTCGGGATTTCAGCCGTTAATTCTTCTTCACCACGTTTTGTATCACGTACTTCTAACTCAAATTCTTCAATGTGAATAGAAGTAAAGATATCATCACGAACAACTTTCTCAGAAATTACAATCGCATCCTCGAAGTTGTAACCTTGCCATGGCATGAAGGCCACTTTCATGTTACGACCTAAGGCTAATTCTCCTTGCTGAGTAGCGTATCCTTCACAAAGTGCTTGTCCTTTCGTAACTCGCTGTCCTTTACGAACGATTGGCTTTAAGTTGATAGTAGTATCTTGGTTAGTTCTACGGAACTTGATGAGTTTATACTCTTTAGTATCTCCGTCAAAACTTACTAAGTACTCTTCTGGTGTCATATCGTATTTTACTACGATTTTGATACTGTCAACATATTCAATTACACCATCTGCTTCAGCAACTACCAAAGTACGTGAATCTAAAGCAACGCTTGCTTCAAGACCAGTACCTACAATTGGGTTTTCAGGACGCAACAAAGGCACAGCCTGACGTTGCATGTTTGAACCCATCAAGGCACGGTTAGCATCATCATGCTCTAAGAATGGAATCAATGAAGCCGCTACCGATACAATTTGGTTTGGTGCAATATCCATTAATTGAGCTTCCTTAGGGTCAACTAATGGGAAGTCACCTTCAAAACGTGCTTTTACTCTGTTTGAAAAGAAAACACCATTTTCGTCGTACTGAGCATTTGCCTGTACAATGTTTTTGCCGTCTTCTTCTTCAGCAGTAAAGAAAGTAATTTTATCTACTTGCACTACACCGTCTTCGATAGTACGATAAGGCGTTTCGATGAAGCCCATCGAGTTGATTTTTGCATGCACACAAAGTGATGAAATCAAACCGATGTTTGGTCCTTCTGGCGTTTCGATAGTACACAAACGACCGTAGTGCGTATAGTGAACGTCACGAACCTCAAAACCTGCACGTTCACGAGATAAACCACCTGGTCCAAGAGCTGAAAGACGACGCTTGTGCGTAATCTCTGCCAATGGGTTGGTTTGGTCCATGAATTGTGAAAGCTGGTTTGTACCAAAGAATGAGTTGATTACCGACGAAAGTGTACGAGCATTAATCAAATCAACTGGTTTGAAGTCTTCGTTATCACGAACGTTCATACGTTCTTTGATTGTACGAGCCATACGAGCCAAACCAACACCAAATTGTGCATATAATTGCTCACCTACTGTACGAACACGACGGTTAGACAAGTGGTCAATATCATCAATTAGTGCTTTTGAGTTAATCAATCCGATTAAGTATTTCACGATAGAGATAATATCTGCTTTCGTTAATACTTTTGTTTCCATCGGAATATCATGTCCCAATTTCTTGTTAATTCTATAACGACCTACTTCACCTAAATCATAACGTTTGTCAGAGAAGAACAAGTTTTGGATAATATCACGAGCAGTCTGCTCATCAGGTGCTTCTGTATTACGCAACTGACGGTAAATTTGCTCAACCGCTTCTTTTTCTGAGTTCGATGAATCTTTCTGTAAAGTATTATAAATGATGTTGTAATCATTCACGTTCATATCTTCTTTATGAAGAATGATAGTGTCTAAATCAGCATCAATGATAGTATCGATGTCGTCAGAAGTAATAGTAGAATCACGCTCTAATAATACTTCGTTACGGTCGATAGAAACTACTTCACCTGTATCTTCATCTACGAAGTCTTCTTGCCAAGTTCTTAAAACCCTTGCAGCCAAACGGCGACCAACAGCTTTATTCAAATTAGCACGGTCAACTTTAATTTCTTCTGAAAGACCGAATAAATCTAAAATGTCTTTATCCGAACCATAACCAATCGCACGTAAAAGAGTCGTTACTGGGAACTTCTTCTTACGGTCGATATAAGCATACATTACGTTGTTTACGTCAGTAGCAAATTCAATCCAAGAACCTTTGAATGGAATGATACGAGCTGAATATAATTTCGTACCATTAGTGTGGCGGCTCTGCGAGAAGAACACACCTGGTGAACGGTGTAATTGAGAAACGATTACACGTTCAGCACCATTAATTACGAAAGAACCACGCTCAGTCATGTAAGGAATATTTCCTAAGAACACTTCCTGTTCGATAGTTTCGAAATCTTCGTTGTCTGTATCATTACAGATAAGGCGTAACTTTGCTTTCAAAGGTACTGAATACGTAAGACCACGGTCGATACACTCATCAACAGAGTATTTCGGTGGATCTACTGAGTAATCAATAAAGTGAAGGACAAAGTTTTCACGAGAATCGGCAATTGGGAAGTTCTCAGCAAATACTTTGAAAAGACCTTCGTCAGTACGATTCTCCGCTGCGGTTTCCAACTGGAAGAAATCCTGAAACGACTTAACCTGAATATCCAAGAAATCTGGGTACTCAAGTAAGTTTTTGACTTTGGCAAAAGAAATTCTGCCCGTTTTTGTCATCTGTGTCAAGGCTGTTACTGTTTTGAAGTTTACAATCTGTATTTTTTGTACCGTAATTAAAAAAATTAAAGCACAGCTATCTGAGTGCTAAATAAGCACCGATAATTGGGCTTTGTACATTGAAATTCTTTTTCAATTACAGTCAAAATCATACCTAAAAAATTCTTTAAATCTATGACTTACAGCAAGTTAGCGTAAGTGCAAAAATGAAGCCTCGTAGAAGTGAGTAAATTATTCCCCTTTGCATTCTTCCTACGAAAAAAGGATGTGTTTCGGAAATAATTACCTTAAAAAACTAATTGAGATTTGATATTGTTTCAATTAGCTTGCAAAATTACAGATTTTTATTTGATTATCAATAGATTAGCACAAATAATTTCGGAAAATATTTTTTAGAAAAACTATCTCTTTTTAAGCAAAATAAAAGCTCTTTTCCCCGTTTTTAGGAGTAGCTTCTTTGCTTCATTTTGTATATTTGTTGCTCGGAGAAATATTCATTTTTTAATCATTTTTATCAAAATGCCTTTAATAAAACCAGTGAAAGGAATCTCGCCAAGTGTTGGTGAAAATTGTTGGATTGCGGAAAATGCTACCCTTGTTGGCGATGTAAAACTGGGTAAAAACTGTACAATTTGGTTTAATGCAGTAGTCAGAGGCGATGTAAATTCGGTAGTAATTGGCGACAATTCTAATATTCAAGATGGTGCCGTTATTCATTGTACTTATCAAAAAACTAAAACGACCATCGGTAATTATGTATCAATTGCCCATAATGCTATCGTTCATGGCTGTACTATTGAAGACAAAGTTTTGATTGGAATGGGGGCAATCGTAATGGATGGTGCAGTGATAGAAACAGGTTCAATTATTGCCGCAGGAGCAATCGTTACTCAGAATACTCGTGTACCTTCGGGTTCAATTTATGCAGGAAATCCAGCAAAATTTCTGAAAAATGTATCGCCAGAAGCTGCCGAAGTATTTATGCGAACAGCCAATAATTATATTATGTATGCTGAATGGTTGAAGTAGCTGTTAGCTTTTAGCTGTGAGCCATGAGCTTTGAGCTTTTTGTATTAGATGGTTACTTATAAATGAAATCACAATTAATTAAACTTACAGCTTTTAGCTCATAGCTCACAGCTAAAAGCTAAACAGCTTAAACAAACTTTCTCATGCCAACTATATTCACAAGAATTATTAATGGAGAAATCCCTTGTCACAAAATTGCAGAAGATGAAAACTTTCTTGCTTTCTTAGACATCATGCCGCTTGCCGAAGGACATACTTTGGTTATTCCGAAAAAAGAAATTGATTATATTTTTGATTTAGACGACGATTTACTTGCAGGTTTAATGCTTTTTGCCAAAAAAATTGCTCCAGCTTTACAGCAAGCTGTTCCTTGTAAAAGAATCGGTGTGTCGGTAATTGGCTTAGAAGTACCACACGCTCACGTGCATTTAATTCCGCTGAATACGATGAACGATATTAATTTTACCCGTGAAAAATTAAAACCTTCGCAAGAAGAGTTGAAGGCTACGGCAGATAAGATTAAGGGGTATTTATAATTTGAAGGTTTTGCTTTCAAATTTGAAAATTTGATGATTTGAAAATTTAAAAATGTTGTACTTAGAGAGTTTTCCGATTTGAATCTAAGTAAATTTTGAAAAGTGTATAAATAACATTGCTTATTTGAAAATAATCAACTCATTTTCAAATAAGCAATGTTATACTTAGCAATATCTTCAAATTTTCAAATTACCATATCTTCAAATTGCAAAATCTACTTCAAATGCGTTTTTAGAATATTAATTTCAGCAATTGGGACGGCTCTTTCGTAGAGAATTTTATATACCGCATCAATAATTGGCATTTCTACGCCATATTTTTGATTGATTTGATAAATACTTTTCACAGCATAATAGCCTTCGGCAATCATATTCATTTCTATTTGGGCAGATTTTACAGAGTAACCACGCCCAATCATGTTTCCAAAAGTACGATTTCTTGAAAACTGAGAATAAGCTGTCACCAACAAGTCGCCCAAGTATCCCGAATTATTCAAATCTCTTGAAACTTGTGGATAAGCAAAATCTAAAAAGCGTTTAATTTCCTGCATGGCATTAGAAACCATTACTGCCTGAAAGTTGTCGCCGAAACCTAAGCCATGTGTAATACCACAAGCCATTGCTACGACGTTTTTTATTACAGCACAGTATTCTACGCCGTACAAATCCGCAATCGGGTTGGCTTGTATGTACCTACAACTCAACAAATTTGAAAACTCTTGTGCTAAATGAATGTTGGGTGAGCCAATCGTCAGGTAAGATTGTTTTTCTAAAGCTACTTCTTCGGCATGGCAAGGGCCAGCAATTACGCACATTTGCGTAAGAGGTACGCCAAATACTTTTTCCATCCAGTCTGTCACCAGCATATTTTCGTCTGGAATCATCCCTTTAATGGCAGAAACCACCTTTTTCCCTGCAAAATGATTGCGGGTAAGGTTCTTGAGTGCATCAGGAATAAATGCGGCAGGTACTGCCAAAATCACATAATCGACCCCATAAAGTGCATCATACATTTTGTAATAAGCCTTTACTTTTCTTGGATTTAGCAGTGCGTCGGTCAAATAACTTGGATTATGATTATACTTTTTAATAAAATCAACGTCCGATTTTCGGCGAAGCCACCACTTTATTTTAACATTGTTTTCTGTTAAAATCTTTATAATAGCCGTTGCCCAACTACCACCGCCCAATACAGCAATTTGTGTGGGTAAACCTTTTTTAAAAGCAGGTATTTCTGTCATAGTGAATTGAAGAGGAGAAAAAAACGAAATACTTCATCGCCAAAATGCTTAGTAGAAGTATTAATTATTAGCCTCGATGACCCAACTTGATGCTTCGATACATCAGATTAGATTGATATAAAGGTTGCTTTGCAAATCTAACAAGGCTCTGAACAAAAAGAAAACAAAACCAAATATTATTTGTACCGAATTTTTAGGTAAACTAACGGTGTGCTAAACTCCTTTTTGAACTTGAAATAAAAAAATAGTGCAGGTTTGCCTACACTATTTTTCCTAAAAATTTGTGCGATTACTGTAATTGTAAAGCCTTGTTGTTGGCGGTTGCATATTCAAATGCCCCGAACATAATAGCTGAGAAAAGTAAATTACTTACTAAAGTGTTTTTCAAAAATGGTAAAGCCATTGTATAGCAAGAAACTAATCCTTCAGTAGTTTGTGGATACATCGTTCCGCCTGTCCACACAAAAAAGTTTGATACGATGAAAAATACCAATGTTCCCAACAAATTTGCCAAAAGTAAATTTGTAAGATTCACTTTTTTCAAGAAAACAATTCCTACTGCTACTACTAAAGCAAAGCTGATGAACACGGCTGTTTCAAAACCAAATGAAAAAGTTGGATACCATTGTTTATAAAAAACATTATTCAACACTAAATTAGATAACCAAAGAGCAAGCATAGGCACAGCAAAAGCCCAGTATTTTTTAGTAAAATACGCTCCGCCAAACAAAGCCATTGTGCCTACTGGAGAAAAATTGGACATTGAAGGTGATAAAACTGCTAAGAAACGGCTTCCTGCCGCCAATAAAACAATCCCTACTAACAAGCCAAAACGAAGATTTATTGAATTTTTCATGAATGTATTTCCCTAAATATGTCCTTTTATTATTTATCAATACACAAATTTACTAAGGTTTACAGATTTCAGCGTAATTTTGTTGTAAATTTAAAATAGGTGAAAATCTGTGGGATAAAGAACATTGACGAATTTTTCTTGAAAGTCCTAAATCTCAAAATCTTAAAGCCCCAATCATTTACTTCCAATATCAAATGTTTTCAAAAGACTTCAAATTAGGTTTATTAGGTGGTGGTCAGTTAGGAAGAATGCTCCTCCAAGCCGCCATTGATTTAGATATACACGTAAAAGCCCTCGACCCAGACCCTGATGCTCCTTGTGCTAAAATTGCCCCAGAATTTGTAGTAGGTTCGTTTCTGGATTTTGATACAGTGTATCAATTCGGACAAGACTGCGAGGTAATTACGATTGAAATTGAAAACGTAAATTTGGAGGCTTTAAAAAAACTTCGTTCAGAAGGAAAAAAAGTTTTCCCACAACCAGAAGTATTAGAAATTATTCAAGATAAGCGTGTTCAGAAACAGTTTTATGCAGATAATAATTTGCCTACTTCTGATTTTATTTTGACTGACACCGTTGAAGATATTGCCCAAAACCTTGATTTTTTACCTGCTTTCAACAAATTGGGTAAAGGTGGCTATGACGGAAGAGGCGTACAAAAACTCAGTTCGGCAGCAGATTTGCCTTTGGCGTTCACTGCTCCAAGCTTATTAGAAAAAGCAATTGATTTCGACAAAGAAATTGCAGTAATAGTAGCCAGAAACGAACAAGGAGAAGTGAAAACTTTCCCAACGGTTGAATGCGTTTTCCATCCTGTGCATAATTTAGTGGAGTACTTATTTGCCCCTGCCGAAGTAAGTGAAAAAATACACGAAGAAGCGAAGAAAATTGCGATTGAAACGGCTGAAAAATTGGGAATTGTAGGTTTGTTGGCAGTAGAAATGTTCTTGACGAAAGACGGGAAAATCTTAATCAACGAAGTAGCTCCACGCACGCACAATAGCGGACATCACACAATTAGAGCCAATCATACTTCACAATTTGAACAACATTTGCGAGCAGTTTTAGGCTTGCCTTTGGGCGATACTACCGCACATTCTAAAGCCGCAATGGTAAATTTATTGGGCGAAGATGGTTACTCTGGCGAAGCCAAGTACGTAGGAATGCCAGAAGCTTTGGCAATTTCGGGAGTATTTCCATTTTTATATGGAAAGAAAATCACAAAACCATTCCGTAAAATGGGTCACGTTACGGTTGTGGATGAAGATTTAACCTCTCTCAAAGCGAAAGTACAAGCTGTAAAAGAGACTTTGAAAGTAATTTCATAAGTTTTTTGTGATTGAATAAGGGTAAAGTATTCCTAAAAAATGGATTTTCTTGATTTTTGGCTAAGTTTTTGTGGCTTTTCACAATGAAATTTCAAGTCATCCTATTCGGCATACTTTCAATAGCATTCTTTTAGAAAAGCTAAATTGAATATTTTATTAAAATTAAATTAACCCATTACAATGGTAGGAATCATTATGGGCAGTATTTCAGACTTGAAAGTCATGCAAGAAGCTGCCGAAGTTTGTAAACAATTTGGAGTAGCTTATGAGATTGACATCGTTTCGGCTCATAGAACACCTTTGAAAATGATTGAGTACGCCACAACTGCTCGTGAGAAAGGGATTAAAGTAATTATAGCAGGTGCTGGCGGGGCGGCTCATTTGCCGGGAATGGTTGCTTCGGTAACGACATTGCCTGTTATTGGTGTGCCTGTAAAATCGTCTAACTCTATTGACGGTTGGGATTCTGTACTGTCAATTTTACAAATGCCTTCGGGTGTGCCAGTAGCCACTGTTGCCTTGAACGGAGCAAAAAATGCGGGCATTTTGGCGGTTCAAATGATTGGTATTGAAAACAAAGAAGTAGCAGAAAAATTAGAAGTTTATAAAACTGAGCTTAGTGATAAAGTGGCAGAAATGGTGAGCGATTTGCACAAAACACTTTAAAAAAATAGGCTTAAAAGTACTCTTGAAAATCGCTATGCTTAATCATTTAATTTAATCATAGCGATTTTATTTTTAATATTTTTAGTATAAATTATTGAAAAGCAAACATTTAAAATATATATTAGCAATTATAACTCCGCATTTGTAGAACATAACTTTAAATTTCTTGATTGAATAATCCTCACCAAATATTACAAAATTATGGAAGACTATCGTAACCCAAAACCCGTAGAAGAAAATTCAAACGTCCCGATGATTACGCTGATGGTGTTAATCGCTATGGTGATTGCTTTACTTTATGTTGGTTGGCAGTCGATGAGTAATGACGTTGAAAAAACAGACATTGTACTAAGTACTCCACCAGATGCCGTTGCGATAAAAGGACAGAATGACGAAGATGTTGTTGCTGCTCCATCCACAGAAACAACGTCGGATGAAAATGAAGAAAAAAACGCCGCTAAGGCTGAAAACGAAGATGTAACCGAAAGCAAAAAAGAAAAAGAAACCAAAAAAGTAGAAGAAAAAAAGAAAGAACCTGAGAAAAAAGTAGAAGTAATTACGACCAAAGGCGAAACTTATATTCATACTGTACAAGCTGGTGAAACTTTTTATGGCATTGCTAATCGTTATCGTTTAGGAAAATCGGCTCTTCAAAAACTAAATCCTGATGTTGAACCAGAAGGAATAAAGGTAGGAATTACAAAATTAAAGGTTAAAGTAAAAGCTATTCATACTGTTGGGCCGGGAGATATTTTGAGAGTAGTAGCACAGAAGTATGGCGTAAGTAAACAAGCCATTATGGAAGCTAACAAAAAAACAAAAGATATTACAGAAAGAGGCGAGCGACTCATTATTCCAATAGAATAAATATCAATTATCAAAAAAGGTCAGGATTTTACACCTGACCTTTTTTGATATATAAATCTGAAAAAAGAGAATGTTAAGTAAGAGTGCTGAATTGTGAGTGAGGATTTTTTACAATATGAGACATCTGTTTGATCTGCTTTTGTACTTACTAAAACCGAAAATCTATCAAAACCTATCGCTGCTTTACTTGTTCCATGATTTTTATTTGTTCCAATACTTCTTCTGGTTTTACCAAAAGTTCAGCTTTACCAGTAATGGCTTCGTAGAGATTTTGGAAAAGTATTCCCCAATCTCCTTTTAGCGTCTCTATCGTTCCTCTGAAATGTAAACCATTTACATCGCTGTTTAAAATTCCTTGATTACTGGCAGGTTCAATGCCAAAACCCTCCATGTTGGGCAAAATTCCTGCTTTCAAATGGTCTTCTTGTACATCAATGCCATACTTTACAAACGAGCCTTTTGTACCGTGTAAAATATATCTTGGCCCTTCTTCTCGCACCATTAAACTGGACTTTAGCGTCACTTTTAATTTTCCATAATCCAGTCTTATATCAAAAGCATCATCAATTTCTGAGCCTTCTCTTTGGGTAAAAGTTTCCCCCCAAACACTTTGCGGAATACCAAAAAGTACAATCGACTGGTCGATAATGTGAGCTCCCAAATCATACAAAATGCCATTGGCTGGAGTCATTACTTCTTTCCATTTTTTTGCATTCAATACAGGTTTGTAGCGGTTGAAAAGTATTTCACAAGAGAGTACTTCGCCAATAAAACCTTCATTGATGATTTTTTGTACGGTCATAAAATCGCTATCAAAACGGCGATTTTGAAAAATGGATATTACTTTCCCTTGCGTTTTAGCTAATTGAATTAATTCCTCCGCTTGGCTTACAGTTGCCGTAAATGGTTTTTCTACTAAAACGTGTTTGTTTGCCAATAAACATTTTTTGGCAAAATCGTAATGCGTATCATTTGGCGAACAAATACTTACCAAGTCGATAGAATCGTCGGCTAATACTTCTTCCAAACTTTTCATTACTTCAACCGCTGGAAAGTACGCTTTAGGATTCTGGCTATTTGAAACAATCGTTTTTAGATTGAAGTTGGGGTTGGCTTCATAAAATGGGGCTTGGAGGTATCTGCCTGACAAACCAAAACCAATAAGGGCGACGTTGAGCATTTTAAATTTGTTTATGGTAAGGTTGCTTTAGGCTATAAGCTGTATGCTTTATGCAAAAAAATGTGCTTGCCTAAAGCTTACGCATAAAGGATATAGCATACAGCCTAAAGCTAATTTTCAACTATCAAAGCTAAACCAAAATCGTTCAAATTCTACTCTTGTTTGGTAGAATTTGAGCTTATTTTTTCTTTTTATTCAAACCATAATTTGAAAGAATCGAACGAGCTAAAGCAGATTTATGTACTTCGTCTGCTCCGTCGTAGATTCTGGCGGCACGTTCATGACGATACCAGAATGAAAGAAGTAAATCATCCGTCATGCCATACGCTCCATGAATTTGAATGGCGTGGTCAAGTACTTGAAGCATCATTTTGGCACAGAAAAATTTGATTTCAGAAATCTGATTCCGTACTGCCGATGCTCCGAAATTATCAATATTTTGGGCTGTTCTTAATACCAACAAACGGGCTGCATCAATTTCTGCTCTACTTTCTGCAATCCAAAATTGAATGGCTTGCTTTTCGCCCAGTACTGTGCCGTCGCCCATACTTCTGCTGGCTGCGTATTTACACATTAAATCAAAAGCACGTTCGGCAATGCCAATCCATCGCATACAGTGGTGGATTCTACCTGGCCCTAAGCGTTCTTGTGCCAACTTAAAACCCATGCCTTCTTCGTCTATTAGGTTCGTGATAGGTACTCGTACATTTTCGTATCGTACTTCTGCATGGCTTGCCCAATGGTCTGATGCCTCGCCCATAATAGAAATATTTCTGACCAAAGTAAAGCCTTTAGTATCTGTCGGCACAATGATTTGGCTCGCCCTTTGGTGCGGGGCTGCGTCTGGATTTGTAATTGCCATGACTACCGCAAAGGCCGCACCGTCGGCAGATGAAGTAAACCATTTATGACCGTTGATGACGTACTCGTCGCCTTCACGAACGGCGGTTGTTCCTAAATTGATAGGATTTGAACCTGCAAATTCGGGTTCGGTCATCGAAAAGCAAGAACGAATTTTACCTTCTATTAAAGGATGTAAAAAACGTTTTTTGATGTCGTCAGAAGCATAACGAGCGATTAGTTCCATGTTGCCAATGTCGGGAGCTTGGCAATTGAAAGTATAATGCCCGAAAGGAGTGGAGGCAAGTAATTCGGAGACTTGCCCGAATTCACAAAGTGTTAGTCCGAGTCCGCCTTCTTCTTCGGAATGTTGTAAACCCCAAAGTCCGAGCGACTTTACTAAAGCTCTTTTTTCATCCAATACTTTCGCCACTTTAGAGAATTTACCCGTTAGGTTTTCAGCATTTTCTAAAGGATAAATTTCATTGACTAAAAAATCTTTGATGATAGGTAAGATTTTACGAGTTTTTTCGGTGGCAAAAAGTTCTTCCATAATGCTTCAATGATGAATGTTGACTTAGAAAAGTTTTGTTTTTTGTAAAATTAATACAAAATAGTATGCTTGCATAAGAATATGGCATAAACTTAATCTTCAACTCATTTACTAAATTCTCAGACATTTATCACATAATTCACTGTGGTTCTCGTAAATTTGTAATCTTATAACAAAACAATAATCAAGAACTTTTAAAATAACCGTGTAACAATGTTAAATCTCGTCTTATTCGGCCCTCCGGGTGCAGGTAAAGGAACACAATCTGCTAAATTAATTGAGAAGTACCAGTTAGTTCATATTTCCACAGGTGATATGTTCCGTATGCACATTTCCAACAACACTGAGCTTGGGCAAAGAGTAAAGCAAATTTTAGCTGATGGGCTTTTAGTGCCAGATTCAGTTACGATTGATATGTTGGAAGAAGAAGTGAAAAATAATCCAGAGGCAAAAGGCTTTATTTTTGATGGATTTCCTCGTACAGTACCACAAGCTGAGGCTTTAGATGCTTATTTAAGTAAAAATGGACAAAAGATTAATGGCGTTGTTCAGTTGGATGTAAACGAAGAAGAAATCAAAAACAGAATTGCTGAAAGACAGAAAGTGTCGGGTCGTGCAGACGACGATGCGGATAAATTATTGAAGCGTATCGACGAATACTTCTCTAAAACAGTTCATGTATTACCTTATTATGATGCTCAGGGCAAAGTAGCTAAAGTAAATGGAATTGGCAATATCGAAGAAATTTTTACTAATATCTGTACTGCAATTGATGCAGTAAAATAATTTAAGAAATGGGTAGTTTATGTTGGGTTTTACTTAACATCCAACATAAATTACCCTTTTTTAAATCAATCATTACCAAATAATATCATGGCATCCAACTTCATTGACTACGTAAAAATTAACGTCCGTTCGGGCCACGGAGGAAGCGGTTCAAGCCATTTCCGTCGTGAAAAGCACGTCCCCAAAGGTGGCCCAGATGGTGGTGATGGCGGTCGTGGAGGTCACGTTGTGCTAAAGGGAAATTCTCAGCACTGGACTTTACTGCATTTAAAATATCAAAAACATATCTTTGCTAAAGACGGAAAAGGAGGCGAGGGCGGACGACGCTCTGGGCTTCAAGGCGAAGATGCTATCATTGAAGTTCCACTCGGAACGATTGTAAAAGACCCCGAAACAGGAGAAGTTTTGGCAGAAGTGACCAAAGACGGCGAAGAAGTAATCCTTTTGAAAGGCGGAAGAGGCGGTTTGGGCAATACCAATTTTAAGTCTTCAACCAACCAAGCACCCCATTATGCACAACCCGGCGAAAGGGGAGAAGATATGTGGGTGATTTTGGAACTAAAAGTACTGGCAGACGTAGGTTTGGTGGGCTTCCCAAATGCAGGAAAGTCAACTTTACTTTCGGTATTGTCGGCGGCTACACCAGAAATTGCGGATTATCCATTTACCACCCTAACACCTAATTTGGGCGTTGTGGCTTACCGAAATTTCAAATCATTTATTATGGCAGATATTCCGGGTATTATCGAGGGAGCTGCTGAAGGTAAAGGCTTGGGAACAAGATTTTTACGCCATATCGAAAGAAATTCAATTTTATTATTTCTTGTACCTGCTTCGGTAGAAAATATCGAAGAAGAGTACCTCATCCTTTTGAATGAACTGAAAAAATACAATCCAGCTTTGTTGGATAAAGAAAGAATTTTGGCAGTTTCAAAAATGGATTTAGTCAATTCTGAAGAGGATAAAGAAAAAATCATTCAACAAATTCCAGCAGGTTTACCGTATGTATTGATTTCGTCGGTAATGCAACAAGGTTTGGTTGAATTAAAAGATTTGCTTTGGAAAACCTTACAGAATGCTCAACCAGCGAATATTTCAGAGGAATCCACGCAGGAAGAACTCGATTCAGAATAACAAGAGTACTGAGTTATGAATTTTAATTCACAACTTAGCATTCACAATAGTAGTGTACGAAAGACTGTGAAAATTTTAGATTTGGAATTTATGATGAGGTAATTAAATGTTTTATAATTTTATCCAATTTCCAACATTAGAAATCCTAAATCTGTAATAGCCTTTCAACTTTCGTACACACTAATCTCACAATTCAATACTCAAACTTACCTGTTTAATCTATTTTTTGTTTTAAGTAGCAAACCCAAGCACTGAATACAATACATAATGAAAAGAATCTGTACTTCTCTTCTTTTGGTTTGGTTAATTTTATCGTACTCGATAACATCAGCTCAAACGACACCCACAATTACTGCCACAGGCGTTTATACTTGTACTGGACAAGGCACTTCTCAACTTACTTTACCTACTGGCTATGCTGTATATCAATGGCTTGATGCTAATAATGTTGCGGTAGGTAGTTCACAAACTTATCTTGCTTCGCCCGGCACATATACAGCCAAAGTCAAGAAAAATGTGGGCGATGCTTCCTTTACTAATGTAGCGGCATTTACTGTCACTTCGATAGTACCCACAGCACCCGTTCTGACAGCACCTTCAGACATCGTTAGTCCCGTTTGTGCCACTGCCAGCAGAAGCCTAACAGCCAGTGGCGGTAGCAATTATACATGGTTTAGAGATAACGTATCTTTGGGCGTAAGCACAAGTACGCTGAATGTTACAGGTACATCTGTAAGTACAGCAGGTACTTATGTTTATACTGTTTCTTCAACGAATAGTGTTACAGGTTGTAGCACGCTTAGTAGCAGTTCCGTAAGTTTGAAAGTTTCGCCAAAACCTACTACGCCAGTGATTGCTTCTGTAAGTAATGATTTGGTTTGTGGAACAGCTACACAAACTTTAACCGCCACCAGCGGAGGAACAAGCTATACTTGGAAACGAGAAGGAACAAGTTTGAATACTTCAACCACTAATAGCCTTAGCGTAAAAGGTACAGACGTAAGTACTGCAGGAGTATATGATTTTACGGTTGTTTCGCAAAACGCTGTCGGTTGTACTTCTGACGAATCTGCCGTAGTTAGTTTGAAGTTATCGCCAAAACCTACTACGCCAGTGATTGCTTCTGTAAGTAATGATTTAGTTTGTGGAACAGCTACGCAAACTTTAACAGCCACCAGCGGAGGTACAAGCTATACTTGGAAACGAGAAGGAACAAGCTTGAATACTTCAACGACCAATAGCCTTAGCGTAAAAGGTACAGATGTAAGTACGGCAGGAGTATATGATTTTACAGTTGTTTTGCAAAACTCAGTCGGTTGTACTTCGGATGAATCTGCCGTAGTAAGTTTGAAGTTATCGCCAAAACCTACTACGCCAGTGATTGCTCCGTTGACATCCAATTTATTGTGCGGAACTGAGACAAAGACACTCACAGCTACCAGCGGAGCAACTGCTTATACTTGGAAACGTAGCGGTACAAGCCTTGCCAATACAACCAATACACTAACGATTGCCTTAGCTGATGTAGCCACGGCAGGAATATATTCATACTCGGTTATTGCTCAAAATTCAGTAGGCTGTCTTTCAGACGAATCGGCAACGGTAAAAGTTGTACTTTCTCCAAAACCAGCTAAACCAGTGATTGATGCCTTGAATATTACAGACCCGATTTGTGGAGTAGGTACAAAAACACTTACGGCAACAAGCGGAGGAGCGTATTATACTTGGAAAAGAAACACTACGGTATTGAGTGATACTATCAGTACTTTATTAGTAAAAGGAAATGATGTACTTCTGGCAGGTACTTATAATTATAGTGTTACTTTGGAAAATAGTTTCGGTTGCGTTTCAGATGAATCATCTGCTGTTGCCTTGAAAGTATCTCCAAAACCAGCTACCCCAACGATTTCGCCAATTACTAAACCATTGGTTTGTGGAACAGATTCAAGAACACTTACAGCCAGTAGCGGAGGGGCAGCCTATATTTGGTACAGAGGCGATAAATTACTGAAAAGTACGAGCAGTGCCATTACCGTAACAGGAAGAGACACTACCGTAGGTGGAAATTATACTTTTACCGTAGCTTTACAAAACTCGGTAGGTTGTGCTTCTGATTATTCTACGGGTGTTACTTTACAGTTATATCCAACAGTGCCTTCAAAACCTAATATCACAGCCAGCGGAAAAACTACTTTCTGTGAAGGTGGAAGCGTTACACTTACGTCTTCTTATACAGCCAGTAGCAACGTATGGTCGAGAACTTCGGGTGCTGATACTACAACTGTGTTGACTACTGGAATAAAAGTCCTTAAAACCAATACTTTTATTGTAAAAGCAAAAGATGCAAATGGCTGTTTGTCCTTAGCTTCAGATTCAGTGAAAGTAACGGTAAATGCAAATCCAACTGCTCCAATTATTGCAGAAGGTACTTCTGTAAGTGTTTGTCAGCTTGATAGTATTAAGTTGAATGCTAATAATAAAGGAACAGGTTCTTATTTATGGAATACTGGGGCAAAAACAAGAAGTATTTATGTGAAAACTGCTGGTAATTACAGCGTTGCTTATACCGATAGTAATACTTGTGTGTCGCCTACTTCAGCACTTACCGTATTGAAAGTGAATCCTTTACCTGCCAAACCAACAGTAACAGCCGTGCGACCAGTAGAGTTTTGTGCAGGTGATTTTACCACATTAAGAGGGTCAACGGCTTCGGGATATATTTGGAGTAATGGAGCAACTACTTCTGAAATAACGGTAACTTCTTCTGCAAGTATCACTCTTAGAGTAGTTTCGGACAAAGGTTGTAAATCAAAAGATTCTTCGGATGTCGTAACGGTTATTTCCAATCCTTTGCCTGCAACGCCTTCAATTGTGGCAAATGGTCCGCTGAAATTCTGTCCTGATTCAACAGTAACATTAACTTCATCAGCAACACAGAGTAAATATGTTTGGACAGAACTTACCTCAAAAACAGTATTAGACAGCACTAAATCATTAGTCGTTGGCGACCCCGGCGTGTATGCTTTACAAGTAATCAGTGCTAAAAAATGTATCTCTAAAGTTTCAACAAGTGTAACGGTATCAGTGCGTGAAGCCCCTCAACCTGCCAGTATTTTGGCTTCGCCAACGGCAATTTTTTGTGAAGGGGGTTCTGTTACCTTAAAAGCACTTTTTGCCAACGGAAATGTTGAGAAATATAGTTGGCGAAATGAAGATACCAAATTAGAAGTAGCCACTGCTCAGGAATTTACTGTGAAATCTTCGGGTAAATTCTCAGTAAAAGTGCGAGATTCTTTTGGTTGTTTTTCGGCTTATTCAAAAGTAACCAAAGTAACAGTAAACCCATTACCAACCAAACCAACTATTCGTTTGGTGCGTCCTGTGAATTTCTGCGACGAAGACAGTACTGTTTTAGAAGCCAGCCTTCCGAATACAACGCCAAATGATACAAAGAACAAGAACGTGTACCAGTGGTCGATTGATGGAAAGGTTTTTCAAACAGGCAATGTAAGAGTACTCACTTGGAAGAAAGCCAGTAACATTACCGTAGCCATTACAGATACCAACGGTTGTAAGGCGGTGAGTAGTTCAGACGTAGTGACTACCGTTGTGAATCCTTTACCAGCTACGCCTTCTATTACAATTATTGGAGCAAATCCATTCTGTGCCGACAGAAACATTATTCTGAATGCAATTGGTGTAGAAGCCAGCACTTATAAATGGAGTATTTCAAATAGTGATAAAAGTACAATTTCAGTAAATAAAGCAGGGAATGTAACTGTGCAGTCGGTAAGTGCTTTGGGCTGTTTATCAAAACCTTCGCCTGCCATTACACTAAGTACTTATCCTTTGCCTGCTGCTCCACAAATTTCAGTAACATCGGGCAGTACCGTATTTTGTGATGGAAACAAAGTACGCTTTACTTCATCAAGTACCAATAAGGCTTATTGGTGGAAAAGTAGTACAGATTCATTGGGCGTAGGCGATAGCAATACTTCTCTCACGGCTTCGGTGTCGGGCAATTATTTTGCAAGAGTTCAAGACAAGAATACTTGTTTGTCTGCTCCGTCTAATTCCATTGCTGTTGATGTTCGTCCGCTTCCAACAGTGCCAGAAGTGAGTCAGGCAGGAACTTATACTTTGGATGCCCAAAGCAATGGCGACGAAAACGGCTATGTATGGAAATACAATAGCGAAGTTCAGAAAGCATTTACTTCAAGAGTAATCAAAGTAAAAAAAGATGGCGACTACCAAGTACAAGCCAGCATTACTTACTCGATTGCTTCGTTGCCAAGTGGTAAATTAGTTTGTTATTCAAATGCTTCGTCGGTATTCAAGTATAAACAAGATGTAAGTTTCGATGGCATGAGCATCTATCCAAACCCAAGTATTACAGGCGACGTTACGATTGAAGTGGTGGAAGATTTGGTAGGTTCTACTTTACAAGTTTTCACAATGGAAGGAAAATTAGTAGAAGAATTTAAAATAGATAAATTCGATGGACCAAAGAAAGTAACCCTTTCGGGTTCAACGGGAAATGCTTATATCGTAAAACTTAAAACCGACAGTTTTGAGAAGATTAAGAAAATCATAGTTTTAAAATAAGTAATCCCATAAAACATAAAAAAGGCTATCTGAACACTTGGTTGAGATAGCCTTTTTATATGAGAGCGAGTCAGAAAATTATTTCTGAACCACTTTTGCAAAGCGATGATAGAATGGTGTTTTACTATTTTCATTTTTAGGCATATACTTGCCTGTAATAATTGGCACATACATCACTCTACGGCGAGAAGCTTCACCAAAATTTGGCGATACTTCAACACGATGCCATAAACGACCATCATGTACTGTTAAATCTCCTGCTTCAATTTCAAAACCAACTTCACGTGCGTCTGGTGTATGGTCGATAAATTGTTTTTTGCCAAACAATAATTTCAATACACTTTGATTTTGCGTTCCTGGTAATACTCTCAATCCACCGTTTGAAACTGGGCAAGTATCCAAATGTACACCAACGTTTAGCATCGGAAGGATTTTTTGTCCTAAGAATAAATCACGAGGGCTGTCTGTATGCCATCCCATTTGTGTAAACTTGCTATTAGGTGCATTTACATAGTGATTGAATACCAAACCGTCTTTTTCGTCTTCGCTAATACGCCCATCATAAGGAGCTAATAATTCAACTAATAATTGCAAGCGAGGGTCTTTCAAAAACTCGCCTAAGATTGTGCTGTACTTGTTAGTAAAACACATTCTTTGAATCATTTTGTTGCCGTGTTCGTCTTTCCCAAACTTTAAAGGAATGCCGTTGATTTTATCAATGCCATCCGCTAACCATTTCTTTTCAATTTTATCTAATTCGCTGATAAACGTTTTGATAGTTTCGGCGCTAATGAAATTTTTAAATTGAATTACTCCATACTTGCGGAAATATTCTTTCTGCTCTGGGGTTAGCTTATCTCCCAACTGGAAGGTTTTGTACTCAAACTTTACCATATTTTTACCCTAAATTAAAAGTGGTTTGCAAGAACAAATTGTTTAAAAGTTCTTGGTACAAGACTAATTTGTGCATACAAATCAGGCTTATAAAAAATTGTACAAAATAAAGTTGACGGCTTTTAAACCGTTTCGTAGAAGCAGTTGGGCAGAACTACTTTTACAAATAACCAAAATCAATAATTTTTAGTTTTCAATTCTGGTAAAACAATGCAAATTAAAAGAATGTAATCAAATTGTAAATTTTTTATTAGAAAATTTACAATTTACCTTTATAATTCACAAAGAGTAGAATTGCTTGTATGAACAAGAACCATAAAATTACCTTTTTATGAAACAAAATTAAAAGGATTCCTGTATATTTTTTAATTAATGACTTAAAATACAAAGCATTATCATTATTGGACTTAAATAATTTTTCCAGCCAAAATAAAAACTATTTGCATGATTGCGTAGAAGCCTGCCATAATCACACAAGATATTTGCCAACGAAGCTGCAAAATGTAACGAGCCAAGAAATATGCTAAAACTGTAAAAAATACAGCTCCTAAAACATCTATGGTATAATGAACGTGCTGAATCAATAATAAAACAGCCAACACTACGGCGGCAATTGCTGAAATTACTTTTTCACGAGGCGTTTCTAAGAATAGCCAAATCATTACCATCGTTGAGGTATGACCAGAGAAAAATAAATCTTTGGTGATAGGTTCTGAATTTCCATAAATCGCTATTTCTGCGAAGGTATCATGCAGGATTACTAAATTTGCAGGCGGATTTAGCGGGAAAAGATAAATCGTACTCATCCGAAAGATAGTTTCTATCACGAATGTATAAGTAAACAGCAGGAGTACTTGTGGTTTTGTAAAAACCTTACAAAGCATGTAAATCAACATACCATAAATAGTAGTAAAAATGGGTGTTGAAACATCAAGAGCGGGAATATGATTTAGAACAAAATCTGAAAGTTCAATGCCTTCTCTTTTTTGAATATTTTTGAAATAAGTAGATAATTGAACTGCTCCAATGATAAAGATAATGATAGAAGTTAGGAGCTTTATGGTAAATTCACTTGAAGCTAAGGAAGTTTGCCAACGTTTTTTGATGCTTGCTGTATAACTTTCTTTAATCATTCGAGGTTTTGTTTTTGTAGCTATGTCGTTCATCAGACAAATGGTACTTTTAAAGAGTATTAATTTTGGATATTAATTCAGAATAAATTTTATTAAAGGGCGTTCTGAAAATGATTCAGAATAAAAATGCAAACTTACATTAAGTTTTAAATGTTATCAACAATGAAATCAAAAATCAATCTTCTTATTCTTGGAATATTTACATTATTTGTGAATGTTTCGTGTGGTCAAAATACTGATAATCAGAAAAGTACTAATAAAATGAGCAATAAAAAAAACAATCTTGAAGGAGCAGAAGTAATTACTTTAGGTGCTGGTTGCTTTTGGTGTGTTGAAGCCATTTTTCAACAAGTAGAGGGAGTATTACAGGTAGAATCGGGATATTCGGGTGGTCTTGTGAAAAACCCAACGTATAAAGAAGTGTGTACAGGAATGACAGGACATGCTGAAGTCGTTCAGGTAAGTTATGACCCGAAGAAAATATCTTTTGATAAAATTTTAGAAATTTTCTGGAAAACTCACGACCCTACTACGCTTAACCGACAAGGTGCTGACGAAGGCCCACAATACCGTTCGGCTGTTTTTTACCATAATGAAGCACAGAAAGCAACTGCCGAAGCTTGGAAAGCAAAATTGAATGCCGAACACGTTTTCCCGAATCCGATTGTTACTGAAATTACACCATTTAAGGTTTTTTATCCTGCTGAGGACTATCACCAAGATTACTATGAGCTAAACGGACATAATCCTTATTGCCAAGTAGTAATAAAACCTAAATTGGATAAATTTTTAAAAGTATTCAAAGACAATTTGAAGAAAACACATTAATCCTAACAGAGAAACCCATCTGAAAAATTAGCACAATTAGCTACACCTTCAATGGGTTTCTTTTATATTTGACCAACAGGCAATAAAAAGATACCAATTAGTGTATTTTTATTTGCTGAGTAGAACCCATAGAAAACAAATTCTGTTTACTAAAACACGCATCCTTTACAATCAATCTTCAGATGAAAAAGATATTTTTAAGTCTATTTTCCCTCTTTATATTTTCAATAGCTGTTAATGCCCAAAAAATAGTTCCTGCTAAATGGTCTTGGTCGTTTTCAAAGGCCAATCCAGCGGTTGGTCAAACTGTTGATATTATTTTCAAAGTAAGTATCATTGACGATTGGTATTTATACTCTTCAGACTTTAGTGAAGATTTAGGCCCAACGGTTACTTCTATAAAGCTTAATCCCAATAGTAGTTTTGAAGCCGTAGGAGGTTTGAAGGCTATTAATCCTTCTAAAAAATTCGATAAAGAAATTTGGAATGGCGAATACACTTACTTCAAACACAATGCAGAATTTCGTCAGACTGTAAAAGTTTTAAAAGAAAAATTACTTGTAGATGGTGCTTACACAAGCCAGTCTTGTTCGGATATTACGGGACAATGCGTGATGGTAAGTGGTGTATTCAAGTTAGAATCTGCCTCTACCGAGAAAAAGAAAACCGAAGAAGTAGCTTTAAAAACCGAACAAACACCACAAGATACGCTCGCTACTAAATCAACCGCAAAAGATACCGCTGTTGCAGTAACAAGTACTCCACTTGTAGATTCTACATCAGCTCCCAAAGAAGAAATCTCAGAAACAAGTACTCCTGCCGTTCCCGAACAATCGCTTTTTGCATTCTTTTGGGTTGCTTTCGGGGCTGGGTTGTTGGCATTGCTAACACCTTGCGTTTATCCATTAATCCCAATGACAGTTAGCTTTTTTACCAAACAAAAAGGAGGTAGAAAGTTGGCATTTCTTTATGGTTTTTCAATTGTAGCCATTTATGTTTTGTTCGGAACATTAATTGCCGCTTTGGCTGGACCGGGCTTTGCCAATTGGTTAAGTACGCACTGGTTTCCCAATCTTCTCTTCTTTGTTATTTTTGTCTTTTTTGGTATTTCATTTTTGGGCTGGTTTGAAATCGTTCTTCCTTCCGATTTTGTGAATAAAATAGATGCACAGTCAGACAGAGGAGGTATTATTGGCGTATTCTTTATGGCATTTACATTGGTGTTGGTATCATTTTCTTGTACTGGGCCAGTGGCAGGTTCTATCTTGATTGCTTCGGCACAAGGCGAAATTATCAAACCAGTTATCGGAATGTTAGGTTTTTCATTAGCTTTTGCTATTCCCTTTACTTTGTTTGCAATTTTCCCACAATGGTTAAAAAACCTACCAAAATCTGGAGGTTGGATGAATTCTGTCAAAGTAATTTTAGGTTTCTTAGAGTTAGCTTTGGCTTTGAAGTTCTTGAGTACAGCCGACCAAGTATATCACTGGGGAATCTTGGACAGAGAAGTATATTTAGCTCTTTGGATTGTGATTTTCTCTTTGATAGGTTTTTATTTATTAGGAAAAATACAATTACCACACGATAGTAAAACGGAAAAAGTAAACGTACCGAGAATGTTATTGGCAATTTTGGTATTTGCCTTTGTTGTTTACATGATTCCGGGAATGTTTGGAGCACCACTGAAAGCCCTTTCTGGTTGGTTGCCGCCACTTACCACCCAAGATTTTGTTTCGTCGGGTGCTGGAAAAGTGGAAGAAACTGCTGATGCTGGTTTTCCAGCAAAACCTAAGTATAGTGAATTCCTGACTTTGCCACATGGCATCAAAGGATTTTTCGATTATGAAGAAGCCGTGGCTTATGCCAAAAAAGTAAATAAACCAATCTTCATAGATTTTACAGGACATGGTTGTGTAAATTGTAGAAAAATGGAAGAAAACGTTTGGTCTCATCCAGAAGTACTCAAGCGTCTGAAAGAAGATTATGTAGTTGTAGCTTTGTATGTGGATGATAAGTCGGAATTACCAAAAGAAAAATGGTACATTTCAAAGGATGACGGACAAGAGAAGACTTCAATGGGTGACCAAAATTTGGATTTCCAAATTGTAAGATTCAACGGAAATGCACAGCCTTATTACTGTTTGGTAAATCCTAACGACGACAAAGGAACATTGGCTACACCAAAAGCTTTTGATTCGAATGTTGATAACTTTATAGCTTTTCTAGAAGAAGGGAAAGCTAAATTTGCAGCCAAGTAAAAAAATAAAAAGAGGTCGATTAAAAAATTGACCTCTTTTTTATGTTAAAAACAATAGAATATTAAATATTATCAAGACTTTAAGCCAACAAGGATTTTAAATGCTTAATTTTTATGCAATTTCGTTAAATTTGTTCTTCACATATCTGTAAAAACTTATGAATATTACTCTTTCTCAAGATGCTGACAAAGCATCTATCTTTGAACAAATAGCTCTTGCTTTAGCGGAAGACAATTTTACAGTAGTTAAGCAAGACCAAACTCGTCCGTGGGGTGGTTTCTTTGTTATTGATGAAGCACAAGCTCCTGCCTTTGCAGCGAAATATTTCCCACATTTGGAAATGTCTGAAATTCAGATTACTAATAAATTATCTCCTAAGATTTTAGTAGTAGCTCCAGAAAAACGTTTGTCGTGGCAATATCATTTCCGCCGTGCTGAAATCTGGAAAGTAATTGCAGGAACAACCGTAGGCGTGAAGATAAGCGATACAGATGAGGAGTCGGAAGAAGTGAAAGTATTAGAATCTGGAAGTTTTATTCAAATGGATACTGGCGAACGTCACCGTTTAATTGGCTTATCAGGTTGGGGAATTGTAGCTGAAATTTGGCAACATACCGACCCAGAGAACCCTTCGGATGAAGAAGATATTGTTAGATTACAAGATGATTTTGGAAGATAATTTTTCCATAAGTATAAATACAAAAGCGGCGAATGAATCAATTCATTCGCCGCTTTTGTATTTATAAATTCTGAACTCTTTCTAACTCTCGCTGTAAAACTGGTACGCCAGCTTTAATTCCTTGATAGAGTCTTTTCCATTGTTTATCTAACTCTTCAAAATCTATACCGTCTTTCACATGATGTTCAAAAGCAATAATCTCTTTTTCTAAATCTGTTAATCCAACCATTCCTAAAGTTGGCTTTAATTTATGAGCAAGCTTTTTCAAACCATCTAAATTTTTAGCATCAATCAGTACTTGAATTTCGTCAAAGTCGGGAAGTACGTCTTCTAAAAAAGTTTGAAAAATATCGGTCATGTATTCTTTATCATTGCCGTAGAGTTCAAGAATTCGTTCTTTATCTATCGTAATCTGAATCTCATTTTCGGTCTGGATTGGCTTTTGTGGTGTGTCTTCTGCTACGCTTATTGGCGTAGGTATTACTTCTTTTTCAATCACTGGAGCTACTGCTTTATCAGATTTCTTTGGCAAATAGTTCTGAATAACACTCAATAAATGATTTGGAGCAAAAGGTTTTGTTACGAAATTATTCATTCCCACACTGAAAGCTTTGTTCTTTTGGTCGAGCAATGCCGATGCCGTCAGAGCAATAATTGGCGTGTGTTGGTTGAGATTCTGCGTATTTCTGATGCTAATAGTAGCCTCATAACCATCCATATTTGGCATTTGAATATCCATTAAGATAATATCAAAATGCTCTTTTTGGGCTTTTTCAACAGCTTTTTTACCATCTGAGGCAATGGTAAATTCAAAATTCCATTTGTTCAATAAACTACTGATGTACTTCTGATTCATGGCATTATCTTCGGCTACCAACACTTTACAAGCCTGAATCGTCTGGTCAGCTTCATGGATAATGTGCGTATTATTTACTACCTCAGTATCAGATTTTTGGAAAGGTAGCAAAATGGTAAAGGTTGTACCTTCTCCTTCTTTACTTTGAACAGAGATTGTACCTTCTTGCAATTCAACCAATTGTTTGGTAATGGCCAAACCTAAGCCTGTTCCTTTATGTTTATGTCCTTGTTCTGAATCAATTTGTTTGAATTTTTGGAAAATGAGGTCTAATTTCTCCTCTGGAATACCAATACCTGTATCTGAAATTTTGAATTCAATCCAACAAACATCCAACTCTTCTTTTTTCAGTTTTACATATACATCAATACTTCCTTCTTCGGTAAACTTATCTGCATTTCCGATAATGTTCAACAAGATTTGATTGAGCAGAAGGTCGTCTCCCAAATAATTACCTGAAATTTTTACATCGGTAAGTAGATTTATTTCTACTGGGCGACTGTCAAGTTTAATTTGGAACACCCTTTGAACGGTTCTTAGTAAACCAACCAAGTCAAAAGGATGTTTTTGGATTTCTATGCGTCCTGCTTCTATTTTTGCCATGTCTAATAAATCTGAAATGAGACTGTGTAAAAAATCAGCAGAGGTTTTCAGAATATCCAAGTATTCAAACTGCTGTTTGGTTGGGCGAGTATCGAACATCAGGTGCGTCATACCAATGATGGCATTGAGTGGCGTTCGTATCTCGTGACTCATATTTGCCAAGAATTGCTTTTCAGCTTGTCGGGCTTCTTCGGCTATTTCTTTGGCTTTTTCCAGTTCTTTTTCCAGTAATTTTCTTTCGGTAATATCATAATGGATACCCATTGAAGCTATTACTTCACCGTTTTCGTCCATGATAGGAGCACCACTGATAAGTACCCAAATAGGTGTACCATCTTTTTTGATTAAGCATAATTCATAAGAACTGGCAACTCCCTTTTCACGTACTTCTTGTTGTACTTGAACAATCTCTTTATCAGTTTCAGGCAAGAATAATTCTGTGGCAATCTGACCGATAAGCTCTTCTTTTTCATAGCCGAGCATTTTACAAAATCTATCATAAGCCCTAATAATGCGATGATTATTATCTACTTCCAAAAGCCCAAGTTCCATATTGTCCATGATTCCTCGGTACTTTTCTTCGCTTTTTCTTAGTTGCTCAATGGCTTTGAATTTATCGGTAACGTCAGAATATTTATAAAGATGTCCTTTATAATCGCCGTCTAAATAAATCGGAATATAATCTCTCTCTAACACTCTTCCATCGGCCATTTCAATTTGTTCATCAACCACAATTTCTCTTTTTTCAAGTAAATTGCTGATTCGGCTCACAAAAAGTTCTGGTTCTTTGAAAAGATGTTTCGACTGTTCAGCCAGTGGAACACAATCTATTCCAACAAGTGATTCTGGAGAGGCTGTCACACCGAATAAATCGCAAAACAACTGGTTGGTTAAGATGATTTTATGATTTTCATCTTCAACAAGTATTCCTTTTTGCAAATTAGCAATTAAGTTACTTAGGCGTGCTTCGGTGGTTTTGAGAGAATCTTGAATTAATTTATGTTCTGTAATAACACGAGCAACGGCTACTAATTCTACGCCATTGTCCTCGGTTTCTATTCTTCTTACGGTTTGACCAATCCAAACGGTTGAGCCATCTTTAGCTCTTACAGGAAATTCATTATAAGTACTTTCTTCCTTGTTTTGAACCATTTCCCAATAAAAATTCAATATAGATTCTTGGTACTCTGGTAAAATCAAGAAGGTAAAGTGCTGCCCAATAATTTCTTCTTCTGAATAGCCCAAACGCTCTTTTACTACGGGGTTTACGTAGGTAAAATAGCCATCAACAGAAATTTGGTAGATAATATCCTGAACCGATTCAATCAATTGGCGGTATTTTCTTTCGGTTTTTTGTAATTCTGACACTGATGCTTTTACTTGTTTTTCTAAATTTTGATTGAGTTGTCGTAATTGTTCACTGGCCTCATAGAGTTCCAATGCCTTTTTTTCCAAGATAATCTCGGTTTCTTGATGAGCTTTCTTTTCTTGTTCAACTTGGCGTCTGAGGAGTTCTATCTCTTCCATATTCTGTTTAACTATCAAAATTGTATTACCCTCGCATTATCATTTGGTAAAAAAGGTCGTTGCTTAAAGCAGCTATTTTTTTATCTTTTAATAATCAATAGCTTTTTTAAATATAGTACTATTTTGCCAATCTATATGTATAAACATGTATTATACTCTCGTTTAACCTACTTTACAGTCAAAAAGGGCTATATTCAAATACTACATTGACTAATTCTTTTAATAGTAATTTAGAGAATTTTGGAATGTTAAAGGCCGAAAAAAATATATTAATACTGAAATATACTTGTTTTGAGATTTATCATTTTTACTTTTTGTAGAAAAATGATGAAAATTGTATTCAAAAGATTAAAATATTTATCTAAACACTGATAAGCTAATTTTATTTGCCGCAATAAATATTCCAAAAATTGATTTGTTTGATAAATCAATGAAATTTAGCCTTTTTTTTGAATATATGGATAAATACTCAATTGAGTACTCGGTGAATAAATAACAAAGTTGGTCTTTTTTTTAAAATAACAGTAACAATTAGCTTCTATTTTCTTCTTTTTCCGCAATCAATAAAGCAATTCTTATTTTATGGTATTCAAACTTAGCATCCATTGCTTCAAATAGAGGTTTTACGGGGTCGCCATTTTTGATATTCATGGCTTTTGCGGCTTGAATAATTTCTTTGAATTCGGCTTGGCTAAGGAAAGCTGAAATATTTATTTCTTCGCCTTCTTCATAGAGTTTTGATAGATGTGAAAAAATTGTAGCAGGATTCAGTTTCCTTTGTTCAGCAATTTCCTCTACCGAAAAACCTTCTTTGTACAACTGATACGTAGTTTGAATTGTATCACTATTTTTGGTACTTACTGCCGAACTTTTTGCGACGGTTTTCAGAAAATCTCGAATTTCTTTTAAAAATACTTCTCCGAATTGTCGATACTTTTGTTCACCAACGCCCGAAACGTTAAACATTTCTAACTGATTCAAGGGCTTTTTCTGTGCCATATCCGAAAGTGTAGCATCCGAGAAAACCACAAATGGCGGAATATTTTTTTCATCAGCAATTTGTTTTCTGAGTACTCGTAGTCTTTCAAAAAGTTCATCTTTAATGATTTCTCTTTTTGATTTTTCTTTCGGAATATTGGCTTCACGTTCAGCTTGTTTTTCTTCAAAAGGTCTGTAACGTACCAACTGTACTTTTCTACCTTCCTTCAAAATCGCCCAAGACGCATTGTTAAGTTTATAAGCATGGGCTTCATCGTAAGCAATGTCCATCACGCCCGAATTCAACATTTGCTGTAAATAATCTGCCCACTCGTCAGCTTTTAACTCTTTACCAGCACCAAAGGTTTTGATTTCGTGATACTTATGCTCTATGATACGTCTGTTGTTCGAGCCTCTCAGAATATCTATCAGCATCCCCATTGCTACATTTTCACCTGTTCTGGCAATGGCTGAAAGAGCTTTTTGGGCAATCAGCGTAGCATCAAAACGGATAGGCGGATTTTTGCAAACGTCACAATTACCACAGTCGTTTACAACCTCTTCGTTAAAATAGCTCAAAAGGATGCGTCTGCGACAAATTTCTGCTTCGGCATACTGCTTCATTCGTTCAAGTTTGGCTACTTGTACTTCCTTCATTTCGGGTGGAAGACCAGAATCTGCAATCATTTCTTTTCTGACCAATAGGTCATTATAAGAATAAAAAAGCAGCGTATCTGATTTTAACCCATCACGTCCGGCACGACCAATTTCTTGATAAAAACTTTCTACATTCGAGGGCATCGAATAATGAATTACCCAACGCACATTGGATTTATCAATACCCATTCCGAAGGCAATTGTGGCTACAATTACTTGAATATCATCTTGAATAAATTGATTTTGTACTTCCGAACGCTCTTGTGCAGGCATTCCCGCATGATAATACTTGGCATTGATGCCAACTTTCCGAAGAGCCTCGGCTACTGTTTCAGTATTTTTTCGACTCAAACAGTAAATAATTCCACATTGTCGTGGACGCTCTGCTATAAAATTCTGAATGATTTTAATACGATTTCGTCCTGCCTGAACGGAAAGTGAAAGGTTGGGTCTATCAAAAGAAGAAATAAAAACTTTAGCTTCTGGAATACCTAATTGAGCCAAAATATCTTTTCGAGTTACTTTGTCGGCTGTGGCGGTCAAAGCAATCATTGGCACATCAGGCAAAGCTTGTTTCAACACATTCAGCTTGGTGTATTCAGGGCGAAAATCATGCCCCCAAGTAGAAACACAGTGAGATTCATCAACGGCAAAAAGGCTGATGTTCAAAGAAAGAATCCAGTCTAAATATCCTTGTGTAAAAAGTTTTTCAGGAGAAATATATAAAAGTTTTAGCTCGCCGTTTCTGCATTGGCGTTCTATCAAATTTTGCTCTTGCGTACTCAGGGAAGAATTAATATACTCTGCTGCAATGCCGTTTGCTTTTAGGGCTTGTACTTGGTCGTGCATCAGGGCAATTAATGGCGATATAACCAGCGTTAAACCTTGCATCACTAAAGCTGGAATCTGAAAGCAAAGTGATTTTCCACCACCCGTTGGCATCAATACCATCGCATCTTGCCCGTAAAGTACCCAGTCGATAATTTCAGCTTGTAATGGACGAAAGGCATTGTAGCCGTAATATTGTTTTAAGATTTGTTCTTTGGTGAGTGACATGAATTTTGTGGAAACGTAGGGATTATTTTAAATTTCATTTTTAATGCAATTTACATTTTTCGGGCGATTTTTAGCTAAGATTGGGGGCAATCAAGCAAAGTTCTATTACTTTTGATAAACAAAATTTTCAATACGTGTAGCTTGAAAGGTGATGAAAAAGCTGCTTACTTCTTTATAAAACACAATGACAAAAACGATAAACATTAATCCGCCAGTTCGTAAGTTTTTGGCGGCTGATTTTCAATTAAGCACTTGGGAAAGTGTAAAACCTTTATTCGATAATTTGGTAGAACGTTCTATTAATGACGTGGACGATTTACGCAAATTTTTTACCGACCGCTCTGAATTGGAAAGTTACCTTTCTGAAAACTTCGCTTGGCGTTATATCAAAATGACTTGCGATACGGGCGATAAGGAAATAAAAGCTCATTTCGACCAATTTGTGACTGAAATTCAACCACATTTGGCTGAGTACGACGATGTGTTGAACAAAAAAACACTCGAAAGTCCGTTCTTGGATGAATTAACCGAAACAGGTTTTGACATCACGATTAGAGGAATGAAAAAATCGACTGAGATTTTTAGAAATGAAAACATTGCTCTTTTTACAGAAATCCAAAATCTTTCAAGCCAATACCAAGCAACGGTAGGAGCAATGACGGTTGAATTGGATGGACAAACTAAAACGCTTCAACAAGCGGGCGTTTTCTTGGAAAATACCGACCGTGCTTTAAGAGAATCTGTTTATAGAAAAATTCAGGAACGTCGTTTTCAAGACCATGAAAAGATGGACGAAATTTTCAATAAATTAACAGCTTTGCGTCATCAAATTGCTTTGAATGCAGGTTTTGAAAATTATCGTGATTACTCTTTTGCCGCATTAAAACGCTTTGATTATACTCCTGCCGATTGTTTCAATTTCCACGAAGCGGTGGCTGAAACCATTGTTCCGATTTTAAACAATGTAGCAACTGAGCGTAAAAATGCTTTACAAGTAAGCGAGTTACGTCCGTGGGATAAATCTGTGGATGCAAAAGGTCGTGCGGCTCTACATCCTTTCAATGGTGGCGAAGATTTATTGAACAAAACCATTGAATGTTTCACTCAGTTAGATCCATTTTTAGGTGAATGCCTAAGTATTATGAAAGAAATGGGTCGTTTGGATTTGGAATCAAGAGTTGGCAAAGCACCTGGTGGATACAATTATCCTTTAGAAGAAACAGGTTTCCCATTCATTTTTATGAATGCTTCATCGCTGATGCGTGATGTCATTACGATGCTTCACGAGGGCGGTCATGCGGTGCATTCAATCGTAACGAAAGATTTGATGTTGAATACTTTCCGTAATTTTCCTTCGGAAGTAGCAGAATTGGCTTCGATGTCGATGGAATTGATTTCGATGGATTTCTGGAATGTGTATTTTGATAACGAAGAAGAATTGAAGCGTGCTAAAATTCAACATTTAGAGGATATTCTCAGTACACTTCCGTGGGTAGCAACGGTGGATAAATTCCAACATTGGATTTACGAAAACCCAACGCATAGCGTAGAAGAACGCACAGCGGCGTGGATAAATATTTATGAGAAATTTGCTGATTCTGTAACGGACTGGTCGGGTTTAGAAAACTATAAATCTTGGATGTGGCATCGTCAATTGCATATTTTTGAATTGCCTTTCTATTATATCGAATACGGAATTGCTCAGTTAGGAGCGATTGGCGTGTGGAAAAATTATAAAGAAAATCCGCAAAAAGGTTTGGAAGGTTATTTAAACGCTTTGAAACTGGGTTATACCAAACCGATGAAAGAAATTTATGCGGCAGCCAATATTCCTTTTGATTTCTCGAAAGAACATATTGCCTCATTGATGAATTTCGTTCAAGCTGAATTAGCGATTTTGAAGAAATAAGAATCGACTAAAACTAAAAAATCCCTTCTAACAGCGTTAGAAGGGATTTTTTTATGTTCTAAGCAAGGAAAACTACACCTTGATTTCAACATCAACACCTGAAGGCAATTCTAATTTCATTAACGCATCAACTGTTTTTGGAGATGATGAGAAAATGTCAATTAAACGCTTATAAGTACATAATTGGAATTGCTCACGAGCTTTTTTGTTTACGTGTGGTGAACGCAAAACTGTGAATTTCTCAATTTTAGTAGGCAAAGGAATTGGACCTGAAACTACTGCACCTGTAGCTTTAACCGCTTTCACGATTTTCTCAGCCGATTTGTCCACTAAAGTGTGGTCAAATGACTTCAATTTGATTCTGATTTTTTGATTCATTGTATTGGTACGTTAAAATTTGTAATTCCCGCAACGAAAGTACCATTAGCTTCATTTTCGGGACTGCAAAATTAGTGAATTTATTAATATTCAGAACGATAAGGTTAAAAAATATTCTGAATTATTCTTTAGGCATTTTATTGGTAGGATTACTTTGTTGTGCGGCTTCGTTGATAATTACATTTTCAGCGGAGCTTAAAAGCCATTTACCAGCTTTATTCACGAAAACCATCAGGGCTAAGTTTTCAGCTTCTTTGTAGTAATTACCATTGGGCGAAGTATAAGCTCCAATATGCCAATATAGATGAACAACGGCTACGTCGTTGGTAATAAATCGGGTATGTACACTTGTTTTGCTCAAAGGCGTGTTCTGAAACATTACTTTATGAAAAACCTGATGGGCATATTGTACTTCTTTTCGGTTTTTCCACCACATTCCTACCACATTTACCCAGTCGGCATCTTCGGTAGCGTACTCTTTCATGTCGTCGTAATTGTGATTATTCCAACTATTAATTACGGCATCGACTTGTTTTTCGATAGCAATTTTATCTTGTGAACGGTCTTGAGCAAAGCCAAAAGATAGACTTGCAACCCAGAAAAAGGAGAGGAGTAAAGATTTCATAATCATATTTTTAAGTTTATGATTACAAAATTAGGCTGAGGCTTTGCCTAAGAATAGTACAAATGCGACATCTTTGGCGATAAGCTAATCGTCATAAAATTGACTTCCGAGATAGTATGGAGAGTATTTGAATTCATCTTCAATAACTGAAGGCGATATTCCACAAAAAGCTTTAAAGTCTCGAATTAAGTGCATTTGGTCAAAATAGCCACATTGGTATGCAATTGTTGTCCACTTTGTGTCAGGGAATTTTTCTTTTAATGTCCAAGCCTTTGCGAAGCGTGTCATTCGGGCAAAAAATTTAGGTTGAAGTCCCAAGCGTTGTAAAAACAAACGTTCTAACTGACGAGTACTCACACAAGCTTGCGAAGCAACAGTATCAATATTTACTAAGCCTCCATTTTTACTTATCAGCGGTAAAACATCGTCGAGCGGAAGTTTGGGTTTTAGCACTTTCAACTTGCTCAAAAGGAAGTTTTGGACAATTTCGAGTGACTTTTCTAAAGAATCCGTTTCTTGTAATTGTTCAATTATGAACTTGATATTTTTGTCTAAAAAATAAGTACTTTCTAAAGATTCATCCATAATCATTTCGTTCATCGGTATTCCCAATAAACGATATAATCCGCCCGGCTGAAAACCTACTTTAATCGTAAAATTCCGATGAGGCATTTTCAATTTTATCCGATTTACTTGCGGCCCAACCAAAATACTTTGTGGGAGAATTACTTTTTTGTGGCTGGTTAAATATTCACTTTCAGGTACTTCAAAAGGATAAAAATAAAGGCATTGTTCAGCCAAAGGAGGAAACGAAATAGTAGGTGGTTTTTCATGTAGAGGAATGTCTAATTGAAAAACCATGATGTTATTAACAAACTCTCGCAGAGCTGGATGTGGCTGAAAAACTTTGTAAAACATACCTTTATTTTGAAAGAATAATCAGATACAACATGACATTACTACGCTAAAAGTATTTACTGTGCATTGAAGGACGCTTACCCATAATTCAGTATTTGTATGAAAATTAATATTTTATATATTGTTGATTATCATAAAGATAGCTATTTTTTTTAAAAAAAGATAAAAATATTTTCCAACTATTTCTACAAGAGTAGGGTCATTGGTGAAACAAACTTTAAAAAAATACCATGAAAAAAATCATTTTAAGTTTATTCGTAGCCTCTATTCTATCTTCATGTGCCTTGGAAAATACACCTTACATTCCAACCTTTTATATCAATGAAAACTTCAATACTTCAGTAGAAGGGTGGAAGGGTGACTTCGCTGATTATCCTGTTGGTGAAGAGAATTTTTATGAATTAAAGTTCAGCCAAGCCAAGTTACCAATGCCTTTGGATACAACTAAAAAAGCACTCAGAATTTCGGGCAATAACCACAGTGACGACTTGTTTATGTTCATCACACGTAAGTATTCGGGGCTGAAAGCAAATCAGAAATATGCCATTAGCTTTGAAGTGGAACTTGCTTCTAATGCTCCTTCAAATGCTATGGGAGTAGGTGGGTCACCGGGCGAAAGTGTTTATTTTGGTTTAGGCTTTACGGGCATTGAACCTAAAAAAGTGCTTGACAGTACTTCAAAGCATTATACCATGAATATTAAAAAAATGCAACAAGCTACTAATGGTGATGATATGAAAGTATTCGGCAATATTGCTAATGGCACTGATAAAAGCGAATACAAATTAATCAGAAAAACAGGGGTAGTTTCTGCTAAAACAGACGCAAATGGTAACATTTGGATGATTTTGGGAACTGATTCTGGTTTTGAAGCCACTACGACTTTGTACTACACTCGTTTGGCTGCAACCATTCAAGAAGTAAGCGGGAATATCTAAATTTTCTTACAGTCCTGCGGTATCCATACCAATTGCTGAAAGTACTCGGATAAATTCTTCGTTCATCGGAGCAATAATTCGGGTACTTTCTTTGGTAAAAGGATGTTCAAAAACCAATTCTCTGGCGTGCAGTAGCATGGTGTGTAAATCAAATTTCTCTTCAAACATTTTATTTTGCTTGCATTCCCCGTAAGTTTTATCACCAATTAAATAATGCCTCAATTGTGCAAAATGCCTTCTGATTTGGTGCATTCTTCCCGTTTCTGGCGAAATTTCTGCCAATGAATACCGAGAAGTAGGGTATCTACTTACCATAATCGGCAATTCTACTTGTTGCAAACATTTAAAGTGCGTAATGGCATCTTGAAAACCTCCTTTTTCTCGTTCCAATGGTCGGTCGGTCATGCCCGATTCAGGCAAATAACCTCTTACCAAAGCCAAGTATTTTTTCTGAATGGTATGGGCTTCAAACTGTTTTTTTACTTCTTTGTCGGCTTCAGAAGAAAGAGCAAAAAGTAAAACGCCCGAAGTTTTACGGTCTAATCTATGACATGGACTTACCCAACAATTCAATTGGTCACGGAGTAATTGCAAGGCAAAAACACTTTCATCGGCAGCGATAGAAGAACGATGGACTAATAAATTATGCGGTTTGTTAATAGCAACAAAATGTTCGTCTTGAAAAAGTATGGGAAGTGGCGGAAATTCTTGGGACATTCAGAATAAGGTTACAAAATATTCCTGCAATTTACGACGCTTTTATTGAAAGCTTGTGCTAATTATGAATGATGAGTTATGAATTATGAGCGGTCCGCCGTTGCGTTTATGAATTTAGACATCTCTATAAAATGCTGAATCAATACAATCAAGTCTTTTTACATAGATTACTTATTTTGTCTTCTTACATAAATTCTGTAATTTCAAGAGAGGCATTTATTTCCTAATGCTTTGATTTCATCATCGCAGCGGCAAACTGCTCATAATTCAAAATTCATAACTCATAATTCCAAAAATCCTTCACTTCAAACAATGCCAAATCTCTCCAAACGTCAGTTTCTTAAAACATTCACAGGTATTTCTGCGGTTTCAATGCTTGATATTGAAAACCTTTTAGCCAAAACAGCACAGATTCCAGCCCAAAAATTGGCGGAAGATGAGGCTTTTTGGCAACAAATCAGAACTGCCTACAATTTCACGCATGATTTTATTCATCTCGAAAATGGCTATTATTCTTTGGCTTCCAACGAAGTATTAGAAGCTTACATTCAGCATATTCGTGACGTAAATAAGGTTTCTTCTTATTATATGCGTACTCGTCAGTTTGATGATAAATTGGTTTCCAGAAAACAGTTGGCGGAATTATTGGGCTGTTCACATGAAGAATTGATTATTACCAGAAACACCACTGAATCTCTGGACACGATTATCGCAGGATTTTCTTGGAAAGAAGGCGACGAAGCCGTCATGGCAGAGCAAGATTATGGTGCGATGTTAGATATGTTCAAGTTGCAAGCTCGCAGATATGGCATCGTCAATAAAATGGTTTCTGTTCCAAATCATCCAAAATCGGACGAAGAAATTGTGGAGGTTTACGAAAAAGCCATTACGTCTAAAACTCGTTTGTTGATGATTTGTCACCTAATCAATATTACAGGACAAATTTTGCCAGTAAAAAAAATCGTGGAAATGGCACATCGCCACGGTGTAGAAGTAATGGTGGATGGAGCTCACGCTTTCGGACATTTAGATTTTAAAATAGAAGACCTTGGCGGTTGTGATTATTATGGAAGTAGTTTGCATAAATGGCTCGGCAATCCGCTTGGAGCTGGAATTTTATATGTAAGGAAAGATAAAATCAAACAAATTTGGCAACTGTACGGCGATATGGGTTTTGCCGATGATGATATTCGTAAGCTCAATCATACAGGAACAATTCCCGTAGCAACGGATTTGGCGATACAAGATGCCATTAAATTTCACCAAAAAATTGGTATTCAACGCAAAGAAGCACGCTTGCGATTCCTTCAAAAATACTGGACAGATAAAGTAAGGGACAACCCAAATATTATTCTGAATACGCCAAAAGAAGCTTTCCGTTGCTGTGGCATTGCCAATGTGGGCGTAAAAGGAAAAACACCTCCAGAATTATCTAAATTACTTTTTGATAAATACAAAATCTTCACGGTAGCGATTGCAAACCCCAAAGCTGATGTAATGGGCGTAAGAGTAACGCCACATTTATATACAACAACAGCAGAATTAGACGCTTTTGTGAAGGCATTGACGGAAATTGCTGCTTAGAAAATGATAGATTAAATCATAATAAAGGCTGTCTGGCATAAAGATAGCCTTTATTTTTGATGAGTATTTAGAAGTTTGTCTAAATATTTATTTAAAATAATTTTGTATGTTTGATTTTATTTAGATATTTGTCTAAATATTTATCAACGAGTAAAAATCAAGAAAAATGAATACTCTTTTTAAAGCCTTTAATGATGCTACCCGACGAGAAATTTTGGAGATGCTGAAAGATGGAGATATGACGGCAGGTGAGATTGCGGATAAATTCAACATGAGTAAACCCAGCATTTCGCATCATTTAGATTTGTTGAAACAAGCCGATTTGGTAGTGGCTGTAAAACAAGGGCAGTTTATTACTTACTCTCTGAATATGACAGTTATGGACGAAGTATTGGCTTGGTTTGTTCAATTCAAATCATCTGTAAAGAAAGAAGAAATAGCTTTGCCCAAAGTTGAAAAACCACGTATTCGTTTACAAATCAATAAGTAGTGATTGGTGATTAGTATTTTAATCTCCTTACTATCAGGTATTTATAAAAAATGGAATATCGCTTAAAAGCTATTCATTCTATAACAATTTCTAAATTTAACAAAACATGAAACTTAAATCTGTATTGCTCGAAATCTTGATTGTACTTTTTATAGCTGGGTCTTTTTATGTTTCTTTTACTTATGAAGGGGGACTTGGTAAAGGAATGGATTTTATAATTGGTGCGGCTTCTGGTGCATTATTAGCTCCATATTTTATTTTTTGGGGAGCAAAACGAGACCTAAAACTTACTGAACAGTCTAATGCCGAGAAATCTATTGAAATTTGGCAATACATAATGCTCACTATTAGTTTGGGCAACTTGGTTTTATTGGTCTTATATACAAACCAAACTATTGAAAACCCTAAAATTATGCTTACTTTCTATCTTTTAACAATGGCAATTATTGGAAATTTTCGTGCTAATATTATCGTTGTTGAAGATACTCTTAGTGCTTTTTTTGAAGATGAAATTATTCAAAAAAAGACGAAGAGATTCTTGGGTAAAGTTCAGTTTTTCGGAGCATTAATTACAATCTTTTTAGTCTTGCTTTTACCTTTGAACTATGTACTTTATTGTATAGGAACTTATTTAACTTCATTGTTGATACTTCCCTATTTATACGCCCGAAAACTCCATAAAAAGAAATTTGCTTGAGCTTCTGTATAAGTCGTTTCTCTGAAAAGTGAATAATCCATTACCTTTGTGTATGGATTATTTCAAAAAACTACTCAACTTACTAAAAACAGAAAGAGACGAAAGTCTGAATCAGTACATCCAACTTACTGAAAAATCATCCGTTAGCGAACGCCGAGCGAACGGACTTACGTGGTATCCGATTGCGATTCGAGGTTCAGAAATTGGTCGTGGAGATTATCTTTCGGTCGAAATCGAACGCACTACTCATCAAGACCTTCCTCATCAATTTAGGTTTGGAATGCCAGCAGTACTTTTCAGTAATCACGACCCACAGAATGATAGAATTGAAGGAACGATTTCGCATCAAAACGGCAATCGTTTAAAAATTACGTTGAAAACCGATGAGTTGCCTGAGTGGAGTAGAGATGGCAAATTAGGTATTGATGTTTTGTTTGACGACAACAGTTTTGACGAAATGCAGTCGGCACTCAAACAAGCCGCTGCCTTGGCTGAAAAATCCGAAAATAATTTAGTTCAAGTATTGATTGGCGAAAAACAGCCAACTTTCCAAGAGCAAAAAACTACCGTTTCTATTCCCAGTTTGAATACTTGGCAAAATGAAGCGGTCGATAAAATTTTATCTGCCAACGAATTAGCTATCGTTCACGGCCCTCCCGGCACGGGAAAAACTACTACTTTGATTCAAGCGATAAAAGCCTTGATTCAAAGAGATAATCAGAAAATTTTAGTGGTTGCTCCGAGTAATACTGCTGTTGATTTATTGAGTGAAAAACTGAATGAAGAAGGTTTGAATGTATTGCGTGTGGGAAATCCAGCCAAAGTAAATGAAAAGCAAATGGCTTTGACTTTGGACTATAAAATGGCTGACCATTCGATGATTCGTGAGGCAAAAAGGCTTAAAAAGCAAGCTCAGGAATATAAAAATATGGCTCATAAGTATAAGCGAAGTTTTGGGAAATCGGAACGTGACCAACGCAAATTACTTTTTGATGAAGCCCATAAAATTATGAAAGAAGTCGGCAATACCGAGCAGTACATCATCGACGATTTGGTGGCGAAAGCTCAAGTAATTACCGCAACTTTGGTCGGAGCTACGCATTATACTGTAAGAAATTTAAAGTTTGATACCGTCATTATCGACGAAGCTGGGCAAGCTTTAGAACCTGCTTGTTGGATTCCGATTTTAAAAGCACAGAAAGTAATTTTGGCTGGTGACCATTGCCAATTATCGCCAACGATTAAATCAAACGAAGCCGCAAAAGATGGGTTAAACGTTACTTTATTTGAAAAATGTATCGCTCTACATCCAGCATCTGTTACTTTATTAGCTGAACAATACCGTATGCACGAGCAAATTATGGGTTATTCTTCACAAGTATTTTATCAGAATAAACTCAAAGCACATACTTCGGTGGCAAATCATACGCTGAAAAGTGATACTACGCCACTATTATTTATTGATACTGCGGGTTGTGGATTTGAAGAAAAAATTGAAGGTACAAGTTCCACCAATCCAGAAGAAGCGGCTCTTTTGATGCGTCATCTCTGTTTGTTCAGTGATGAACTGGCATTGGAGTATAGCCCCGAAAACTTCCCGACGGTAGCCATTATTTCTCCTTATAAACAACAAATCAATTTACTCAAAGAACAATTAGAGCATAGCCCAGCATTACAATTGTACTCAGACAAAATTTCGGTGAATACGATTGATAGTTTTCAAGGGCAAGAACGAGACATTGTGTATATCAGTATGACCCGAAGTAATGCTGAAGGAATGATTGGTTTCCTTTCAGACATCCGCAGAATGAACGTAGCGATGACTCGTGCCAGAAAAAAATTAGTCATCATCGGCGATAGTGCTACACTGGCACAGTTTCCTTTCTATGCTGATTTTATCGAGTATGCCGAGCGGCTTAACGCTTACCAAAGTGCTTGGGAATTTATCAATTAAGTAACGATTAGTAAAAAGTGATTGGTGATTAGCATTTTGTCTTGTATAATCACCTATTTAGAACAATTTTTAGATTGTATTCAAAACTCAGAAAGCATCATTCAGCACTTCTTCAGAATGATGCTTTCTCTCAAATATTAGGCTGACAAATGTCATAGTTTTGGAGCTTTTAGGAAAGTAATTTTGAACCAACAAAAAAACATATCCTAAATCAAAACCTCCGAAATAATGAAAACCTTTTTTTATAGCATTAAAGAATTTGAAAAAGAGTATTTGATAAATGCCAACCAAGACCAACACGAAGTTACTTACAGTCATTTATCGTTGAATATAGATACAGCCATTTTAGCTGCTGGTTATGACGCCATTTCAGTTTTCACCAACGACGATGCCTCAGCAGAAGTGTTGGAAGTACTCAGAGAAAATGGTGTACGTCATATCGCCACTCGTTCGGTTGGAACAGACCATATAGATTTAGCCGTAGCTAAACAGTTAAGTATAACAGTAGGCAATGTGCCTTCGTACTCGCCTTATTCCATTGCCGAGCACAGTATCGGAATGATGCTGACATTGAATAGAAAATTGATACTTGCGAATCAGAACGCACATCAATATCAATTTGACCTCGCTCCACTTATTGGCTATGATATGCACGGAAAAACCGTAGGTATTATTGGTTTGGGTGAAATAGGTTCTATTGTTACCAAAATATTGAATGGTTTCGGTTGTAAAGTGTTGGTATATGATGTGGTGAAAGATTACAAAAAAGCTTTACATCTACATTTTGCGTATGTTTCTTTAGAAAAACTTTTAGCAGAATCAGACATCATCAGTTTACATCTGCCATTTACGCCACAAACGAAGTATTTGATTAATCAAGAAACGATTGCTCAAATGAAAGACGGAGTAATGTTAATCAACACCAGTCGTGGCGGAATCGTGAATACAAAAGATGCTATTGAAGGATTAAAAACAGGGAAAATAGGCTATTTGGGGTTGGATGTGTACGAAAATGAAAGAGGTATTTTCTTTAAAAAACACACTGAAGATGAAGTAAAAGACCCATTATTGTTGGAGTTACTTTCTTTTCAGAATGTGTTAGTAACAGGACATCAGGCTTTCTTAACACAAGAAGCTTTGACAAATATTGCAGATAAAACTATCGAAAATTTGAGTGATTGGGAACATGAATATTACAAAGAATGTAACTCAAAAATCGGTAAAGTAGCTGCTTTGGACGAGATATTATAATAGTTTAGGGTGTGTATTCATTAAAAAGGCTTCTGATTTCAGAAGCCTTTTTGTTTGTCGATATCTATTTTAATCTTTAAAAATTCAATTTCATTATTTCCCGTGAAATTATTTCAAAATCTGATACACGATAAAAGCAGAAATATAAGCCAAGCCAGTCATATAAAATAATTGAATAGCTGGGTATCTCCACGATTTTGTTTCACGGTAGGTTGTTGCCAGTGTACTCATACATTGCATTGCAAAAGCGTAAAATATCAGCAAAGAAAAGCCAAGTGCTGAATCGTACATGGGTTTGCCTGTATCTGGGTTGATTTCTGCTCGCATTCTGTTCATAACAGTTGAGTTTTCGTCATCTACTTCGCCACCTAAACTATAAATGGTGGACATCGTACCTACGAATACTTCACGAGCAGCAAAAGAAGTAATGAGGGCAATACCGATTTTCCAGTCGTAGCCAAGGGGTTTAATGGCTGGCTCAATCGTTTTTCCGAAAACGCCTGCATAAGAGTTTTCAAGTTTTTGCGAAGCAATTTTATTTTCTAAATCAATACCTGTTAAGGTTGGATTTTCTGTTTTTACTTTCTTTTCGGCTTCAATCATTGCATCGCCCGGGCCATAGCTTGCCAACACCCAAAGTACGATAGAAATTGCCACGATAATTTTCCCTGCTTCAAATACAAAAGCTTTTGTTGAATTTAGAATCGTAAGGGCTACGTGGGCAAATCTTGGACCTTTATAAGACGGCAACTCCATAATAAAGTAGCTTCTTTCTTTTACTTTTAGCAATAATTTCATAATCCATGCTGAAAATAAAGCCATAAAAAAGCCCAATAAGTACAAAGCAAAAAGAGCTACTCCTTGTAAATTGAAAATACCAAACAAAGTACTTTTTTCAGGAACAACCAAGGCAATCAGAACAGTGTAAATGGGCAAACGTGCCGAACAAGACATCAAGGGCGTAACCATGATGGTGATAAGCCTATCTTTCCAAGAACTGATACTTCTGGTACTCATAATGGCTGGCACTGCACAAGCGATTCCCGAAATAAGTGGCACAACTGATTTTCCACTCAAACCGAAACGACGCATTAGTTTATCCATGATAAACATTACTCTCGACATGTAACCTGTTTCTTCCAACATAGAAATAAACAAGAACAAGAAAGCAATCTGTGGAATAAAAATCAGTACACCACCAATTCCTGAAACCAAACCATCGGTTAATAAATCAGTCAGTTTTGAATTGGGCAATTCTGATTTCAAGAAATCGTTTAGTGAAGCTACTCCGCCGTCAATCAAATCCATTGGGTAAGTTGCCCAAGTAAAAATGGCTTGAAAAACAATGAATAAAATGCCTAAGAAGATAAAGTAACCCCAAAAACGATGTAGGAAGATTTTATCCAATCGGTCTGTCCAAGTATTGATAGGTTCTTCTTCTACGGGCATTTCGTGCAAACAGTTATCCACAATTTCATTCAATTGTGCATACCTTGCCATCGTTTCTTTCGACTGTGCCTCTTGCGTTTTCCAGCCGTACTTTATTTGAAGTTCATCAAAACCTACTCTTTGTTGTGTATCGAATTGACGTAAATTATCATGTTCTGCCAACCAAAGTAAAGCGTGGTAGTCGTCGGTTTCGCCATATTTTTGTTTGATTTCTTCTACCAATTCTTTAGAGTAATTCATCGGTAGCGTATCATTTGAATTATAGCCCGACTCCAAAGTTTTGTTTACAGCCAAACGTAAGCCGTTTAGTCCGATGCCTTTTTTGGCATTTACTTCGGCAATTTCTACATTTAATTCACGAGAAAGCTTAACGGAATTAATCACAATTCCTTGATTTTCAGCAACGTCAATCATGTTCAATGCCAAAACCGTAGGAATGCCCAAGTCACGTACTTGGCTGAAAAGCAACAAATTACGCTTTAGGTTAGAAGCGTCAACAACAACAATGGCTAAATCAGGATAATCAGGATGCTTGGGGTTAGCCAAAATATTGATAACCACTTGCTCATCCATGGATTTTGGATAAATACTATAAATTCCGGGTAAATCAAGAATTTCTGCTTCGTCCCCAGTTTCTAATTTCCATTTTCCAATAAGTTTATCCATGGTCACTCCAGGGAAATTTCCCGTTTTTTGGCGGAGTCCTGTTAATGAATTGAATAAAGATGATTTCCCAGCGTTTGGATTTCCGATGAGAGCTATTTTTGGAGATTTTTTCAATTTTTTAATTTATTAGTTCAAAAGCTCAGGTTATTGAGCAATCAACATAATTTAACACAAATCAATGTAAGGCTTCAATTAAGCAACAATAATCGTTGAGGCTTCGTCTTTTCGCATCGAAAGTACGTATCCAGAAACTTTCACCGCAACTGGGTCACCGAAAGGAGCAATGTGCGTCATGGTTACTTGTGTTCCGGGCAAACAACCCATTTCAAGCAATTTCAAAGATAAATCTTCGTCCGTGAAATTAACAATAATACCTCGTTCTCCTATTTTTAAATCTGCAATGGTTTTCATGGCTTTGCTTTTTTATATTTTTGAATAACACCTAAATCAAAAAAATCATTACAGTTTATAGATTTATTTAGACTTATTCAAAACAAATGCAAATTAACAAAGAGTTCCTTCATTAGAAACAATAAATGACTAAAATCATTTTGGATAGTCAAATTATTATTTTGTTTCATAACCAAGCGTTTTGTTTGTGTCGTAACTTTGCAAAAAAAATTACAACGCATTGTAGGCTTTTGCCTATCCAGAGGAATGTTCAAAGAGATTAAGGCTTTAATAGAAAAAGAAATTACCCTTGAATTACGGCAGAAATATGCACTTAACGGTATGTTGCTATATATTGTTAGTACAGTTTATGTTTGTTATTTGTCTTTTCGCTTAAAATCGAATCACATCGACAAAATCACTTGGAATACACTCTTTTGGATTATTTTACTTTTTACAGCCATGAATGCCATCGCCAAGAGTTTTACTCAAGAGCGTTACGGAAGATTGTTGTATTACTACACTTTAGCCAGTCCAGTCGGTATTATTCTCTCGAAAATTGTCTATAACACCCTTTTAATGTTGGTTTTGTCTTTGGCTGGTTTCGGGGTTTATGCTGTAATTATGGGTAATCCAGTAGGCGACATGGGCTTGTACTTGCTAAGTATTGTATTGGGGGCGGTGGGCTTTGCCAGTACGCTTACCATGATTGCAGGGATTGCCTCAAAAGCAGAAAATAGTGCAACATTGATGGCTATTTTGAGTTTTCCAGTTATTCTTCCGATGTTGTTGATGTTACTAAAAGTTTCAAAAAACGCTTTGGATGGCTTAGACAGAAGTAGTAGCTGGGACGAAGTAATGATGCTTTTGGCTATCGACGCTATCGTGTTGGTGCTGAGTGTGATTCTTTTTCCTTTTTTGTGGAGAAGTTGAAATAGACGTTTAGAGACAAGAAGCAAGATACAAGACTTTGGATTTTAGGACTGTAAGAAAAAAGAGGCAAGAAGCAAGATTTTAGACTTGGTGACTTTAGGATTATGGACTTTAGGATTTTAGAAAGAAGAAGTTAAGATTCAAGATTTTACTTTGAAGATTCATAAAATTGAAATTAAATAAATGATGATTGAAGAGTGGTAGAATTATTCTTAAAATTCAATCAAAAATAAATAGTAGTAAGCTGGGTGCTAAAATAGGAGGGAGTTAATATTCACTCATTCACAATTCACTCAATCACAAATAAATAATGAAACAAAACTGGTACAAAATTTTAGCCGTTGTATTATTGGCTTATGTGGTTACTTGGGGATTTCTTGGAAGAATTCCTCGTCAGCCTGTCCTTCACGAAACTGCCCGAAATCTTTATTTTCATGTGCCGATGTGGTTTTCTATGTTTGCGATGTTAAGTGTTTCGGTTTGGAATTCTATTCAATATTTGCGTAAACCCGAAATTGATTTTGATGACAAAGCTTCTGAATATGCCAATACTGGAATTATGTTTGGTATCGTTGGTATTGCCACAGGAAGTATTTGGGCAAGATATACTTGGGGAACTTGGTGGACAAACGACGTAAAACTCAACGGTGCAGCCATTGGTTTATTAATTTACTTTGCCTACATTATTCTCAGAGGTTCGTTTACAGATGAACAGCAAAGGGCAAGAATTTCAGCCATCTACAACATCTTTGCAGTGGCTTTGTTGATACCCCTCTTGATTATTTTACCAAGAATGACGGACTCGTTGCACCCGGGCAATGGCGGTAATCCGGGTTTTAAGCCAATGGATACAGAACATACGATGCGAATTGTATTTTATCCAGCTTGTATCGGTTGGATTTGTCTGGGCTTTTGGATTACCAGTTTAAGATTAAGAATTAGAAAATTGATAGCATTGAATCAAGATTAATAACATGAAAAAAGCACTTTCGTTACTTATTTGCTTGCTGGTTTCGGTGAGCCTTTTTGCACAAGATAATGCCGCTGGAGAGCCTGAAATGGCCGATAAACTTTTTGCGGATGGAAGAATTTATGTGGTTGTAGCTGTGGTAGCAACTATTTTTACAGGAATCATCGTTTATTTAATAAACCTTGACAGTAAAATTTCAAAATTAGAAAAACAATTAAAAAAATAAGGAAAGCTTTGAGCCTCCAGCTTTGAGCTTTTAAGTCATGAGTAATTAAGAGTTTTAGATTTTAGTATTGTTAATACAAAAATCACTCATTCACAATTCACTCAATCACCAATAATAAATATGAAAAAGACACATATCATCGGACTTATCGTGATTGCCATTGCCGTTGCAATCCTTGTTTCAACAGGTACAGAAGCAAGTACTTATGTTGATTTTTCTGTGGCTGAAAATATGGCGAAAGCAGGCGACAATAACCAAGTACACGTAGTTGGAAAATTGAAAAAAGATGCTGCTGGAAATATTCAAGACTTGGTTTATAATCCTGCCATTGATGCAAATCACTTAGAATTTAAACTAATTGATAACAATGGACGTGAACAAAAAGTAATTTATAATGCTCCAAAACCACAAGATATGGGCAGAGCCGAGCAAATGGTTATCATTGGTAATATGGATGGAAATGTGTTCAAATGTGAAAAAATTCTTTTGAAATGTCCTTCTAAATACCAAGATGGCAAAGTAGAATTCAAAGAAGCAAAACCAGAGAAACAGTCATAAGCCTCTTTTGATTTATGAGTTTTGAATTATGAATTATGAGTAGTTTGCTATTGTGTTGAATGATGAATTATAATAATTGTCATAATTTAATACAAACATCATTTTAAGTAATCAGGTAGAATTATTTTAAATTTTAAACATTATAACGTGCTAAAAAATCAGCGTTTTAAGTTCGATAATTGTCATTCATAATTCAGCATTCATACTTATAAAGACTACTTATTCAACATTACGATAGTTTATATTAAAGATTTTGGAAAGAACGCTTCGGAAAGATTAGTCCGAAATCCGAAATCCAAAATCCCCAATCCCTTTATGTTACATACAAACATTGGAAATATCGGTCATTTGTTTATCATTTTGTCGTTTGTGGCATCATTGATTTCAACTTTTGGCTACTTCAAATCTGTACAAACGACGGATTTAGCAGAACAAGAATCTTGGAAGCGTTTTTCCAGATATGCCTTTTATATACACGGAGCAGCCGTAGTAGGTGTTATTGTTACTTTGTACACGATTATCTATAATCATTACTTCGAGTACCACTATGCTTGGTCGCACTCATCAAGGGCATTGCCTGTTTATTATATCATTTCATGTTTTTGGGAAGGGCAAGAAGGCAGTTTCTTACTTTGGATATTTTGGCACGCATTCCTCGGTGTAATTCTAATCAATACCAATAAACATTGGGAAGCTCCATTAATGGCTGTTTTTGGGGCAGTACAAGTATTTTTATGCTCAATGATTTTGGGCGTTGTACTTCCCATTATTGATTTGAAAATCGGTTCTTCTCCATTCTTGTTAATGCGTGAAGCCATGCCAGATTTACCAGTATGGGCAATGAAACCAGACTTTATTCCAGAAGATGGAAATGGTTTGAACCCATTACTTCAAAACTATTGGATGGTTATTCACCCGCCAACCCTTTTCTTAGGTTTTGCTACTACGCTTATTCCTTTTGCTTATGCCATTGCTGGGCTTTGGAGAAAAGAATACAGCGAATGGATTCGACCAGCTTTACCTTGGTCTTTAGTATCAGCATTGGTACTGGGTGTAGGTATTATCATGGGTGGATATTGGGCTTATGAAACATTGAATTTTGGTGGATATTGGAACTGGGACCCCGTAGAAAACGCTTCATTTGTGCCGTGGTTGGTATTAGTAGCAACCATTCACTGTATGATTATCTATAAAAATAATGGTGCGGCTTTGCGTACTTCATTTATTTTGGTAGTGGCTACTTTTATTTTGGTTTTATATTCAACGTTCTTGAATAGAAGCGGAATTTTGGGCGAAGCCTCTGTTCACTCTTTTACAGATTTGGGACTTTCGGGACAGTTGTTGGTATATATGTTATTTTTCTTGTTAGTGGCGATTGTCTTTTTAATTATCAGATGGAAAGAGATTCCCTCGGACGAAAAAGAAGTATCTACTTATAGCCGTGAATTCTGGATTTTTATGGGAGCAACTACACTTTGTTTGTCTGCATTCCAGATTATTGCTGCTACTTCATTACCTGTTTACAACAAAATTGTACAAGGTTTAGGCTTTATTTCAAAATTAGCTCCGCCTGCTGACGCCCCTGCTTATTATTCAAAATTCCAATTATGGTTTGCAGTAGGTATTGCTATTTTCTCAGGTATTGGTCAGGCGTTTTGGTGGAGAAAAATAAAAAAGGAAACCGTTAGTAAGCATTTACTTACGCCATTATTATTGAGTTTGATATTGACATTCGTGGGAATTTTCTTCACAACAAAATCTCAGGTTGGCGATTTCTTCTCAAATCCAACTTATATTACTTTACTCTTTGCCAGTATTTTCTCGGTTATAACCAATGGTTCTATTTTGTTAGATATTTTCAAGGGAAATTATAAATTGTCTGGCGGAGCCATTACACACATTGGCGTAGCAATGATGTTGCTTGGTATTTTGTTTTCTTCGGGTTATTCAAAAGTAGTTTCAATCAACAAAAGTGGTTTTGCTATTTCAAATAAAGACGAAGCTTTTACCAAGAATGACGATAAAGAAAATAAAGAAAACGTAATTCTGTGGTTAAATACGCCTTCTGAAATGAGTGATTACACCCTTACTTACAAAGGAGTACGAGTTGAAGGAAGAGAATTACCAGAGTATCTTCATCCAAAACAGGTTGAATTAATTGAAAATGATTTTCATGCCGTTGCTTTAGAAGACATCGTTCAGCAAGGCAAAAAGTATTATTCAAAAGGTGATACTTTACCCGTTTTCCCTGAAAATAAATATTACGAAATTGATTTCAGAGATAAAGAAGGAAAAATTACGACACTCTTCCCAAGATTTCAGATTAACAAAAAAATGGGAAATGCTCCTTCGCCTGCTTTGAAACATACTGCTGGTGGTGACCTTTATACTTATGTGGCACTTGCACCGAATTTAGAAGAAAAGGAGTGGAGTAAAACAGAAAACTATAATGTAGCTGTAAAAGACACCTTCTTTTTGAACGATTACGTAGCAGTTTTGGATGCAGTAACTCGTATTGATACTTATGAAGGAAAACCTCTTGGCCCGAATGATGCAGCCGTTGAAGCTACCATTAAAGTAATGGGAAAAGATTTTAGACCTTACGAAATCAGACCAATATTTGTGATAAAAGATGGTTTAGTAGCGATGCCAGCCGTAGAAAATGATGAAATTGGCGTGAGAGCAAAATTCACTTCTATCGACCCTAAAACTGGTCAATTCGCTTTTGCTATCAATACTACTCAGCGTGATTTTATCGTATTGAAAGCCATCGAAAAACCACTCATCAACTTATTGTGGTTGGGTACTTTTGTACTAATTATTGGTTTTACTTTAGCCATAATCAGACGTTACCGAGAATTTAGATTAATGAGAGACAAAGGTTTTTAATAAACAAAAGCGTTACTGCGAACAATCCAGTAACGCTTTTGTTACCATTAAAACACGAATAATTATGAGTAAGAAAGAAGTACTTCTCCTTTTTGCAGCGGTTGGTTTTATTATTATGTGGATTTTGGACCTTCGTGCTGGTTTACCTGCTGGGCTTGAGCCTACCGTTTGGAACAAAATTTTTTATCATTATTCTTTCTTAATGTTTGCGGTGGTTTGCCTGTTCTACTTTCAGTATAGCAAACAAATTCGTTTGAAAAAAGAAGAAGAGGAGGCAAAAAAGAAAACAATTGTGACTGAAAAAGAAGACAAACAGGCACAAAGAAAAGCATTATTGAAAGGGAAGAAATAATTATAATTAAAGATTTATTTCTATATTTGAGAAAGTAAACACAATTTGTTAGGTATTTCTCTAAGCTCCTAACCCAAAATATGGACTCCCAACAAGCACTAAGTATAATCATTGCCATTGTAGCATCTGCCTTTTTTTCGGGCGTAGAAATGGCTTTTGTTTCTGCTAATAAGCTCTATTTTGAACTCCAAGCCAAACAAGGAGTAATAACAGGGCAAATTATTTCTAATTATCTAAAAAATCCTTCAAAATTTATCGGTACAATGCTCATCGGAAACACGCTTTCTTTGGTGGCTTACGGTATTTTTATGGAAGGATATTTACACCATGAAATCGAAGCTTACTTGCCCATTTCGGGGATTGCGGCTGGGCTAATTGCTTCATTTATTGGTACAATTATCATTTTAGCTACTTCTGAATTTACGCCAAAAAGTATTTTTTTATTAAATCCCGACGGCTTTTTAGAAGTATTGGCCATTCCAATTCTGATTATCTATACTTTAATGTACCCATTAGTTTGGGCAATTGTTGGTTTATCTAAATGGTTTATCAATAATGTATTACGCTTGGAGTATTCAGAAGAAAGACCCGCTTTTGGTTTGACGGATTTGAATAATTATCTACAAAACCTCAATCGAAAAGTATCCACAGAAGAAGAAGCCGAAGTAGATACCAAGATTTTCAATAATGCTCTTGAATTTAAACAAGTAAAAGTGCGTGATTGTATGATTCCGAGAACAGACATTGTGGCGGTGGATATTGAAGGTGGCGTAGAAGAACTGAAAAAAGTATTTGTAGAAAGTGGTCATTCAAGAGTATTGGTTTATAAAGAAACCATGGAAGACGTTTTGGGCTATTGTCACTCTTTGGCTTTGTTTAAAAAACCTAAAGAAATACAAGCGATTCTAACGCCGATTCCGATTGTTCCGGAAGCAATGCCTGCAAAAGATTTGCTTTTCCGTTTTTCTAAAGAACATAAATCTCTGGCTTTGGTAGTGGATGAGTTCGGAAGTACTGCTGGTTTGGTAAGTATGGAAGACGTAATGGAGCAGATTTTTGGTGATATTGAAGACGAATACGATGATAATGAGAACCTCACCGAAAAACGCATTGAAGATAAAACCTACTTGCTTTCGGGAAGATTAGAAATTGATTATTTGAATGATAAATACGAATGGAATTTACCAGAAGGAGACTACGATACTTTAGGTGGAATGATTATCAGTGTGAATGAAGATATTCCTGAAATCAACGAAACGATTATTTTGCATCCGTTCAGTTTTCAAATTATTGAAATGACGGATGCCAGAATCGACACAGTGAAGTTGATAATCATCGGTGACATTGAGAAGAAAACCGAATCATTCACAATGAAGCACTAATCGTTTTATAAAATGACATTCATTAGGGTTTGGCATTTCATTTCGGTTTCAAACCATTCTTTTGAAGGATTTGAATCACCTGTAATGCCACAACCTGCAAAAAATGTAGCATGACTGCCTTCAATTTTTACCGTTCTGAGATTGACAAAAAGATGACTTTCTTGCTGAATGTTTACTGGCCCTAAGAAACCACTGTAAAATTCACGCTGATGTAATTCTTGTTGAGCAATCACTTCTAATGCCAAAGGTTTGGGCATTCCACAAACTGCCGAAGTGGGATGAAGTAACTCTAACATAACAGTACCTAACTGAGGAAAATTTACGGCTTTAGTATCTACTTTGTAATCTGTGCGTAAGTGCATCAAATTGCCAGCTTGAACGGTTTTAGGCCCACGCTCGAAGTACTCTCTCAAACGAATTTTCTTGAAACATTCAATAATATAGCGACTTACAAAGGCTTGTTCTTCAATTTCTTTGCCTGACCAACGAATATCGTTTGGCGAAAGCATTGTTCCATTTTCTGCAATTGCCGACTGCGTACCTGCCAAAGACATGGTTTTAAACATTCCCTGTGCATCTACACTGACCAAAGTTTCGGGCGTAGCACCCAACCAAATGGCTTCAAATTCGGGTAAATAAACCAAGGAAATAAAAGCGTTTGGATAGGCACGACAAAGCTTTTGAAAAGCTTCAATTACTTCAAAAGATTCGGGAAGTGTATGGGTTTTGGTTCTTGATAATACTACTTTTTGTAAAGCACCACCTTCAATTACTTCAATGGCTTCAGAAACCATTTTTGAAAAAATACTTTCAGAATAAATACTTTCAAAACCTTGCTCTGATTTTGAAATTGTACTTTTACGGGTTTGGCTTTTGTTAGCCTTGCTTGCTTTTATCGCTGATAAAGGCTTTGAATAATCAATATATTTTTTCTCGAAAATGCTCGCTTGAAGCGAATTTCCCTGTAATTCATCTTCAATTTCTTGGTTATTGCTATCGAAACGATAATATAAATCACCCCTCAAAAACAGGGATTCTCCTTGAAAAGGACTCATTACGAAGCCCGAAGGGAGTTCCTCTAAGTCTGTTTTGGTACGTAAAGTACTTCCAGAAAGGTCAATGATGAGTTGTTTCTCAGTACTTTGAGGCAATTGCCAAAGAGCCAAAGGGAAGCCTTCAGAAAAGGCAATCTGCCAAAGCCTTTCAAGTTTTTCAGTTTGTTGGGAAATATGAAATTCCGAAGTCGGGGTCATATCCTGATGATTTTGGTGGAAAATATAAACGCTTGATAAATCAACATTCTGTTTAGAAATGCGGTTTCAGAAAATTAAAAATAAATGTGTTTTAAAGCAATTAATTTAACTTCTTTTGTCGATAATAGCAGTCGTTAATCTACTTACACAAACTAAATCGCCTTTTTCGTCGGTGATTTTTATGTCCCAAATATGAAGCGTTCTTCCAATCTTCAAAGGAGTACATTTGGCATACACAAATCCCTCACGAGCAGATTTAATATGATTAGCATTAATTTCAATTCCGACGGCAGCTTGCTTTTCAGGATTTTCCAAAGTCATCCACGAAGCAATACTTCCGATAGACTCTGCCAAAACCACCGAAGCTCCACCGTGAAGTAAGCCCATAGGTTGTTTAGTACGCTCATCAACGGGCATTTTAGCACAGATATAACCTTCTGAAATCTCGGTAAATACGATTCCTAAAAAACCAACCATGTTTCCAGTACTGCTTGCATTAAGTTGTTCGAGTGTTAAGCGTGTTTTTATCATCTCTTATGGTTTGTTTATTCTTTAAAAACTGTATTTTTGCGGAAAATTAGTCAAACAATTGAGTATATAATCCTTACATTTTACATAATTTCTTTAAATCTAAAAAATTACCTTTAGAATTGAAGTAATTGCCAAGTAAAATAAAATCATCCGAATCAATGTCTAAGGACCAACAAAGCATTCCCAAAACAAAGACTATTTATTTAATCCGTCATGGAGAAACTGATTTCAACCGTCAGGGTATCGTACAGGGTAGCGGAGTAGATTCAGACCTAAATGAACTCGGTCAAGCACAAGCTGAAGCTTTTTTTAAGCAATATCATCACATTACTTTCGACAAAGTTTATACTTCTGCATTAAAAAGAACGCATCAGTCTGTAAGAAAATTTCTTGAAAAAGGACTTCCTTGGGAGCAACACGAAGGACTTAATGAGATTAGCTGGGGTGTTCGTGAAGGAAAAGTACCCAATGATATTGATAATGAGTATTACAAAATTTTAATTGATAGCTGGGTTTCGGGGAAAGTAGATATGCCTTCTGAAGGTGGCGAAAGCCCGATTGATGTTATTAATCGTCAGAAACCTGTTATTGATTTAATTATTTCACGCCCACACGAAGAAACAATTTTAGTAGCGATGCACGGTCGTGCGATTCGTATTTTACTTACTTTGTTGCTCGAACGGGGATTGCATGAAATGGATACTTTTGAACACGCCAACTTGTGTTTGTATAAATTGGTTTATGATTATGAAAAGGCTAAGTTTTTTGTAGAGCTTGAAAATGACCTTTCACATCTTTCAGAATTGAATATTGACTAAAGAACAAAGGGGAAATATCAATCTTCATGAACTTTAATATTTCCCCTTGTTAAAATGCCTTTTTTCCATTCCTTCTTTTGTCCGTTTATCATGTTCACCTTCCGTTTACTGAATAATTCCCTATGTTTTCATTACATTGCCTTAATTTGTCGTTAAAGAAAGTAAGAGAAAATAAAATTTCCTTACAGAGGAATAAGGTATTGAAATATGTCCAGAGCTAAAGTATATTGGTTACTACAAATATTTGGTTGGTCGGCTTGGCTTGCCAACGAAGCTTTGTTGTATGACAGCCACTACGAAGGAATCTTAGATTGGTTAGGTGCAGCGTTATTGAATTTTGTGATTGTTATCGTTGTAACGCATAATTTCCGGAAAGTCATTAAAAGATATGGCTGGGTAGAGTTGTCAATCAACAGAGTAATTCCCAGAATATTAATTGCTGTGGGAGCGATGTCTGTTTTTATGGCATTTGTAAACATTCCTTTAGATAGTTATCTACTAAAAGATAAAGAAGACGCTGATTTGTGGTCTTTGTTTTTTATTATTCAGTTCATTTTCAATTGGGCTAAACCCATTATGATTTGGACGCTCTTTTACTATGCTTCTCATTATTTTGAAAGAAAATCAGAAGTTGAAGTAGATAAAATCCGTTTAGAATCTTCTGTTCGTGAAACTGAATCTAAAGTACTTCGGGCTCAGATGAACCCGCACTTTATGTTCAATGCCCTCAATAGTATTAGAGCTTTGATTTTAGAAGAACCTGACAAAGCTCAAAAAGCAGTTACACAACTTTCTAATATTCTGAGAAGCTCACTTTTGGCGGACAGACGCAAAACTGTTTCACTTTCGGAAGAACTAAGAACCGTAGAAGATTATTTGGCTTTAGAGAAAATTCGTTACGAAGAACGTCTTCAAGTCCGTAAAAATATTTATCCAGAAACAATGCACGTGCAAGTTCCACCGATGTTATTACAAACATTGGTGGAAAATGCCATCAAACACGGTGTTTCAAAACCTGTAAAAGGTGGTTTTGTGAGTTTGGAGACCAAAATGGTAGGTAAAAATTTATTAATTATTATTAGTAATACAGGTGTTTTAGAAAGTACAGATTCGGGTGGTTTTGGTTTAGAAAACACAGCCCATCGTTTAGAATTACTCTTTGGCCCAGAATCTAAATTTAAAATTTATCAAGCTTCCAAAGATGTGGTAACGGCTGAAATTACGATTCCAATTCCATCTATTGAGCCAGAAAAAGAAACACCATTTTCTAAAATAAGCAATATTGTAAAACCTAAAGTAACAATCTAACGGAGTAAAGATTGGTGTCAGTCGCAAATCCTAAATAATACCATGAAAGCCATAATTGTAGATGATGAACGTTTGGCAAGAAACGAACTAAAACGCTTGCTCGAAAATTTTCCAAAAATTAATATCGTTGGTGAAGCCGCAAATGCTGATGAAGCAGTGGTATTGATTGATGAATTACATCCCGATTTGTTGTTTTTGGATATTCAGATGCCCGGAAAAACAGGATTTGATTTACTTTCCGACCTTGAAGGCAACGTTCCAGAAGTGATTTTTACTACGGCTTATGACGAGTACGCCATCAAAGCATTTGAATTTAATGCTTTAGATTATTTGCTAAAACCAATTGAATTACACAGACTCAGCGAAGCAATACAAAAAGTAGAGGAGGAGTTTGACAGACAAAAACAACTGACAGAAACAACCAAAGACAGTACGACAGTACTGACTGAAAACGACCAAGTTTTTGTAAAAGATGGCGAAAAATGTTGGTTTGTGCGTCTGGGAAATGTGCGTTTGTTTGAATCGATGGGCAATTATGTACGCTTGTACTTTGATGACCAAAAACCATTGGTTTTGAAATCATTGAATGCTTTAGAAGACAGACTCGACCCCAAAACATTTTTTAGAGCCAACCGTAAACATATTATTAATTTAAAATATATACAGAAAATTGAGCCGTGGTTTTCGGGCGGGTTGCAGGTTACTTTGCGTGAAAGTGGCGATAAAATCGAGATTTCTCGTCGTCAAGCCATTCGCTTTAAAGAATTATTAAGTTTATAAACATTACCAGATGGTCGTTAGTTGTAAAATTAATGACCATTTTTCTTTTCTATGAAAAAGCCAAGCATCGACGAATTGCATAATCCCAATTTTTACTCCCTCGTTGAATCTTTCAAGATAGACGAGATGATGGTTTTCTTGATGAAAGAACTAAACAGCAAGCCTAAAACTAATCAATCATTAGTTATGAAAGTGATTGTAATTGCTCTAATGGCTTGTGCTGGTGCTTTTGTTGGCTATACACTTGGAGGGAAACTTAAAGAATTTGATATTCCTTTGATACAAATCAGTTGGGCGTTTTTATTTTTACTTGTAGTATTATTACCGATACACGAGGGAATTCATGGATTGGTATTCAAGCTTTTAGGAGCAGAAAAAGTAGGTTTTGGCTGGACTCCTAAAAGCTTTATGGTTTATGCTTATTCTCAGAAATTTGTAATGACACTCAAAGAAAACGCCATTGTAGCAGTGATGCCTTTTTTAATCATTACTATGGCTTTAATACTTGGCATTTTCGTTCTGCCTTCATACAAAACAATGTTTGTCAGTGCTTTAGTCTTTCATACTTACGGTTGTTTAGGCGATTTTATTCTGATAAAGTATTACTGGAAAAACCGAGCTAAACAAATGTTTACTTACGACGACATCGAAGGCGAAAAAATGACTTACTTTTTTGAGAAGGATTAGACAATAATTTTCCGAATGTGCTTAGGTTTTATAGTTGTTACAAACTTGAAGAGATTAAAGTCTTTTATATTTTCAGTAACAATATAAAAACATCTCACTTTTCTACACAAAGTATATTGAATCGCATCTTCTGTATCTTTACTCTCAATAGATAATGCCTTTTGAAAGTCATTCGCCGTTAAATCAATCAACTTGTAACGACTGATAATTCTACTTACTTCAAGATTAATATCATTTTTGGATACTTTAGCTTTGTCTAAAGTAGAAATTAGTTGAATCAATGAAAAACTGGCAATGTACAAGGTTATTTTTGGGTTTGCCTTTAAAAATTGGATTGCCATTGACGAGTACTTACTTTCTTTACGCTGTTTGCACCGATAGAAAAAGTCGTTAATCAGCACATTCGTATCAAGAAATACATTTGTTAGAATAGCTTCTCCCATCGTTAAGAAATATTGAATTTTTCCTTTTCAATGTCAGTCAATAAATCTAAGTTCTGATTTATCCAAACCTTAATAAAAGTATCATTTAATTCACTTAAATCCAGATTTGCTTTTTTCAACATATATTCAAGCACTGGAGCGATATGAATATCAATTGATATTTTTTTTTCAATTTTATCTTTCTTGCTAATTACCTTTCCCATTGTATTATTCAGATTAGTAATAATAAATTGAATAGCACTTCATCGCACAAATTGCTCTTAACCTCTCAAATTCGCCAATTTTTGTTCTTCAATAATCGTAATTTCACTTCCATTTACTTCAATAAGTTTGTCGGCTTTGAAGTCGCTTAAAGTACGAATTAAGGATTCAGTGGCAGTGCCAACTAATGAAGCCAAATCATCTCTGGAGATTCTAATTGAAAATTTATGCTGATTTTCTGTTTTGTATTTTTTTGAGAGCATTACCAAAGCATCGGCTGTTCGCTTCCGTAGGGAATTATACGCCATTTGTGTCAATTGCTTTTCTTTTTCCTGAATGTCATTTGCGAGCATTTTGATAAACTTATTCGCAACTGATTGATTACGAGTAATTAACTCTAAAAAATCATTTTTCGGAATACCAATGATTTCAGAATCTTCTAAAGCCTCTGCTGATTCCTGATATTCGCTTGCTTCTACAATAGCGATGTGTCCAAAGAAATCACCAGAATTGTACAATCCTGTGACGAACTCTTTGCCATCTCTGTTCGACTGAAAGGTTTTGATTTTCCCCGTTTTCAAGAAATAAAACTTGATAGGTTCGTCTCCTTCGGCATAAATAAGCTGTTTTTTCTTGATAGAAGATACTTTTCTATCTTTTGACAACGAATTTATATCCACATACTCTTTGGCTTGTTGATATAATTCTTCGAGTTGTTCTTGTGTATTTTGGAACGATTTTGAAAGATTTTCAATTTTTTTGAAACGGCTTTCTATCGCATTGAGTAGTTCAATTTCTTGAAATGGCTTTGTCAGATAGTCATCAGCCCCCATTTCCATACCTTTTCTATGGTCAGAGCGTTCGGCTTTGGCTGTCAGGAAAATAAATGGAATATTTTGTAAACTTGGATTTTGACTAAAGATATGCAAGACACCATAACCATCAAGGATAGGCATCATAATATCACAAATTACTAAATCTGGTTTAGTTTGCTGGGCTATTTCTACCCCAATCTTTCCATTTTCAGCTTTTAATACGTTATAACTGGCAAGCTCCAGAATTTCAGCAGTAGTTTCTCTAATATCGTCACTATCTTCGATTAAGAGTATTGTTTTCATGTGATTGTATTTTGACCTCGTTGATGTCCTATTCTAATCAATCTTCGTTGAGCCTAATTGATTAGAACAGGCTAAAATAGCTATTTTAGGTTAAAGATGACAATAATTTTTGTCCGTTTCAACAAATCAACGTAATTTATTACAATCTAAATCGAATACTGAAAGTTGTTCCCGAATTTAATTGGCTTTCTACTACCACTTTACCATTCAGTAATTCGGCATAACGGGCTACTATATGTAAGCCCAAGCCTGTGCCTTGAATGTTGATGGCATTTGCACCTCTGAAAAAACGGTCGAAAAGATGCTTTTGATCTTCTTCCGAAATACCAATTCCTTGGTCTGAAACCCTCAGAATCAACATATTTTTCAGTTTTTCTGTCGTTATTTTTATGATAGAACTGTCATTTGAAAACTTTACGGCATTTGAGCCAAGATTAAGCACAATTTTCCTGAAAAGTGATTTGTCGAGACAAACGTGGTGGTCGCCAATATGATGATAATCAAACTGTTGGTTGTTTTTAACCATCGTGTTGAGGTCAGTAATCGTTTCTTGAATCAGTTTTGGAATATCAAAAATGTCCATTTTGGCTTCAATTTTTCCTTCTTCAAGTTTCCCAACCGACAGAAATTCCTCTAAAATATCCGTAAGATTCCCAACGGCATTCATAATTCTTTGGGTATGTCGCTCACGTTTGGGTTGGTCTTCGGTTTTGCTGTACTTTTCAATCAAAGAAGCCGCCGAAAGTATTGCTGTGAGCGGAGTACGAAATTCGTGTGAAGCCATAGAAACAAAGCGTGATTTCAGTTCACCCAATTCTTTTTCTTTGTTCAAGGCTACTTCCAACTCTTTTTTCTTCTGCTCTAAATTCTTGAGTGTTTCTACCAAAGCATTGGTACGATTGATTACTTCTTTCTCAAGGCTGTCGTTCAATTTTTGAATTTCAGTGGTTTTTATCAACAAATCCATTTCAGCTTTTTTCTTGAAAGTGGCGTCGTTGATAAATGAGATAAAATAAGGCTGGTCGCCAGACTTAAAATGGCTTAAACTAATTTCGACAGGAAAAAGTGTACCGTCTTTTTTACGAGCTTTCAAGTCGAGTCCAATCCCCATCGGACGAGCCTGCGGGGATTGAGTATATTTGTTGTAAGTAACTTTATGCTTTTCTCGAATATTTTGCGGAATAAGTATTTCTAATTTTTTCCCTTCCAATTCGCCGTACTCGTACCCAAACATTACATTGGCGTATCGGTTAGACAAAACAATATTGCCCGTGAGGTCAACCATAATTAAGCCAATGGCAGCGTGCATAAACAAGGCTTCAAAGCGGTCGTTGCCTTCTTTGAGTTCCTGTTCGGTTTTTTTCTGGAAAGAAATGTCATCAATACGAACCAAGTAATAAACGACGTTGCTGTCTTCAAACATTGAAATCTGCAAAGTACCCCAAAACTGAGTTTGATTGTGGGTTTCAAAAAGCGTTTCCTCAATCCAAGTATGTTCTGTTGCTAAATGCGTAGAAATAGCATCATGATTACGAATATTGAGTTTATCTTTTCTAAATCCATGTGGATACTTTTCTGTAAAAGCATCCAAATCAGAAACATCAAGCATTTTTAAGCCAACCTGATTGATAAATTCGTAGCGATGTTCCGAAAAATTATATACGCCCATAAAGGCCGAAGTATCTTCTAAAATAGTTTTTAGAAGAATCTTATTAAAAGGAAAGTCCATGGATTTACTATTTGTGTAAATAAAGGTACAAATTTGCTTAATAGGAAGAAATAAATCTTGACATATCTCATACTTAAATATGATTTTCGTGCTATAAAATTGTCATAATTATTGCCAGCTTTGTATATAAATAATTCAAAATCAAACTAATACAAACATGGAAATTACAGAAAATGCAATTTATGATACTCAGGTGTTTAAGTATGGAGTTTATCACAGAGAAAACGTAAAATGGTTGCAAAATTTAGCTTTTTATCGTGAAGAGTTGACTTATTTTCTAACATTGCAAGATAACGTTAAAAGTAAAAATACTTCCTTGGAAGTGCTTAATCCTGTTTTTGTTTTTGATGTAAGATTAGGCAATCTTCAAAAAGAATCTGAAGAACTTTTATTACACATTAATCAAGAAGAATGGAGTTTTGAAGATGATGCTTTAGGAAGAGATTTCCTTTTGGGCGAAGAAATCTACGACCATCACAACACAATCCGTGAGCGTTATCAGGCATTTGAAAACGAATTTATTACTACCAAACACGAGTTTTATAAGTTTTTATCAAAAGTACTTTAACCAATAAGGAAATGAAATTTGATGTATGTCATCATGAAAACAACAAGTGGATGGAATCTCTAAGATTTTATGCAGGCGAAGTACAGTATTTTAAGAAGCTGTTGAATGAAGTAAAAGAGAAAAATACAGACGAAGACCTACTAAAAACATTGGTAGATTTTGAACATCAGTTTACTTATACGGGTGAAGTGATAGATAACCTGACGATTGGCATTCAAATCCAAGAACAGCTTTTTGCTGATTATGCACAAGACAAACGATTTTTGTTTGACGAGCAAATGGAGCTAATTCATGAACGCCAGCGTTCAGCCTTCGAGGTGCTTGAAAAAGACTTCACTTTACACAAAAGTCACTTGTATCATTTCCTTGGTAAAGTACTTTAAATTGTCTTCTGAAAAGCTCCTACACGTTTTGTGTAGGAGCTTTTTGTTTTATACCACCTCTTGTTAGTGAAGTATTAAAAAAAGGTTATCTATGTTTTATCAAAAATAAATGATGAAAAAAAATCCCTTTAATTTAAAATTTTAGAAACCTTTTTACATGAAATCTTGTTTAATTGTTTAAGTCTTTTTTGACTGTAACTAAAAAAAATACAAAATTTTTTTCTATACCAAAGCCAGCTTTGAGGCTATTTTTCTGCTTAAACATCACTGTAATAAGCAATAATACTACTCGGATATTCCTACCATTTATCAAAGCATAGAACCATTTCTCAAAAAAATTATAAAAAACTTTGAACGAAACGAAAGTTTCCATAGTTTTGTAAAAGAAGAACTTTAAAAGTTTCGAAAGTTTCCTAACTACAAATAATTCAACAATTCAATTGGAGATAAAAGAAAGAATCATCAGCAAAGCAAGAGAATTATTTTTTCGCTATGGAGTAAAATCTGTAACGATGGATGATATTGCCAATGCACTGGGCATTTCTAAAAAAACAATTTACTTACACTTTGTCGATAAAGACGACATTGTATTTCAATTGATTTCAAACGAAATATCCGAAGACAAATGCGAATGGGAAGAGTTGGAAAATAGCTCAAAAGATGTTATCGACCGCATGGTAAAGTCGATGGAGTTGTTTAAACAGGCATTTGCGGAAATCAATCCCTCTACATTTTTTGACATTAAGAAATATCATCCAAGAGCTTGGAATTTATTTCTGGAACATAAGCAAAATTTCATCTTAGAGAAAATCAAAAACGACCTAACTGAGGGAATTAAGCAAGGTGTTTTCAGGGCTTCCATTAATGTAGAAGTTTTGTCAAGAATGCACTTAGAACAAATAGAAATGGGCTTCGACCCCAACATATTTTCACCAAGTCAATTCTCACTGGTAGAAGTTCAGCTTGAGCTTTTAGACCATTTTATCAGGGGAGTATTGACAGAAAAAGGAACTCTAACGTACAATGAATACCAACAAAAGTAATAAGCAATGAAAAAACTCCTTACGATTAACCTGCTGATTTTAAGTATATTCCTTACTTCTCTAAACGTAAAAGCTCAAGAAAGTTATACGCTACGTGAAGCAGTGGACTACACGATAAAAAATCATATCTCAATCAAAAATGCTCAGATTGATATTCTAAATGCTGAAGCAAGAGTGAGCGAATTGAAAGGTATTGGCTTGCCACAAGTAAGTGGTAATGTAAACTATACCAATAACTTAATCATCCAAAAAGTATTTATTCCTGCTAAAACTTTTGACCCAACTGCTAAAGAAGGCGACGTAATCGCTGCTGAATTTGGGGTTGCTAATAGTGGACAAGCGGGCTTAAACCTTAGCCAAATTTTATTTGATGGCTCGTACTTGTTGGGCTTGAAAGCGGCTGATGTTTATAAAGAATTATCGAAAAAAACATTAACGCAAACTAAGCAACAAGCGGCTGAAAATGTGACCAAAGCTTATTATAGCATTTTGGTAAATGACGAACGAATCAAATTGTTGAAGTTGAACATTGGTCGTTTGGATTCTCTTTTGAAAGATACAAGAGCTTTGAATGTACAAGGTTTTGCTGAAAAAATAGATGTGCAACGCCTTGAAGTACAGATGAGTAACTTGAAAACTGAAACAAAAAATGTGGAACGTTTACAAGACTTGAGCTACCAATTGCTAAAATTCCAAATGGGTAAAAAAGTAAGTGATGTTATTAAATTGACAGACAAACTCGAAGACATCAAGTTAGGAGAGGTACTTCCTGAAACCCAAGGAGAGTTTAAATATGCTAACCGAATCGAGTACTCTATTTTAGAAACACAGAAACACTTGGCAGAATTGGATTTGAAAAATCAGAAAGTTGCTTACTTGCCAAGAGTACTGTTGAACGGTGGCTATAATTACTCGGCTGGTCGTCCGAAATTCTCTGATTTAGTTTCAAAACCTTGGTTCAATGCTGCTACGTTAGGTTTTTCTATTCAGATTCCGATTTTTGATGGTTTCCAGAAGAAATTCAAAATTGTACAGTCGCAAAACACTTTACAAAAAGTTAAAAACGGTTTTGAATTGTTAGAAAACTCTATCGACTTACAAATTTCACAAGGACAAATTACTTTGAAAAACGCTTTTGAAACTTTACAAGAACAAAAAGCAAATATGGAATTGGCGAAAGAAGTAGTAAGAGTTTCAAAAATAAAGTATCAACAAGGCGTTGGTTCTAATTTGGAAGTAGTAAATGCAGAAATTGCTTACAAGGAAGCTCAAACCAATTACTTCACTACTTTCTATAATGCTTTAGTAGCAAAAGTAGATTTAGACAAAGCTTTGGGAAGACTTTACAACGAATAATTTTAAACGACATCACTCAAGACATTTATAATCATATCGACATGAAATCTTTACAGAAAACACACAATACCTCTCAACTAAAGGGGCTTCAATTATTGCTCATCGGAAGCGTACTGACAAGCTCTTTATTCTTTACTTCATGCAGTAAACCAGATAAAAAAGCTGAATTAGCAGCCTTGAAATCTGAGCAAAAAGCACTTGAAACGAAAATCAAAGCTCTTGAAAAAGAATTAGGCAAAAGCGAACAAAAAGCAGAAGCGAAAGTAATTACGGTAGCTGTTTCGCCAATTCAAGCTGAAAATTTCAAACACTTCATCGAATCACAAGGGGTAGTTACTTCTAAAAATATTGTACAAATAACACCACAAATGGGTGGTGCTATTACTGGAATTTTTGTAGTAGAAGGCCAAGCTGTGAAAAAAGGACAATTGGTAGCTACGCTTGATAATGCCGTTTTGAAAGAAACTTTGGCTGAAATCAAAAACCAACATGAATTAGCCGTTACGCTTTTCAACAAACAAAAAGCCCTTTGGGAACAACAAATCGGCACAGAAGTACAGTTTCTTCAAGCAAAAGCGAATAAAGAATCTTTGGAGAAACGCATGGCTACGATGGAAACACAGTTGGCGATGAGTAAAGTATATGCTCCGATTTCGGGAACTATCGAAAAAGTGAATCAGAAAGTAGGCGAAATTGGTTCTCCAGGTTTTGCTATTGGACAAATTGTGAACCTTGGTGATTTGAAAATCACAGCTAAAGTTGCAGATACTTATGTAGGTTCTGTAAAACAAGGAGCAAGCTTGACGGTAAAATTCCCAGACATCAACAAAGAAATTACTACAAAAATTTCGGTAGTAAATGCCTTAGTTGACCCTGCTTCAAGAACATTCGGTATCGAAGCGAATATTCCAAATTTGGGAGGTTCATTAAAACCAAATCAATTGGCTGTAATCAACATCAATGATTTAACAAAACCTAATACTTTGGTTGTAAGCCAAAATATCATTCAAAAAACTGAATTAGGAGATATTGTTTACGTAGCTGTTACTGAAAATGGTAAAAAAATAGCTCGTAGCAAAGTAGTTAAAACAGGTATTTCTTATAACGGAAGTATTGAAATTTTAGAAGGACTTAGTGCAGGAGATTTGGTAATTACACAAGGTTATCAAGAATTGGTAGATGGAACACCAGTAGCTTATTAATATTTAATCAAGCAAGCTAAACCCATTTTTCCTTACCATCACTCAAAATCTTATCATGAAAGAGCAAGAAGAAAACGAAGCCCTCACCAACGAAAAGCATGGTTCTGGGGCTATATTTAATATGATTGGCTGGCTCGCTTCCAACCAAAAAACTGTTTATCTCTTTACCGTTGTATTGTTTGTGGTAGGTATTGTGATTTACAATATTTTGCCAAAAGAACAATTTCCAGACATTAAAGTACCACAGATTTATGTGCAAACGATTTATGCTGGAACAACTCCCGGTGATATTGAAAACACCATTACAAAACCAATTGAAAAGCAAATCAAGACGATTGCTGGGGTAAAAAGAGTAAAATCAAATTCATTACAAGATTTCTCAATCATTTTGGTTGAATTTAATCCTGACGTAAAAGTTGATGATGCTTTGCGTAAAGTAAAAGACAAAGTTGACATCGTTCAGTTGCCAAAAGATTTAACCAAAAAGCCAGTTGTACAAGATGTAAACTTCTCGGAGTTTCCGATTATGAACATCAACTTGGCAGGTAATTTTCCTTTGGCAAAATTGAAAGATTTCGCTGAAGATTTACAAGACGAAATCGAAGGTTTACCAGAAATTACTCGTGTGGATATTGTTGGTGCTTTAACTCGTGAAATCCAGATAAACCTTGATTTATACAAAGCACAATCTTCTGGACTTACTTTCTATGATGTTCAGACGGCTATTCAAGGCGAAAACGTAAACATTTCGGGCGGTGAACTGAACGTTGAAGGCATTCGTAGAACGCTAAGAGTAAAAGGAGAATTTAAGTCGATGGAACAAATTCAAAACATCAGACTTCGTTCTTCTTCTGGTGCAATGATTCGTTTGGGCGATGTTGCCGAAATCATCGACAGTAGCGAAGAACAACAAGACTTCGCTCGTTTGAACAACAAAAAAGTAGTTACGCTGAACGTTATCAAACGTGGTGGTGCTAACTTGATTGCGGCTTCTGAAAAAATTGAACAAATTATCGAAGAAGCAAAAGAAACACGTTTACCACAAGGTTTAGAAGTAAAAATCACAGCCGATTCATCTGAAAGAACAAAAGGCGACATCAACGATTTGATTAATACCGTTATCTTAGGTTTTATCTTCGTAGTATTGGTATTGATGTTCTTCATGGGTGTTCGTGATGCTATTTTCGTAGGTTTATCAGTACCTCTATCAGCTTTGTTGGCATTTATTCCATTGTATTTTTTAGGCTTTACGCTGAATACCATTGTACTTTTTGCCTTCCTTTTGGGGCTTGGAATTGTGGTAGATGATGCCATTGTGGTAATCGAAAACTCTCACCGTATTTTCAACCGTTATCGTCATATTTCAATTGTGGATGCCGTACAGTTGGCAGCTTCCGAAGTATTTGTACCAGTATTATCAGGAACAGTAACGACTGTAATGCCATTTGTGCCATTACTTTTCTGGCCGGGTATTGTGGGTGAATTTATGAAATTCTTACCGATTACCTTGATTTGTACTTTGATTGCTTCTTTGATTGTGGCTTATGTGATGAACCCTGTCTTTGCAGTATCGTTCATGGAACGCCACGACGAAAACGAACACGTTGATACAAGTGTACAATCCTTGAAAAAACCAGCTATTATTTTAGCAGTTTGTGCAGGTTTGGGCTATTTAGTAAATATTGGTTTAGGAAACTTCTTTGTATTTATACTTGCCTTGTATGTTTTCAATCACTTTATCCTAACGCCAAAAATCATTATTCCATTCCAAGAAAAATCTTTACCTGCTTTCAAGAATAATTATCAAAAATTAATCTCTTGGGTAATTACAGGTTACAGACCCGTTTTTGCGGTAATTGCCATGATTGGTTTATTGGTTTTCACATTTGTGTTGATGGGAATTGTGAAACCAAAAGTGATTTTCTTCCCAAGTGGCGACCCAGATTATATCTATATCTACAACAATATGCCGATTGGTACAGATGCCAGAGTAACGGATTCTGTAACGAAAGTGATTGAGAAAGAGGTTTTTGCAGTATTGAAAAGAGAAAATGCTGAAGGAATTGTAAACTCGGTGATTTCTAACGTAGGTAAAAATGCGGGTGACCCTACCAATCCAGACAGAGCTCCAACTCCACAAAAATCTAAAGTAACAGTAGCATTCGTAAGTAAAATTAATCGTGGAGGTATTTCTTCAGAAGTAATTTTAGATAAAGTACGTAAAGCGATTAAAGCCTTGCCATTGCCAGGTTCAACTATTTCGGTAGATAGAGAAAACAACGGACCACCAACTGGAGCTCCGATTGCGATTGAAATTGCAGGGGATGATTTCAAAGAATTGGCAAGATTAGAAAAAGTAGTACGTAGTGCTATCGACAAATCTGGTATTCAAGGAATTGAAGAATTAAAATCAGATTTGATTACCAACAAACCAGAAATTATCATTGATGTTGATAAAGAAAAAGCTCAACGTGAAGGTATTTCTTCATCACAAGTAGCATTAGCTGTGCGTACTGCTTTGTTTGGTACTGAGATTTCTAAATTTAGAGATGATAAGGATGAGTATCCAATTCAGTTAAGAATCAAATCTGAAGATAGAAATCAGATTGAAAAATTATTGAGTATGAATATTGTGTATAGAGATATGGTAATGGGTGGCGTACTTCGTGAAGTACCTTTAAATTCAATTGCTAATATTTCGTATTCAACTTCATTTAGCCAAATCAACCGTAAGAACCAAGAACGTGTAGTTACTTTAAGTTCAAACGTTGTACAAGGTTATAACGCCAATGAAATTGTGGCAGATATTCAAAGTTTGGTTGACGATATGGACGTACCAAGTGGCTATACCATTCGTATGGGTGGCGAGCAAGAAGACCAGCAAGAAACAGGTACTTTCTTGGGCGGTGCTTTGTTAGCGGCAGTCATCTTGATTTTCTTGGTTTTAGTAATGCAGTTCAACTCTATTTCTAAACCAATTATCATTTTCGTTACTATTTTACTTTCGTTCATCGGTGTATTGTTAGGTTTTATGGCATTCGGACAAACCTTCTCAGTAATTATGTCGGGTGTTGGTATTATTGCTTTGGCGGGTATTGTGGTAAAAAATGGTATTCTTTTGATAGAATTTACCGATGAATTATTACACAGAGGTTATCCATTGAAGCAAGCTATCGTTGAAGCAGGAAGTACTCGTTTAACGCCGGTAATTCTTACAGCCGCAGCCGCAGTATTAGGTTTAGTACCTTTGGCGATTGGTTTAAGTATCGACTTCGTAGCGATGTTTACTGAACTGAATCCACATATTCATACTGGTTCAGACAGTGCAGCGTTCTGGAATATTTTGGCTTGGACAATCATTTATGGTCTTACTTTCTCAACTATTCTTACTTTGGTAATCGTACCTTGTATGTATTACATCAATGAAAGAATCAGAGATAAGTATTTCAGAAAGAAATCTGTTGAGGCTGTTAAGTAATGTCTTTATTGTCTTAATAAAAAAGGTGGTCAGAAAATTAATTTCTGACCACCTTTTTTATTAAGTAATGAATGAAATTTAGACTACGTTTTTGAATTTGTAAATAGCTAATGATTAAAAACTAATCACCCATTACTTTTTCAAATCACTACTTAAATACTCTTGGGGAAAAAGTGGAAGGTTACTTAAACTAAAGCTAAAACAGGAATTTCTGAATGATTAGCTACGTCTTCGGTAACACTTCCTGCAAAAAGTAGGCTCAAGCCCTTTCTGCTATTGGTGGTTAGGACAATCATGTCGGATTTTAAATCTTTCGCACAAGCAATAATTCCTTTCGCAATGCCATAATAATTATAAATCAAGAAATCTACTTCTTTGATGCCTAATTCGTCGGCAAGCTTATACATTTTGCTTGTAGTAGTGTGGCTGTCTTCAAAACCATCAGGAGTATTGATATATACAAAAGTGATTTTGGTTTTAGTATTCAGTAATTTAGTGATAAAATTAGGGTTGATTCTGGTTTCAAAATCAACGGCTATCATTACACGCTTCATTTTGAATTTTTTATCAGACTCCTTCACAATCAAAACTGGGCAATGAGCATTTCTGATTACTGATTCAGCATTCGAGCGACTGAATAGCTCTTTCCATCCATCAGCACCTGCCGAACCCATTACGATTAAATCTACTTCAAATGATTTTTCAGCAATAACGTCTTCGATAGGCGTATAACTATCCGATAGTACTGGCGTAATTTTTACACCATTGTAAATCGGTGCTTCTGCGATATTATTTAATTTTTTGGTGGCTTCGTCCAATTCATACTTATACAAATCTAAATCAACATTTGGTAACATCGTTACGGGAAATGGGTCAGAGCTGATTAAGTAATGCAATGCTTGTGAATGGAAAAGCAATATTTCTGCGTTTGATTGACTGGCAATTTCTACGGCAGCATCTAAAGCAAGAAGCGATAGATTTGAGAAATCTGTTGGAACAAGAATCTTTTTCATGGCTTGAGTTTTTTAGGATTATTCCCAAATAGTTCTGGATAATAACAACGTTGTAATTTGAAATTATTATGATTTACTATGGATTTATCTTTCCATGACAAACCGATAAGTTTTGGCTGGTAGGTGTTTTTTCAAATTTAGGACTAATATATGGTACGCCTAAATTCAAACCTCTAACGATAAAAAAAACAGCCAATAAGAACGAATACACGGGCAAATATTTATTGATTTTTTTGCGTGCATTCAAACTCAAAAATTTGGGTAAAATACTTACAGAAAACATCAGCGGAGCTGTTCCTAAGCCAAAAAGTGCCATAAAAATTGCTCCTTCAAAAGGCGAAGAAGTAGCCATTGCACTTGCTAAAGCGATATAAACCATCCCACAAGGTAAAAGTCCGTTCAGTATGCCAAGCATCAGAAAACCAATGAGACTCTTTGATGACAAGAAACCTCCCAGACTTTTTTGTAAAATATGTGCAATTTTTAGAAAAGGATTAAAAGCCGCTAATTTGCTTGGAATGATAAAAAGTATCATCAACAATCCTATTGAAATAGATAGCTGTTGCTGAAATCCAGCCACAAAAAGCTGACTTCCGAAATAGCCAAAAACATAACCAAAAGTACTGTAAGTGATAATTCGACCAAGGTTGTATAAAATCCGAGATAGGGTAGCTTGAACATAACTTAGCTTCCCGACAGGTAAGGCGAGGGCAATCGGGCCGCACATTCCAACACAGTGAAAACTGCCTGCCAGACCTGTCATAAAAGCTATTGAAAAAAGAATGTTCATTATAAAAATTTTGTTTCACGAAATGAAATTCCGTGTTACGGAAAGCATAAAAATGGTTTGTGTGTAAAGTGGCAATATGGTTTATTTAATTTCTACATCATCTTCTAAATAATACTCACGGATGCCGTCTGTCCAAGTAGCTTGTACTTTCCACTTGCCTTTTGCTAATTTCTCCGTAGAATAATCAAAAATAGAAGACTTGGGTACAGGTACGGTAAAGTCTAAACGTTTGTCGGAAGGGCGAAAAAAAGTAACACTTCCTTTACTAACGTGCGTTGGAAACCCAATTCTTAGCGTTTGGTTTTCAGAGGAATAAGTCATTGTTTTTTGCGTATTGAAATGAGAGGAATTCTGACGTTTATTAATCTGCTCTTGATAATTTAGCTCTTTTTGATAATAATCTTTGTTCACTAAATCTACTTTGGCAGTAGCCATTTTATAGACCATCGTACCAATAAAACCAGCAAACACGACGAAACTTAATATAATTGATTTACCCCAGTTCATATTCTTTATTTTTATTCAAAACTAAGCCCCATTTTTACAGGAAAATATGAGATTTGTCAGTCTTTTTAATGAAAAAAAGTAGTTGAGATAAAGCTAACTGCCGATGCCACGAAATACGCAGATTGAATTAACTACAAAAGAATAGCTTTGAAAACTGACTAATAAGTTTTTGTTTTGTAGTATTCATCAACATTTATCAATCATTCAATATGAAAACAAAAGTACTTCTTGGGCTTTGTTTATGCTTTTTGAGTATTCAATCCCAAATATTCGGGCAATCTGTTCCTAAAAAAGCCCTTCAAGCCATCAATCCTGATGCGATTAAAGCCACAATGACCTATCTTTCAGATGATTTATTGGAAGGTCGCCAGCCCGGAACACGTGGTTTTGCTTTGGCTTCAAAGTATATCGAAACACAATTTATGGCTTTGGGTTTGAAGCCCGCCATCAACGGCAATTCTTATTTGCAAAAAGTACCGCTTAGAAAAGGCATCGTTCGAGAAAAAGAAAGTACTTTATCTTTGTTCGTCAACGGAAAAGAGGAGGTTTTAGACTACAACAAACACTTTATTTTCAGTCCGAATTTTATTAATGAAAATTCTGAAATCGAAGCTCCTTTGGTTTTTGTAGGCTTTGGCGTTCATGCTCCCGAATTGAATTATGACGATTACCAAAACATTGATGTAAAAGGTAAGATTGTAGTAATGCTCAATGCCGCACCAGAATCTTTTGGTTCAAACGAGCGTGCATACTTTACCAACAATACCGTAAAATTCAACGAGGCAATCAAGCGTGGAGCTGTTGGAGCAATTACTTTCAGCGTACCAACCGACAAAAGAAGTACTTGGGATGCCACAGTGCGTCGCTCGAAACAAGGCTCTTTTAAATGGTTGGACGAAAACAATATTGCCAAAGACGGTTTCCCCGAATTGAAAGGAATCGTTACTCTAAACAATGAATATGCCGAAAAACTATTCAGTAATTCAGGCAAAAAAGCGGAGGAAATTTACGCCAATGCCAAAGCCAATAAAGCTCAATCTTTTCCGCTAAATATCTCTGCAAAACTGAAAGTAAAAACGGCTTATCAGTTTGTGCAAGGTTCAAATTTAGTAGGAGTAATCGAAGGAAGCGACCCGAAATTAAAAGATGAGTACGTAGTGTATGCCGCCCATCTCGACCACTTCGGTATTGGTGCAGCCGTGAAAAATGATTCAATTTATAATGGAGCTCACGACAACGCTTCTGGAGTTTCTATTCTTTTAGAAATTGCTCATGCTTATCGTGCCTTGCCCAAAGCTCCCAAGCGTTCTATTATTATTGCGGTGGTAACGGGCGAAGAATACGGCTTGTTAGGTTCTGATTATTTCGCTAATAATCTTCCTATCAAAGATGCTAAAATGGTAGCCAATTTAGCGATTGATATGCCATTTTTCTTTCACCCGATTTTAGATATTGTGCCTTATGGAGCACAACATTCAAGTCTTTCAAAACAAGTAGCACAGGCTACGAAAGTACTGAATTTAAAGGTAAGTCCCGACCCGTTCCCTGAGCAAGTGGTTTTTGTAAGAAGCGACCATTTTAGTTTTATCAAAAAAGGTATTCCAGCATTATTTATCAAAAGTGGCTTTATGACTGTGCCAGAAGATAGCGTTGACAGAAGTAAATCGGACGTAGCTTGGCGAAGTACCATTTATCACACGCCACAAGACGACATGAATCAGCCTTTCGACTTCCAAGCAGCGGCAACACACGTAAAAGTAAATTTCCTAATCGGTTATTTTACCGCCAACGAAAACACCGCCCCAACATGGAACAAAGGTGATTTCTTTGGAGGGAAGTTTGGGAAATAGCTTTTAAGCTGTAAGCCTTGAGATTTTTTTTAGCATAGCTTTTTAAGGATGATACAATCCTAAAATCATGGATGTCCCATATTGAATATTCAAATTTGTCATATTATTGATTATGTTTTAATTTTGACTCATAACTAAACGGAAACCATAATCACTATCTCGTAAAACCGTTTGAACTGATCCTTCACGGTTGAGTACACGTGAATTAGGAAGTCCACTATCCCATCCACCTCCTCGCAAAACATGTACAGTCCCAGAACTTGGACCAGTAGGGTTTGTACTCGGGTCTTTTGGATAAGGACTATACCAATCGCTACACCATTCCCAAACATTACCCGTCATATCGTAAATACCTAATTCATTAGTTTTATTCTTTTGTCCTACCTCATGAGTCTTTTTTCCGCTATTTGCACCATGCCATGCGACTTCATCAATTAAATTACTCCCAGAATATGTATATCCTTTACTTAAAAGTCCTCCTATTGCAGCGAATTCCCATTCAGCTTCAGTTGGTAAGCGATATTTTTTCCCTGTTAATCTATTTAGCTTAGATATGAAAACTTGTATTTCATCCCATAGGACTTGTTCAACTGGACAATTATCACAATTAGGAAATCCACTTGGATTTGTTCCCATTACCGCTCTCCATTGTGCTTGAGTAATTTCATACTTCCCTATGCTAAAACTGCTTAAAGTAACAGGATGTGTAGGCTTTTCGTCAGCTTCCCCACTACTACTTCCCATCTGAAAAGTTCCACCTTCCACTTGAACCATTGAGATATTCAACACTGTAGGAGAAAAATAACTATAAGTTGTAGTAATTTCATATCTATCGCTACATTTATCTGTTATTCTCGCTGTAATGGTAAAATTACCGTCTTCAGTTAATGTTGGAGTAGTAAGAGAAAAAGGACTATTAGCTAAGGCATTACTACGAAAAATTTCCATTCCCCCTTTTGTAATGAACCACACAACAGTATCTATATCCGTTGTATTACCAATAATATTTAAACTTAAATCAAGTGGTGTTAATGGAGTAGATACAGACGTTATATTAGCTGTCTTAGTACATTGTTTAAAACTTCTGTTAATTGGTAATTCCAGAGAACAGCCTAAATTGGTCAATATCAATGTAAAATAAATGAAGATTCTAATTTGTTTATTCATTGTAGTCAATTTAAATAGTTCCTATTAATTCTAAAAAGTAAATTCTCTATCTAATGATATTTCTTTGATAAATTGAGGATTTTGTTTTTGTTGAGTTTCTTCCTTGACATTTATTCCTGTTTTATCAAAAACTTTTTCCAACCTTTCTCCGGCTCTTAGATTTTTTAGTAAGTTGGCTGTGTACACACCATTACGTCCATCCCCATTTTGAGCTTTTTTACCCCAACTCGTTGCCATTGCCAAATAAGTGTTTCCATTATCCGTTTTTTCTAACTCTATAGGAGTGAAGCCACGGCTAACATTACTCCATCCTCTTGAGGTATTACTATATGATAGTTCTTGTGCTCGAAATGGATCATCTCTACAAGCATCTAAAATAATTAAATTATGAATTGCTCCACCTGATTGTAAGCGATCAAAAAGAGTCTCAATATTATATGCATCATCTCTTGCATCAATTGGAGATTTTAGTTCTGCATCAACTGGAATTATATATTTTTTCCCATCAATTTCCACTCCATGCCCAGCATAAAAAAAGGTTGCAATTTCAGCATCTTTCACTTTTATTTGAAATAATTTGATAGATTCTTTGATTGTTTGCAAATTCGCATTAATTATTACTGTGGCTTCAAATCCTAATGATTTTAGTCTCTCTCCCATATCATTTGCATCATTAATCGGATTGTTGCCAAGAGATGTACCATATTGATATTTTGAATTACCAATAAGCAATGCAATACGTTTCTTCTTAGGAGGACGACTGATATTTAATATACTGGTTTTTACAGTCGTTTGTCCTTTTGTTACAGCAATATAAATTTCATGATTTTCATCTTTACTGATTTCTATTACTGCTTTAAACTGATTATTTAAACATTCGGATTCACCTTTTATTAACTTATTATCTACCCATACACTAAAATCCTCTTTTTGTAAAGTAACTAAACAAATAGCTTTGCACTCTACAGTAATTTGATTCACATTTGTTATATAAATATTATTAGCATCTAGTAATACTGGCTGAAACCATTTCACTTCTTTTAATTGAATCGTATTAATTTTAATCTGTCCCAAAACAGCAATTGGGAAAATAAAATAAAATAAAATCTGTAAATATTTATGCTTCATTTTATCAAAATTTATATATTAGTGACAATCCTGATGAATTTGATGGTAACTGCAGACTAAATTTGCTTTCTGGTACTTTTACTTTTGTTGTCAGCAACAGAACTTCATAACCAAGAGATAGTACACTTACAGCCACCATTGTATTTAATAAAGCTGTCTTTTGTGCATTCTGAGCGTCGGTATAAGCTGTATTCCAAGTATTTATGCCATTTTTTGAAATAAAATATCCGTCTACCAATGGGAAACTACTCTCTATCGACTTCAGAATTTCAACTTTAGAATCAAAATTTCTTTTAATAGAATTTGCAAAAAAACCTGACAAGATTCCGACTCCTAAGACTCCAATTTTCATACCTACACTGTGAGGTTTATAAACAAATTTATTCTCATTTTGGCTTGGTTTAGGTTCTGTTTCGCCACAAGGTTCTAATTGAATAATTACCTCAAACTCACTATCAACAAAAATGCCATCTTGTTTGAAATCCCAAAATACCGTGTGGTTACCAGAATTTAAATTATTCAATTCACCGCTAATATGATTAATTACTGTTTTCTTTTTGCTTTTGGTTTCAATTAATTCGACTTTAAACAAGTTTAAACACATAGAATTAGTAGAAATATTAAAGCTTATTTTCAGCATCTCATTTTGTAATTCTACATTAGAAGCTACAACCTTCGTTTGAGCAAATGATATATTACTTTTAACCGAACATAATGTTAGTAAAATGTAGTATAATACAATTGAGTATTTTTTTAAATTCATAAAATAGCTTTGGTTTATCATTAAATAGTAGTAATCTTTTATTTTAATACTAAATAGAATGAAAGATTATTTTGTAAAATGTAAAATATAAAAATATTTTATATTTTACGGTAACACGGTATTCCGGTTTAAAATTGTACTACTAAAAAATTGTTTCGTGGGTAATTCACGCCATTGACAACCCGTCTTTAAGCGATGAAGAAATGCTTTAACTATCTCATGAATTGGTACTGTGGGGTCAAACCCTCTACTTCCAACAGTTAAATGTAGGATAATCCACGTATCAATTGTATTATTACTAAGTATTCCCATTTTGTGATATTTTATGATTTAGTACCACAAAATTCTCGCTTATTTGGGAATACTTTTCAAATGTTTAAACAGATTCAGTATCAGAAATAGACTAACAAGTTCAATACTAATAAAATAATTGGTGAATTTGTAGAATAAATTTAAAGAATATGAAGGCAGAAAATACCCAACATGAACTTCAAGTATCTAAGCAAAAGTTGGAAGTATCAAGAGATTTGAAAAACGTAATTGATACAGCCTTTGATAATGGACAGTTAAAAAAGGCTTTTGAAATTGCAAAAAAGCTCAAGGAGAAAGGAATGGATACTGATTTCATAATTGAAATTACTGGATTGACAAAAGAAGAAATAGAGAGCCTAAAATAAATGATAAAACCAGTCTCTCAAAAAACTTAAAAAAACTCTGTTTTCAAAACAAAGGTAAATTTTACCATCAAAATACAAACATGAGTCATCCCGAATTTTGGGCAAAGCTTATCCATAGGATATTGTAAATGGCTATTCTTAATCTGTAAATCGGTATCGAAGTACTTCGGTACCGATTTCCTGTTCTATGACACC